>JAFRLX010000123.1 GCA_017430965.1 Clostridia bacterium | reverse complement strand
TATGCAAAAAACCTCTTTTGCTTTCGCAAAAGAGGTTTTTTGTTGGTGCCGGTGACCGGGGTCGAACCGGTACGGTGTCGCCACCACTGGATTTTGAGTCCAGCACGTCTGCCAATTCCATCACACCGGCAAATCAAATTGACTTGTATATTATATAGTAGTTCATTTAAAAAATCAACTGTTTTTTCTCAAATCAATAAAATTTTGCAAAATGATTTGCGCCGAAAGCGCATCAATGACCTTTTTTCTCTTTTCACCGCGCGTATTGGTAATATTTAACGCATTGTGCGCAATCATCGTGGTCATTCTTTCATCAAATAAAACAGTCTTAATCCCGCATTCTTTCTCTAATTGAGCAGCAAATTCCGCGCATTTTTGCGCTCTATCCCCTTCGCTGCCGTCCATATTAACGGGTTTTCCCACCACGATAAGCTCCGCTTGCTTTTGAGCAGCAGTTTCACTGATGCTCTTTATAACAAGCGGTGCATATTTTTCCGTCACCGTGGAAAGCGGCGTTGCCAATATTTCATTTTTATCGCAAACGGCAAGCCCTGTTCTGGTATCACCGTAGTCGACAGCTAAAATTACCATTCCTTCCTCCTATTTTGCATTCCATTTTTGGGATGAGAGAGTCCTCATTTCTTCGGGCAGATGTGAAATGTCATTTTTCAGCAGCAGATGCGGCTTTAAATCGCTCCCGACTTCAATGACACTCACACCGGTATTGGCAGGCCAAATTTCTTCACCGAGGTGTTCAAATCCCAGGCCTTCCGCCCAACACAGCAAATTTCTGATAGCGCAGCCGTGTGAGGCAAGCACCATATTCTGCTGTGGAAATTGCTGCGCTTTTTCCAACACAAACGCAACCATTCTGTCATAGACCTGCTGCATGGATTCGCCGTTTGGCGCCACAAACCGATAGGGTTCATAATCCCACAAATACATTTCTTTCGGGAAGAGTTTCGGAAAAGTGGAAAAAGCCTTTCCTTCCCATTCTCCGGCATTGATTTCCATAATTCTATCGTCAATTTGAATGTCTAAATGATGGTAGAGATTGACAGCCCGGGCAGTCGCCAATGCCCTTTTTCGCGATGAAGAATAGATGGAATCAATCGCCTCATTGCGAAAACAAAGCGACAGATAATCGAGCTGCAGCTTACCGAGCTCGGACACCTCTCCATCATGGGTTCCTTGAAAGATTTTTTCGCGGTTCCCCATTGCTTCACAATGGCGAATCACATAAAATTTAGCCATTTTTCCCTCACAAACAAAAAACATATTTAAGAAATCCTAAATATGTTTTTTGTACTATTTATTAGAATTGTCTATTCGGTATCAGGTTGGTTTTCCTGTGGTTCTTCGGGTTGCGTTTGTTCTCCACCGCCGCCGGAAGCAGTGGTTTCACCGCCACCTCCCGACTGACCTGAAGTGGAATCGCCGCCACCGTTGCCGCTGTAATCTCCGCCGGAATCACCACCGCCGCCATCATAATAATGACCGGAGCAATACGATGGCATATCATCGCTTTTATAATAGCCCAAATCACTTGAACAGCCATTGGAGGCGAGCATACCGGAATTGGTGCAATAATAGCCTTCTGTTACGCCTGACTCTGCCTCAGGGAATTCCTTGCTGTCTAAGCCGGAATGGACTTTGTCCATAACAGCTTTAAACAGGTTACCGGCAGGGTTATTCCACACATTATAGATTTCACGCGGGATATCATAGCCGTACCAGACAGCGGCTACATAATAAGGTGTGCCGCCGACAAACCACCTGTCATTGTCGTTATCGGTTGTACCGGTTTTGCCGAAGGTGGTTTGACCTTCAACATTATAAGGCGTACCGGTACCCATTGACATAACGGTTCTGAGCAGGCGATTCATAATCTCCGCGGAAGATTCCTCAATCGCTTGATGGTTGTCATAATCAGCTTTATCTAAAATAACATTACCGGAAGCATCTTCCACTTTATAATAGAAATAAGGTTGATGGTAAACACCGCCGTTGCCGAACGTTTGGAAAGCGGCAGCCATTTCCAGCGATGTGGCGCCGTGGGTCATGGAACCGGTCGCAAGCGGAGAATAGCTTTCATCGCCCGGGTCCAAATGTTTTAAGCAGAATTTATCTTTCAAATAGGTATAGCTGGTATTTAAGCCTAAATCCGATAAAACTCTGGCGGAAATCGTGTTGTAAGACTGCGCCAAACCGTATTGAACAGTCACATAATTGCCGCCGCCGTAGCCGCCTTGGTTTTTCGGCCAAGCCTGCCCGTTAATGGTCATACTGGCGCTGTTGGCATACATTTTTGACCAATAAGTCGCACCGGTATCAATCGCAGGGCCGTAAACGGAAATCGGCTTAATGGTTGAACCGGGCTGTCTTGGCGAGTCCGTTGCACGGTTCAGCTCGCGCCTGCCGGTTTTTTCGCCAATACCGCCTTCAATGCCGACAACTCTGCCGTCATAATCCATAATTGTCATAGAGGATTGAACGGAATCATCGGCAACATATTCGCGCGTTTCGTAAACGCTGTCCATAGCGCTTTGAATATCAAGGTCCACAGCGGAATAAATCCTCAAACCGCCGTAGTTTATCTTATTGGAAGCTGTTTTTGCGGTATAACCGTATTTAGACATTAAATCCTGCTCAACCTGATTAATGACAGCATCGGTGTAGTAACTGTAAACAACATTTGCATCTTCATTAGTCTGCTGATTGAGTTGGAATTTAATCTCATATTTTACAGCTTCATTATATTCTTTTTTTGTGATGAGGTCTTGCTCAAGCATTAACTTTAAGCAATAATTGCGGCGCTTTTTGTTGTTCTCGGGATTCAAAATCGGATCATATTTTGAAGGAAACTGGGTAATAGCCGCCAAAGCAGCGCTTTCTGCCAAATTGCAATCCGCAATCTCTTTGCCGAAATATGTCTCTGCTGCCGTTTTAACGCCATAGCAGCCATGGCTTAAATAAACGGTATTTAAGTAAGCCTCAATAATGTCTTCTTTAGAGTAATAGCGCTCCAAATTCAGAGCGTTTAATATTTCTTTATATTTTCTGACATAGGTCACCTCATCTTCTTCGGTGAGGTTTTTAATCAGCTGCTGTGTGAGCGTGGAGCCGCCCTGTTTGCCACCGTATTTGACAACGGCGGCAATCGTTCTTGTCCAGTCAACACCCTCGTGCTCATAAAAACGCTTGTCCTCTAAGCCGACATAACATTTTGCTATATAAGGATTGGTGTCTTCAATATCCACCCACACTCTGTTGATGGTTCCGAAGAGCCTTGTTACTTCAACAGGGTCTCCGTTAGAATCGTAAGCGTAGACAAAGGATGTTTGGTTTTGAGAATAGCGATATTCTTTTAAGTCGATTTTTAAATCGCCATGTATATATGAATAGGAATAAATAAATACATAAAGCGCAACTGCAATAATGGTTATTGCAATTGTAAGTAAAGTGCCTATAATCACTAAAGCGGGTTTTGACAACCCCTTTTTGGACTTTTTCGTTTTTGCTTTTGCCATTTATTATAACCTCTGTAATTTCGGAAAATCCGGGCCTCTTAATAAAAGAGGCCCATGGTCTCTTTATAGATACCTATAAAGTAACGATTAAAGGCTCTTGTCTTTATTGAGCAATACCTTTAACTCAGCTGCTTCTTCATCAGATAATGTAACGCCCTTACCCATTTTTTGATGTTCGGGAGACCACTCACGAATATCGTACTTAGGTGCGCGCTCATTCCAGCTGATTTTGTTGAGTTCTTTAGTCCAACCCTTCGGGGTTTCGGAAAGAACGCCAAGAGTCTCAACGATTTCATACTTGAATTCTGCCGGCATCTTTTTCTCCTCCTATAAATATTATTAGTAATATAATATATAAAATTTTATAAATTGTCAATACCTGTGATAATTATTTTTCTCAACGAATATATATTAGTAGTATATATTTGGGAGGAATTATGAAAGGTATAGTTGAAGACAGAGCGATTGAATTGGGTAAATATATCACCGACACCAACGCGACTGTAAGATTAACAGCAAAAAAATTCGGAATATCAAAATCCACCGTACATACCGATGTTACCAAACGATTAAAGCACATCAGCCCGGCGCTGTATCATGAAGTCAGAAAAATTTTAGATGAAAACAAATCACAAAGGCACATCAGAGGTGGAATTGCCACGAAAGAAAAATATAAAAATTTACATTTATAACTTTTTATTGTATAATGTAAAAAAAAGAAAGGCAGTCAAAAAAATGAAAATCGGATTTATCGGTTGCGGCAATATGGCAAATGCCATAATCAATGGTATTATCGGAGCAAAGGTGTTTGAAAAAAACGACATTTTTGCAAGTGATATTGAGCAAAACAAGCTTACACAGTTTTGCGATGATGCGGAAATTCATGCAGCTGACAACAGTGCAATTGCTACAAAATGCGATATTATACTACTTGCTGTCAAACCGCAAAAATTTCCCGAAGTCTTGCCGAAAATCGCAAATGAGCTCAACGATAATCAGCTGATTATTTCCATTGCGGCAGGCAAGAAAATTGCGTTTATCGAAAGCTGTATCGGGTCTCACAAAATCATTCGCATTATGCCGAATTTGAATGCCACTATTCAACAATCTGTCAGTGCACTTTGTGCAAACAGTAATTGTACACAAGAAGATATTGCTATCACGAAAAAGATTTTTGAAAGCATCGGTGTTGTGTTTGAATTAGAGGAAGAACGGTTTTCTGCATTTAGCGCTGTTGCGTGCTGCTCCCCTGCTTTCAGCTTTATGTATATCGATGCGCTTGCCAAAGCCGGCATAGCCTGCGGATTAGAAGAAGGCTGCGCTTATGCCGCAGCTGCAGCATCAGTCATCGGCAGTGCCGAAATGTTGAAGCAATCGACCGACACACCGCAAGAGCTTATCACTAAAGTTTGCTCTCCGGGCGGCACAACCATTGAGGGTGTGAAAGTGCTCAAAAAAAAGGGGCTTTCCGAAACGATTGCCGCGGCGGTGAACGCTTCTTACGAAAAAGATAAAACTTTATAAAAGCATAAAATTTGCCCGAACATTCGAAATGAATGTTCGGGCTTTTTTGTTGATTTTATTGAGCCGGTTCCGAAACCGCTGTTTCTTCATTTTCCAAGGCTCTGCGCTCTTGCAGCTTTTCTCTGATTTCTTCCATTTTGCCTTTTTTGGCTAATTTATACTTTGTGGCAAACAGGATGGCGCCGGCCAACAAGAATGCCGGCGGCAAAATGAACATTAATATGTTCAGTGCCGTTTTCAAACTCTCCGGCACAACGCTCATTGCAACGGCATTACTGTCAAACATGCTCCCCTTATAACCGGACAGGTGCATGGAAACACCGATAATCACATAGGAAATCGCACCGGCAAACTTGACTAAAAATGTTTGCATGGAAAACACGATATTCTCTGTTCTTTTGCCGAAAATATACTCACCGTAATCAACGCAATCGCTCATAATTAAGGTCAAGAGAATGGTTACGGAGCCGAAGCCGATTAAGGACACCAAGCCGATACCGCAGCAAACATAGAACCTTACATCGGTAGAAGCATTTTTTAAAATGAAATTATTGGAAAGGAACATCAAAAGAAAACCGATAATCGGCGAAATCAGAGCCAACAGTAAATGCCCGAGCCTTCCCGAACGCTTATACAACACTTTACTCAACAGCGGGAAACTCAACAGCCCGATACCGATACTGGCACCCAGAACGATGACAAATTTCGAGTATAGGTTCTCATCACCCCACACATAGTTAAAATAGTATAAAGCGCTGCCCAAAGCCAAATTTTGAGCAATATTGATAAATATAAACACCACAACGGCAATAACAAGCTGGTCATTCTTCGTAAGCACGCTAAATGCCTCTTTAAAGGTAATTCTCTCCGCCTTTTTACTGTCGAGATTTCTTTCTTTAATGGTTCCCACAGCAATGAGCATAGTAAAGACAAACGCTGCAGAAACAATGATTGCCCAGACAAAATAGCCTTTTTCGTTGTGCTGTGTTTTGGTCACTGCATCATAGCCCAATTTTCCCACTACGGAAAGGGTTAATACCTGCGTGGAAAGGGCGCCGAGACTTGTCAACAGCCTCGCAAGAGTGGAGACACTTTCGCGCTCTTTTCTGTCATCGGAAACATTGGAATTAAATGCCCAGTACGGCACATCCACCATCGTATAGGTCATACCCCAAATCACATAAAACACGGCAATATATACGCGCGGCGCATGCGAAGCCAAATACGGATTAAACAAGAAAATGACAGCGACAACATTGGCAAGTGTACCAATGAGCATCCAAAAGCGATACCTGCCGAATTTTAAATGGGTATTGTCAACAAATGTCCCCATAATCGGGTCATTGATAGCATCCCACAGTCTTGCAAAGAAGAATAAAACGCCCATAAACAGCGCACTGATACCCAAATTCTCCGTGCAATAATACATCAGGTAGTTGGAAACGAGCGCATAGCACATGTCTTTACCGATGCCGCCAAACGCATAGCCCCATTTCAGCTTTTTTGAAACCTTTTGTGAACTCATGAAGCTTATTCACCGTCCTTTTTCTTCTTGTGTTTAATAAGATAAACCGCAATGGATACAGCTGCACCAACCAGCGCCGCCGCAACGATATACAGAACAATTGCCACAGAGTCGCCTGTGCTTGTATTAGAAGCTCTTTCTTTTGCTGTTTTGTCAGTGGTGTCTGTTTTACTGAAAGCACCCTTAAAAGAGGTCTTAGGCGTGTTTTCAAAGACATCACTTTGAAAGTCGCCCCGATAGGCAAAGGAATCCAAGTCGGGATAAGGCTCGGCTACATCTTCATCCTCTGCTTCCTCGGTTTCTTCATCCTTCTCAATAAATGAATTCGGGTCTTCGAGGAAATCATCCATAACCGTGTAAATATCCTGAGTTGCTTTGACAACTTCGCCCTCTTCAGTCAATTTGGTTTGCACATATGCACGCCCGAGATAGGCAAAATACCCCTTTACAGCCTCCGCATCATACGCATCTTCATCAATTTTATAGGCATTATCCAATGTCTTATAATAGAGCTTATAATCGACAATCGGGGTGACGCTTTTGTTCTTAACGCCGATTCCGGAAACGGTGCTCACATACTGATTCTCACCGTTAACGGTTACACCGTGCGCACCGGTGTTAAAGGTAATGCGCACTTCTCCGTTTTCATCAACCTGAGAGCAGTCCATATTGTCGACGCCGTCTACATAGACTTCCGCAGCGGCATAGTCTTCAAAATCGCGGTCAATGGTTGCCCACGCATCTCCATTCGGCTGTAATTCTTCAATCCTCTTAAATGTAATGCGGCTTTCGGTTCCCGGAGAAAGATAGAATTCCTCGGATACATTGGATGCAATGCAGGTTCTGACATAGTTTGTCAGAAAGTCGCCGACATAAACCGGCTTTAAATTGATAAACTCATCGTACCCCGCATACCCTTTTGCAAGAGATTCATTCAACCCGATTAAATACTTTTTGTTTTCCCCTTTTTTGACAATAATTTCCTCATCACCGTCTTTGAGGTACATCTTAATAATCTTCTTGCCTTTCGGGTTGAGCGGATTGACCACCACATTAAAACCGGAAATTTGCAAAAAGTATTCACTCGGGTTATAAATATAATTCGTTTTTGTGTTGAAGCGAATCGCTTCAATACTCTTTTCCATCAAATAGAACAGGAAATTTGAATTGCACTTATAAAAATAGACATCCTCGGCAATACCGCGGGAATCGAACACATTTTTAATATTAATATCACCGGCATCGATATTGTTGACAATTGAAGAACCGTTGACAACGGAAACAATGTGGTAATCCTTATACTCCGTTTCCAATTCTTTAAATTTATCGCCTGCCAGCGCAATGGCATCGGCAAATAAGTCACCCAACGGTGTTTCCTCCAACAGGGAAATCGGAACATCATCATGCACACCGAAAATTGTGGTCTTGTTTTGTGCAACCAATGAATCTAAAGTCCCGTGAAATTCCTCCATCGTGGTTTCATAAGCCGTGTTATAAACAGGACTGTCGCCATAGGCTCTGTAGGTGTTCTCCGGGTCTTCAATCGGCTCATCATTCTCATCATATAAATACTTCGGAATGATGCGGGTATCCGCTTTCCCGCCGGCAAGCAGCTGAATTTCGCCGATAGACTGTAGCTTTTCACCGGCACCTAAGATTTGCGTGGTTCCGACAGTTTTTTGCGTTTCTTTGTGCAAATTGGAACAAATCAAAAAGTCAATACCCTCAACCTGTTCAACCAGCTTTTCGGGAGTAAATTCTTTATTGTTATCAAAAAATGAAGCAAGGCAAATAATGGTATCGCAGTTCTCTTTGAGTGCCTCGACTTGCTTTTTGGCAAAAGCGACTTCCTCTTCAAAGTGGTACCCGTCGCTTCTTGCAGAGGTAATGTAATCTTTACAACTACCGTCGACAACACTGAAAAAACCGATTTTCACCCCATTAATAACCTGAATAGTGCTTTCGGCATATACATCGGCAGTGCTGTATTTCACATTGCCGGAAAGCATTTCACAGCTCGTATAATTGCTGTAACGCTTTAACGCTCTGAAACCGTAGGCATAGTCATCCGTGCCCAAGCTGATTAAATCATACTCGGCGGCATGCATCAGTTGCGAAGAAAACTTCGCATTCGATAAAGAAGCTTCAGCCGCACCTTTGGAAAAATTACCGCAATGCACAAGCAGAGCGTTTTCCGTCATCTCTTTATAACGCTGAATATAGCCTAAATCCTCGGTAAAACCGCGAGAATCATTCGTAAAAAGAACGGTTGCCAAGACTTCACCCTCCGCCACGGAAGAAACAAACGGTAACACCCCTATGCAAAGCACAAGAGTGAAAACTAAAATCTTGGCAATCGTTCTTTTCATCATAATCCTATCGTGACAAGCCTTTGAGGGATTCCTCAAAGGCTTGTCGGAAAAACTTTAACAAATATTGGTTGCAACAATATTAATACCGGTGCCGCAGATGTCCTCGACAATGACATCGCCGATTTTAACAGGTGCTTTCACACTCACTTCATTTAAAACCTTCATGCAATCAAACATTTTTTCTTTCGGAATTGCATCAGCGGATTTCACCGGCACAACCGGATGCCTGCCGCCTTCCACCTTCACGGTTGTCGTTAACGGCCTGACAGGATGTGTGCACTCGGTTTCGGCATATTTCTTGCCGCGCGGGCAAGTGTTACCGGTAACGGAAACAACCACTCCATTATCTATTGAAGCAGTCATTTGGCAGCCCATGGGGCATGCAACACAAGTCAATTCTCTAACTTCCATTTTTAACCCTCCACTTCAATAAATAAGTAGTCGCCTTCGGCAAACTCTTGCAAGTCTTCCGGCTTAATGACAATGTTTTCCATTTCACCGGGCGCTAATTTGCGTTTTTTCTTAGCGTAAATCACATTACCGTTTCTGGTAACCTTCACGGTAGCATTGGTGAATACCTGACCCACTCTGAAATAAAGCTTAACAGGTTCTTCACTGCCATCCATGCTGATTCTCTGCGGAACCACATAACGCACACCGTTAATGCCTTTGGTGTGAACGCGATAATCGGCATACTCTTTTTTGCCGAGAATGTAGTTTGCCGCACCTTCACCTGCCGTTTGGGCTTCCTGTGTAACAAAGTCAACCAAATCGTGAACATGCAGCACATTGCCGCAGGCAAAAATACCTTCATGGTTGGTTTCTCTGTACTGGTCAACAACGGCGCCGCCGGTAACTTTATCCAAGCGAATACCCACAGAACGGGAAAGCTCGTTTTCGGGAAGCAGACCGACAGAAAGCATCAAAGTATCGCAAGGAATGTATTCTTCCGTGCCCGGAATGGGCTTCAAGCTGCTGTCAACCTTAGAAATCGTAACGCCCTCTACCCTATCCTTACCTCTAATCTCGGTAACGGTGTGGGAGAGCTTAAGCGGAATATCAAAATCTTCCAAGCACTGGACAATGTTTCTGGTTAAACCGCCGGAATACGGCATTAACTCACAAACTGCTTTCACTTTTGCCCCTTCCAGAGTCATTCTTCTTGCCATAATCAAGCCGATATCACCGGAGCCGAGAATGACAACTTCTTTACCGGGAAGGTAGCCGTCAATATTCGCAAAGCGCTGCGCGGTACCGGCTGTCATCACACCTGCAGGGCGCGTACCGGGAATGGAAATAGCGCCTCTCGGTCTCTCGCGACAGCCCATGGCAAGGACAATGGCAGTTGCGGAAATTTCCATCAAGCCGTCTTGCTTATTGATAGCAATGACAACATTATTTGTGGTAATATCCAGCACCATTGTATTGACTTTTACATCAATATCGGATGTTTCAACCTGTTCAATAAACCTTGCGGCATATTCGGGGCCGGATAATTCTTCACCGAAATAATGAAGCCCGAATCCTGTGTGAATACATTGCTCCAAAATACCGCCTAAGGTTTCGTCTCTTTCACAAATGAGGATTTTTTCCACTCCGCATTCTTTTGCTTTTAAAGCTGCTGCCATACCGGCAGGGCCGCCGCCGACGACGACTAAATCATACTTCAACATCAATCCTCACCTCACTTTGTTTTACCGACAACGATGTTCGAATCGTCGCCAAACTTTGTAACATCCAGCAAATCTTTATTGCGCTCTCTTGCGATAATTTCGGCAACCTTCGGGCCGCAGAAGCCGCTTTGGCACCTGCCCATACCGGCTCTGGTTCTGCGCTTAACACCATCCATATCCCACGCCGGAATCGGACCGTGGCAAGCTGCGATGATTTCGCCCTCCGTTACCGTTTCGCAACGGCACACAATTTGACCGAATGAGGGGTCATTTTCTATAAGCTCTCTGCGCTCCACGGTAGATAATTCTCTAAACCTTACCGGTTCGGGGCGAGTCCTGTGCCACTTCACCTTCTTCGGCAATTTACCGCAGACATCGAGCATAATGTCTTGAACATACTCGGCAATCGCCGGTGCTGCCGAAAGTCCGGGTGACTCGATACCTGCCACATTAATAAAGTGCGGATTCGCTTTAGAGGGTTCGATGATAAAATCACCTTTGGTGCTGTGAGCACGCAAACCTGCAAAGGAAGTTATAACGGCATTGAGCTTAACATTCGGAATCGAATAACTGGTATATTTTCTCACCATATCCAATTCATCTGTCGTGGTAGTGATATCATCCTTACCCTCAATATCTTTTGCAGAGGGACCGGTTAAAATATTGCCGTCAACAGTCGGGGTCACCAATACACCTTTACCCATTTTGGTCGGGCATTGGAAAATGACATGGTTGACCACGCCGCCGAGAGATTTATCCATTAAAAGATATTCACCTTTTCTGGCAACAATTTCAATGGAATTGTCGCCGATAAGGGATGCAATATAATCCGAATAAATACCGGCTGCATTAATGACATATTTTGCTTCCACCTGCTCGCCGGATTCCGCTTTAATTGTAAACAGTTCGTTTTCAAATTGAATATCATTGACAGCAAAATTGCGGTACAGGTCAACGCCGTTGAGCACTGCCACCTCTGCCGCAGCCAAAGTCAATTCATAGGGGCAAACTATTGAAGCGGTTTTCGCCCATAAAGCGCCGAGCGCCCTCTTACTGACATTCGGCTCCAGCTCATGCAGCCTTTCTTGACCGATAATTTTCAAACCGGGAACATTGTTTTCAAGGCCTCTCTCCAAGAGCTCTTGGAGCGTTTGCATCTCTTCTTCGCTAAAAGCGACAACAAGAGAGCCGATGTTTTTATAGGGCACACTCAGCTCCTCACAGAGATAGCCCATTAATTTTGTTCCCTTTACATTTAACTCAGCCTTTAATGAGCCGGGAAGCGCGTCAAAACCTGCATGAACGATGGCGCTGTTTGCTTTGGAAGTCCCCATCGCTACATCGTTGCATTTTTCAACAAGTGCAATCTTAATGTCGTATTTACTCATTTTACGCGCAATAAGAGAGCCGACAACGCCGGCACCGATTATGGCAATATCGTATGACATATTTCTACCTCCTGATAGATTATTAATTTTATTATATAT
Source organism: Clostridia bacterium (assembly GCA_017430965.1). Classification (GTDB taxonomy): domain Bacteria; phylum Bacillota; class Clostridia; order Oscillospirales; family Acutalibacteraceae; genus RUG714. The sequence continues at coordinate 69,409 of JAFRLX010000123.1, read as the reverse complement.
TACTACTATAACAAAGTCAATAATTTAGTTTATAAATAAAGAAAGCTCAAGAAATCTTGAGCCTTCTGTTCACATTTGAATGTTTAAAATTTTCACCGCCAAAGTAAAATACATCAAAACTGTAGCGCAGTCCGTAATCGTTGTAATTAGCGGCGAAGCCATCAGCGCAGGGTCTAACTTAATGGATTTTGCCAATAGCGGCAAACAGCAACCGAGGGATTTTGCAAAACAGACCACAAAAATAATGGTAATCCCCAGCAAAATTGCATATTTAGTGATTTCATTAAATGAATATGATGACCAATATATCAGATACATTCTCACTGTATTGACCAGTGCTAAGGAAATGCCGACAATCAGCGCCACGCGAATTTCTTTAAACCACACTTTTAAAATATCCTTGGGATGGATAATATCAATCGCCATACCGCGAATCATTAACGTGCTTGTTTGTGAGCCGCTGTTACCGCCTGTGTCCATGAGCATCGGCACAAAGGAAACAAGCAGCGGGAATAAATGAAACGCATTTTCATATTTTTCGATAATCATTCCCGTAAAGGTGCCGGAAATCATCAAAATGATTAACCAAAGGATTCTATTGCGCGCATGCTTAAACACACCGGTTTTAAAATAGGTGTCTTCGGAAGGCAGCATTGCCGCCATTTTTTCAAAGTCCTCGGTATTTTCTTCCTGCATGACATCCATTGCATCGTCGACCGTGACAATACCGACAAGGCGGTTTTCCCTATCGACTACCGGCAAGGCAAGAAAGTCATATTTATCAAACATTTTGGCAACCGTTTCCTGGTCTTCCCCGGTTTCAACGCTGATAAAGTCCTTATCCATAATATCGCCGATAAGGGCACCATCTTCGGAAAGCAAAATGTCTTTGACCGTGACAACGCCCATGAGGATGTTGGAATCACTTGTCACATAGCAGGTATAAATTGTTTCTTTGTCGACACCGGTTCTGCGAATGCGCATGAGCGCATCATCCACTGTGAAAAAGGGTTTGAGAGCAACATACTCCGGCGTCATAATACTGCCGGCACTATCCTCGGGATAGCGCAGCATTTTATTGACCGTTTTGCGGTCCTCGGGATCTAAATGAGAAATGATTCTTTTGACAATGCTTGCGGGCATTTCTTCAATCACATCGACCGTGTCATCCAAATACATTTCATCCAGCACTTCGCTCAGCTCACTTGCCGAGAAGCTTTCGATTAAATCCTCCTGCATATCGCGGTCCATGTCGGCGAAGGTATCAGCCGCCAATTCTTTCGGAAGGATGCGGAATGCGCGTACAGCATCCTCTCTGTCGAGGCTTTCAAAAAACAGAACAATGTCAGCCGGTTCCATTTTGCTCATTTCTTTTTTGAGCTCACTAAACTGCTTTTGTTCAAGCATTTGTTCCAATTCTTCAAACATGGCATTTCCTCCTTCCAAATCAGTACCACTAGTAAACTAGTGGTTTGCACAGGCCCTATAAGACCGCCTACAGGCTGAGCCCCTAAAAGGGGCTACTGATAACTTAACATCGCATTACTACCTCAGGTAGCCGCTCACGTGCGGCTGTCTATTTTTGCCTCGTTTCACTCTTCTGTACTTTAATTATTTCTCTTTATGTCATCCCGAGCTTGCCGAGGGATCCCGTGGAAAAGAAGAAAGTGGGTAAAACAATGAAATTTTCCCGATCTACAAGTGCCGGAATGACAACAAGATCTCTCCGCTTCGGTCGAGATGACTATTCTATTCTCTGTTTATCATACTGAACTTGAAAAGTATTTTAAACAACTTATTATCTTTTCGGCTTGCGTTTTGCTCGCCGGTTTTTTTGTTGCTGAAGCCGTTTTCATTCCCCCGGTAGAACCGGGGGTTTATGGCTATGCTTAAGACCAAAAAAACTCTTTGCAGCCCAAAGGCGACAAAGAGTCAGTTTGTAATCATTGCCACCGTATGAGCTTTGGCATCGCAGGGCAGTGAAGTTGCATTAGATTATGCCTTGTTTTTCGACATAGTCTGCTAACCATCTGAATGTGTCTCCACATTTTCGCGGCAGCAACCCATTAACTTTAAAAGTATAATATCAATTCAAATATTGATTATCCCTGTGGTTACCTCACCTAACGGATATGAAATTGTACAACAATAATATACCTTGTATTCCTATTTGTCAACAGTTTTTAGTATTTTATTTCGCCCAGCACTTTTCCCACTTTTTCGCGAATTACAAGCTCGGCTGAACCATCGGCATCTGTCCGGCTTAAATTAATCAGCACCAAGTGCTTTCCTCTGAAGTAACGAATCAGTCCCGCCGCCGGATAAACGACCAAAGAAGTACCGGCAACAATCAGTGTGTCAGCACTCATCAATGCTTTAACAGCGCCGTTTATGACAGCATCGTCAAGCCCCTCTTCATATAGGACAACATCGGGTTTTATCGTACCTCCGCAAGTACATTTCGGTATACCGTCACTCTCTTTTATGTAGGCGGCATCATAGAATTTTCCGCATTTCATGCAGTAATTGCGCAACACGCTGCCATGCAGTTCAAACACCTTTTCGGAGCCTGCTTTTTGGTGCAAGCCGTCAATATTCTGCGTGATAACCGCCGAAAGCTTACCCGCTTTTTCCAGCCCCGCAAGCGCAAGGTGAGCCGCATTCGGCTCGGCATCCAAAATGAGCATTTTGTCCTTGTAAAAGCGGTAAAACTCATCGGGATAGCGCATAAAGAAAGAATGAGAAATAATCTGCTCGGGCGGATATTTGTATTGTTGGTTATAAAGTCCGTCCACACTGCGAAAATCCGGTATGCCGCTTTCTGTCGAAACGCCGGCACCGCCGAAAAAAACGATGTTATTACTTTCATCAATGATTTGCTGCAAAGTCAACATTTTTTTGCTCCTTTCATTAACCGAAATCGCTAATTCTATTGCTTATTTAACTGAGAAAACTGCTCGATCACACTCTTAAAATCTTCAATTGCAGCCTCCACAACGGCGGGTGAACTCATATCGATTTCCGCCTCTTTTAGCGAATCTAAAGGGCTCTTGGAGCCGCCGCAGGACAGGAATTTCAGATACTTTTGAACATACTTTTCGCCCTCGTTCTCAATGCGTTTGACAATCGCGGAAGCCGCCGAGATGCAAGTGGCATATTTATAAACGTAGAAATTGTAGTAAAAATGCGGTATACGCTCCCATTCATAGCGAATTTGTTCATCGCAAACAACGCCTTCTCCAAAGTATTTTTGATTTAAGCGATAGTATGCTTGACTGAGCAAATCTGCTGTCAAAACTTCCCCCGCCTCAACCATGGAATGGATGCTCTTTTCAAACTCGGCAAACATGGTTTGGCGAAACAGTGTGCCTTTATAAGTTTCAATCAATTCATTCAGGATATACTTCTTTTGAGTTGGATTTGTGCTCTCTTTAAGCATTTTGTGCGCCAGCAACAGTTCATTGACCGTTGAAGCGACCTCCGCCACAAAAATGGTATAAGACGCCTGCTGCGGTGTATTGGCACGATTTGAAAAATAGGTGTGCATGGAATGCCCCGCCTCGTGAGCGAGAGTAGAAACATCATTGAGGGTGTTGTTGTGATTTAAGAGAATGTATGGCTGCACACCGTAGCACCCCGCACTGTATGCCCCGCCTTTTTTATTCTCGGTCGGAAACACATCGACCCAGCGCTTATGTTTGATACCATCCTCTAAAATTCCGACATATTCCTCACCGAACACCTTCACGGTATCCAGCACCAAATCAACCGCTTGCTCGTAGCTGTAGGTTTCCTCTATTTCCCCTACTAACGGCGCATACACATCATACATATGCATTTCTTCTAAGCCAAGAACATCTTTTTTGAGTGCATAATAATCGTAAATCACCTGCAAATGTTGATTGACACTGTCTATCAAATTAGAGTAAATGCCTGCAGGCACTTCATCCGAAAACACGCTCGCTTCCAAACTCGAAGGAAAATTGCGCACTTTGGCAAGCGTTGTCTTTTCCTTGACATAGCCGTTGAGCAATGCCGCATAGGTATTAGAAAACTGTTGATAGGTTTTATAGAGTGAGGTAAACGCCGCTTTGCGCACCTCGCGACTATTGGAAAACATAAACGGAATGTAATTGGAATCGGTCAAAACTGCTTTTTTCCCGTTCTCATCGATGATGTCTTCAAATGTTACACCCGCATAAGAAAACACATCTCTGGTCCCTTCATGGGAGCTCAGGCACATCTGCAGTTGCGCCAAAAGCTTTTCACCGTTTTCATCAAGCAAATGCGGCTGATAGCGCCTCTCACACTCAATATTCCTGCGGTAAGCCTCTAACGCCGGATACGCGCGGTACCACTGCTGCAGTTTGGTTTCTTCAAGCGCAATCAGCTTTGGAGAAATGAAGTAAGCGGCGGCGCCCATTTCATGAAACAGGTTTTCGCACTTTCCGCTTAACGCCAAAAACTCATTATTTGCCGTATCGGTATCGGAGTTCAAGTGTGCATATTCATAAAGCTTGGTAATCAGCAGCTCACAGTGTGTGTAAAGCTCTAAGGTTTGGTACAAACTTTGAGCACTGTCGAGCATAGTTTCTTCGCTTGCCGCCAAGGCTTTTATCTGTTGCTTTGCTGCCTGAAAATCCTTTTCAAACGCTTCCATGTTCGGATAGATTAATTCCGTATTCCACAAATATTTCGGGTCCAATTCGCTTCGTTTCACGCCGCAATCTCCTTTAAATGTTCTCTATTTCTATTATATCCTTTTATGCGGATTATTCAACTAAAAAATCCTCATTAACCTCTCGGAATGTGTGAAGCTATTATATTTTTTTGCTCGCTTTTTTTGCGTTTTGTGAGAGTTTCTGACCATAAAGTGAATGAATGGTGATTAAATTTCAATGATGATAAAATGCAAGAAATATATGTTGAATAATGTAATTAAGAGTGATATAATAATTATTTGTAAAATTTTATTACAATATATTAGCAAAATAAGGATGAAAGCAAATGACTCTAATTGACATTTTAACTCAAAACGCATGTACCTATCCCGATGAAACCGCATTGGTGGAAATCAATCCCGAGTTTCAACCCGAGAGCAAAACCACCTGGCGCGAGTATTCACTGATTCAGCCTGAGCCGGGCAAACCCTTCCGCAGAGAAATCACCTGGAAGGAGTTTGAACAAAAGGCAAACAAATTTGCCAACCTGCTTTTGGCGCGCGGCTGCAAAAAGAACGAAAAAATCTCTATTCTGCTGATGAATTCCATCGAGTGGCTTCCGATTTATTTCGGCATCTTAAAAGCCGGTGGCATCGCCGTTCCGCTCAATTACCGCTACACAGCGGAAGAAATTAAGTATTGCCTGGAAAAGAGCGACAGCACCCGTTTGATTTTCGGTCCCGAATTTGTAGGCAGAATTGAACAGATTTGTTCGGAGATACCGCAAGTTAAAGACATTTTCTATGTCGGTGAGGATTGTCCCTCATTTGCTGACAGCTATGAAAAAATGACTTCTTACTGCTGTGATGTTTCTCCGCAAATTCAACTGACCGAGAGCGATTATGCCGCGATTTACTTTTCCTCCGGCACCACCGGTTTCCCGAAGGCAATTTTGCATAAGCACCGCAGTTTGGTGCACGCGGCAATGACCGAGCAGAACCACCACGGTCAAACCCATGAGGATGTTTTCCTTTGCATTCCTCCGCTCTACCACACAGGCGCGAAAATGCACTGGTTCGGTTCGTTCCTGGTCGGCGGCAAAGGCGTTCTGCTCAAAGGAGTAAATCCGCAGTGGATTATCAAAGCGGTTTCCGATGAAAAATGCAGCATCGTTTGGTTGTTGGTACCGTGGGCGCAAGATATTTTGGATGCCATTGAGTCCGGCAAAATTCATTTGGAAAACTATGAGCTTTCGCAGTGGAGATTAATGCACATCGGTGCGCAACCTGTGCCGCCTTCACTGATTAAGCGCTGGTTGAAGGTATTCCCGCATCACCAATATGACACCAACTACGGTTTAAGCGAATCCATAGGCCCCGGCTGTGTGCACTTAGGTGTGGAAAACACCCACAAGGTCGGTGCAATCGGCAAAGCCGGCTTCGGTTGGCAAACAGCTATCGTGGATGAAAACGGTCAACCTGTCACCCGCGGTGAGGTTGGAGAGCTGTGTGTGAAGGGTCCCGGCGTAATGACCTGTTATTATAAAGACGATGAAGCCACCGCTGCGATGATTAAAAACGGCTGGCTGTTCACCGGCGATATGGCGATGGAAGATGAGGACGGCTTTATTTATTTGGTCGACCGCAAAAAAGACGTTATCATCACCGGCGGTGAAAACCTCTACCCCGTACAAATCGAAGACTACCTGAGAAAAAACAATGCGATTAAAGATGTTGCCGTTATCGGACTTCCCGATGCAAGGCTCGGAGAAATTGCCGCGGCAATCATTCAAGTAAAAGAAGACCACACGCTTACCGAAGAAGATGTGAACCAATTCTGCCTGGGTATGCCGCGCTATAAGCGCCCGCGCAAGATTATTTTTGCCGATGTGCCGCGCAACCCCACCGGTAAAATCGAAAAACCGAAGCTCAGGGAAATGTACTGCGGCGGTAGCGTTGTCGCTAAAGAAATCAATAACTGATAACCGGCGAGTTTTCGCAAATAGAAATACTACAGAAAGAAGATTGAAAATGAAAAAACTGTTACTTGGCAATGCCGCTGTTGCAAGAGGTGCCTATGAAGCAGGAGTCAATGTTGTCTCCTCTTACCCCGGTACACCGAGCACCGAAATTACAGAGGAAATTGCAAAATATGATGAAATTTATGCAGAATGGGCACCGAATGAGAAAGTTGCTGCCGAAGTCGCCATTGGCGCTTCCATTGCCGGCGGCAGAGCGATGAGCTGCTGCAAACATGTCGGCTTAAATGTAATGGCTGACCCCGTTTTTACAGTCAGCTATATCGGAGTCAACGGCGGTCTTGTGTTCTGCGTGGCGGATGACCCCGGCATGCACTCCTCTCAAAACGAACAAGACTCCAGGCATTATGCCCGCGCTTCAAAAGTGATGATGCTCGAGCCCGCCGATTCTGCCGAATGTAAAGAATATACCAAACAGGCTTTTGCGCTTTCCGAAACCTATGACACACCGGTGTTTATTCGCCTTTCCACAAGAGTTTCTCACTCTCAGAGCTTGGTCGAGCTGTGTGAAAGAGAAACGGTTGCCGTCAAGGATTACCAAAAGGATATTGCCAAAAATGTGATGATGCCGGGCAATGCAATAAAAAAGCACGTGATTGTTGAGCAACGAGAAAAGGATTTGCGCGCTTTTGCCGAAACCACCGCATTTAACACTGTGGAAGATAACGGTGCCAAGGTTGGTGTTATTACTGCCGGTATCGCTTATTTATATGCAAAAGAAGCACTCGGTGAGAAAGCCAATTTCCTAAAACTCGGTATGGTGTATCCCCTTCCCGAAACATTAATCAAAGACTTTGCCGCCAAATGTGACAAGGTCTATGTGATTGAAGAATTAGACCCGGTTTTAGAGGATTATTGTAAATCCATCGGTGTCGAAGTCATCGGTAAAGAAAAGTTCAGCCTCTTGGGTGAATATACACCGGCAATGATTGCCAAGGCTGTTCTCGATGAAGATGCGCCTGCATGTGCCGAAATCAACGAAGCCATTCCGGCAAGACCTCCGGTGATGTGCCCCGGTTGCCCGCACAGAGGCACCTTCTATGTCTTAAAGAAATTGGGCTTAACCGTTTCCGGAGATATCGGCTGCTATACCCTCGGTGCTGTTGCACCGCTGGCAAGTGTGGATACCACAATTTGCATGGGTGCTTCCGTTTCCGCCGCACTCGGCATGGCAAAGGTTAAAGGCAGTGATTTTAATAAAAAGTTAGTCTCCGTTATCGGTGACTCCACCTTTATTCACTCCGGCATTACGGGATTGATTGATATTGTCTATAACAAAGGCGCCAACACGGTGATTATCTTAGACAATTCCATCACCGGTATGACCGGTCACCAGGACAATCCCACTACCGGTAAAACCATTAAGGGTGAAGCCACAAAGCAGGTTGACTTAATTAAGCTTGCCGAAGCGGTCGGCATTGAGCACATTACCGTTGCCGACCCGTTTGATGTCAAGAATTTTGAACAGGTTGTCAAAACCGAAGTAGAGCGCGAGGAACCGAGTGTTATTATCGCGCAAAGACCTTGCGCGCTCTTAAAGGGTGTAAAATATGAGGGCAAATGCCGCATTTCCGAAGAATGCCGCAAGTGTAAGCTCTGCATGAAGCTCGGCTGCCCCGCTATCTCTTTAAAAGGCGACACTGTTGAAATCGATACCACACAGTGCAACGGCTGCGGGCTCTGCATGAATGTCTGCCCGTTCAAAGCCATAAAAAAGGAGGTAAACTGAGATGACGGATACAAAAAAGATTATGATTGTCGGTGTCGGCGGTCAAGGCACCCTCCTGGCAAGCCGCATTTTAGGCAACACGGTGATTCATGAAGGCTATGATGTTAAGCTCAGTGAAGTGCACGGCATGAGCCAAAGAGGCGGCAGCGTTGTAACCTATGTGAAATACGGACAAAAGGTTTACTCCCCGATTATCGGTAAAGGTGAGGCAGATATTATTTTGGCTTTTGAACTGTTGGAAGCCTATAGAGCCCTTCCCTATTTAAAAGAAGGCGGGAAGATTATTGTCAACACGCAGCAGATTAATCCGATGCCGGTAATTATCGGTGCGGCTGAATATCCGCAGGACATTGCCGATAAGATTAAAAACAAAGCAAATTTAATTGCGGTGGATGCATTGAGCCTTGCTAAGCAGGCAGGCAACATTAAAGCTGTCAATGTCGTGTTAATCGGCATGCTTGCCAAAAGCAGCGAAATTGCAAAGGACAGTTGGATTGAAACACTCAGGACCACTGTTCCGGCAAAGTTTTTAGATGTCAATCTGAAAGCATTTGAATTAGGATATAATCATTAATTTTTAATGATTTGGTTATGAAAAAACACTATGAAAGCAGGTGAAAAGATTGAGTTACTTAAACAAAGACATTGAAACCATGCCACGTGAACAGCTCAAAGCATTGCAGCTTGAGCGCCTTCAAAAGCAAATCGCGCACACTTATGAGAGAGTCGAATGCTTTAGAAACCGCATGGATGAAAAAGGCTTAAAGCCGGAGGACATCCAATCCTTGGAAGATTTGGCAAAGGTCCCCTTCTCTTACAAAAAGGATTTGAGAGATTATTATCCGTTCGGGCTGTTTGCGGAGCCGCTGAAAAACGTGGTGCGTTTTCACGCTTCGAGCGGCACCACCGGCAAGCGCATTGTTGTTGGCTACACGAGGGAAGATTTGGATGTGTGGGCAGAATGTGCTGCACGCATGATGGTGTCGTTGGGCATTACCGATGAAGATATTGTGCAGGTTTCTTACGGCTACGGCTTATTTACCGGCGGCTTCGGTGTTCACAGCGCTGCAGAAAAAATCGGTTGCGCAGTTATTCCGATGTCCTCGGGCAACACAAAGCTTCAAATCCAAAACATGGTTGATTTCGGTGCAACTGTTCTGTGCTGCACACCTTCCTATGCCATGCATTTGGGAGAAGAGGTCAATAGAGCAGGTTTAAAGGACAAGCTCAAGTTAAAGTACGGCATTTTCGGTGCAGAACCCTGGACAGAAAGCATGCGCGCCGAAATTGAAAAAAGTCTCGGTCTGAAAGCCTGTGATATTTACGGTTTAACCGAGGTCATCGGTCCCGGTGTCGCGTGCGAATGTTCCGAAAAAGCCGGCATGCACATTTGGGAAGACCACTTCCTTGCAGAGATTATCGACCCCGATACCGGTGAAGTGTTACCGGAGGGCAGCACGGGAGAACTTGTTTTTACTTCCCTGACAAAACAGGCTTTCCCTGTCATTCGTTACCGCACAAGAGATATTTGCCGCTTGGAGTATGCACCCTGCAAATGCGGCAGAACGCATTTGAGAATGTGCAAACCGCAAGGCAGAAGCGATGATATGCTTATTATTCGCGGTGTCAATGTATTCCCCTCTCAAATCGAAGAGGTATTGCTCAAAACCAGCGGCGGTGATTTAACACCCAACTATCAAATTGTGGTTGATCGCATCAATAATTCCGACACGTTTGACGTCAATGTGGAAATGAGTGAAGCGCTCTTTGCCGATGAAGTCAGAAGCATAGAAAGCATTGAGAAGCGCATTACCTCAGAGTTGCGCTCCACACTCGGCATCGGTGCCAAAGTTCACCTTGTGAACCCCAAATCCATCGAACGCAGTGAAGGTAAAGCGAAAAGAGTAATTGACAAAAGAAAATTAGTATAATTTTCTAACCATCTTAATGGTACCCTTTGCGTGATAATCCATAAAAGGTAGTATGAATTAATCATTATTTTTCGGAGGAAAACACTATGCTTACCAAACAACTTTCTGTTTTTGTAGAAAATAAAAAAGGCAGACTATCGGCGATTTTAAACCGACTTGCCGAAAACGGCATTGACTTGTCTGCCCTTTCACTTGCCGATACAAGCGAATTTGGCGTTTTGCGCCTAATTGTCAACGACCCCGATAAAGCAAAAATAATATTAAATGAAGAAGGCGTTATCGTAAAAATAACCGATGTGCTCGCCGTGGAGTTAGACGATGCCCCCGGTGGTGCCGCCAAGGTTATTGAACTGCTGTATCAAAATGATATCAGTGTTGAGTATATGTATGCTTTTGATACTAAAATCACCGGTAAAGCCTTGATGGTTGCCAAAACTGCCGATGTAAAAGCCGCCAATGATTTGCTCATTGCAAACGGCATTGAAGATGTAACGGCAAAAGATATTTTCTAAAAAACAAAACAGCATAATAATCGTTCACCCCGCACGTCCTAAAGAGTGCGGGGCATTTTTTATAATACCGATTTATTTATACTACTTGTTATTTTATGGTGAAATTTACAATGTTTCTTTTTGTGAACATGAAGCAGGTTCAAGTACACTTTTAGATACAATTGAATATCTTTAAAACAAAGAATGTTTCCTTTTGGAAACATGAAACAGGTGTATCAACCGGTTTTATTGTGTCCGAAAAATGTTTCCTTTTGGAAACATGAGGCGGTTCTAATTCTTTTTTTATATTAAAAAGCTTTTTAGGTTTATATAATATTTATGCGAGTGAAAAACAAAAGTAAAATATTTTTGCGGTATAAATTGATTCATTTTGTGAAGGAAGTATTGATTTTTATAAAATTTTAAGTTTATAATAGTTATATATAAATACTAAACCATTTACTAATCAATTCACTCGAAAGGAACCGCTATGAAAAAAGCAATTATCATAAAAGCGTTGGCTATGGTTTTAAGTGCTGTTTTGTTACTAACGGTGCTACCGGTTACGGTATTGGCGGCAGTCGATGTGCCGACTACGCCGCAAAACGGCATTCCGCTTGTGATTGTGCGCATTGATGAAAGTGATGCCACCATTGCCGCGGCAAGGCAAAGCGACAGTGAGCACCCCTACGGCAAAATTGCCGATATGAACGGCAGCAAGGATCACTCTGTGCGCTGCAAAGGCACAGTAGAAATACTTGTGCCCGATTCATTCACGAGCGAATACGGCTCTTCTGCCGTGCCCGCCGGTGAAATTGAGCTTGATTACATTCGTGGCAGAGGCAACTCAACCTGGTCTACCAATGAGGGTGCCAAAAACCCCTACAAAATTCAACTCAGCAGTGCTGCCGACCTCTTTGGCATGGGTGCCGGCAAAGAATGGGCGTTGATGGCGAATACCGGCGACACGCTCAAATTGAGAAACCGCATCACCTCATGGGTTGGCGAACAGATGAGGCTTGCCTATTCCCCGCAAATGGTGCCTGTGGAAGTGGTGATGACCGGCAGCGAAACGCCGAGCCGCTACCTTGGCATTTATGACCTGAGCGAACTGGTGGAAGTGGGCGCCGACCGCGTTGCCATTGACAAACTCAAAAAGAGTGTTACGGCAGATAACCCCGCTATTTCAGGCGGTTACCTGCTCTCTGCCTACTCTAATTATCAGGATGAAGATGAACCGGCAAGCAATTATTTTAAAACCGATACAAGCGGCTTAAAGTTTTTACACCAATCGCCCGAATTTAAAAGTGAAGACCTTGAACCCGGGCGCGCTGACCAGCGTGCATACATTCAAGGCTATATTAATGAACTGGATGCGCTGATTATGGCGAACGGAAAAATAGATGCCGCACGGCATGACCAAATTGCCGCCATGCTTGACCTGCAATCTGCCGCAGATTATTGGTGGATTCAGGAATTTACTACCAACGGCGACGCTTTTATTACCCACAGCACCTATTATTATAAAGAGAGAAACGGCAAACTGTTTTTTGGTCCCTTGTGGGATTTTGACATTGCCTGGGATGGCGGCAGCACGAGCGAAGAGGTCGATTTCACTTCCACCTATATGCCGTGGATTGAAAAACTTAGAGAGGATGACCCGCAGTTTGCAGACCTGCTCAAAGCGCGTTGGTCTGTTTTGGATAACACGCTCGGTGAACTGATTGCCGACGGCGGCAAGTTAGATACATACGCCTCTCAAATACGCGCCGCCTATGAGGATGATGACGCCCTGCGCCAAGAGGAAGAAAGCGATATATATACCCCCGAAAATTTGGATGAAACGGTCGTCGCTTTTAAAGAAAGTGTTGAACTGCGCCGCACGGCGATGCGCGCAAATATTGATGCCGTGAACAAGGTGCATGTGACAATTAGTTATGAGGATGAAGGCGCCGTTGTTGCCACCCAACAGGTAAAAATCGGCGATTATCTTGATAAAGGCGCGCCTTTGCCGCGCAAGGGCGATAACATTTTTATTGGGTGGGTTGAAAAAGAAACCGGCAAACCGCACATAGACTACCGCGTAAGCCAAGACACTACTTTTGTACCGCAATATAAGGCTGCCGGCGATATGGTGGCGCCTGAAAAACTGTTTTTCAGGTTTTATGATATCAGCATAGAACTTGACGCGGGAATTTTTGAAATGGACGATATTTTGGTCTACCCTGCCGCCGCGCAGGAAGATGCTTTAGCAAGCGGTATTTGGACTGTTTCGGATGAAAGCATCGCCACGCTTGATAACTACGGCAGAGTTACACTCAAAAAAGCAGGTGATGTAACTGTGACATTGACGATGTATAACGGGCTACAGCAATCATACCTGCTTCACATTTATGACCCGGCAACAACCACCCCGGTTTCACCAACCGCCATGACTGCCCCGCAGCGCGTTACCCTAAAACCGGGTGAAGTGTTACAGGTTCAGCCCACATTCCAATACCCAGGCGAACCGCATAGTGTATTGTACCCGAATTATCACACGGATGATGAATCAATTGTCACGGTTGACCCTACAACAGGTGTTATTGAAGCCATTAAACCCGGCAAAACCACGGTTGTGATTGCCGCAAAGGACTATAACCAAGACAAAACTTTCACCGCCCGCGTGGAAGTGATTGTGTTAAAAGATGACAACACCGATACAAAAACCGACGACAAAACTGACGATAAAACTGACGATAAAACCAACACTAAAACCGACACCGCAGTTACCACACCTGCTAAAGACAGCACCGCCGTGAAGCAAAACACCTCGGCTGTTTCACCCGGCACCGGCGATAATGTTGCCGCTTTCATCATTTTGTGCTTGGCTGTGTGCGGCGTGTGTGTTTTCCTGCCCTATTGGCGGAAAAAGAAAAACAGCGAGGATTAAAAAACAAAAAAGAATAACGGCGGCAAAACTGCCCGCCGCTGTAGATTAAATTTAGATATAGGCGAGTTCGTTAAAACGAACTCGCTTTTGGCTGTCAAAAAATAGGGATAAGAAAAATAAGTAAATCATTTGTTTGTCTTCTACCACATTTAGTGTGTATATCATACGCAAAAGGGTTTTTGGGGAACAAGTGTTCGGGCTCGCTTCACGAGCAAATGTTGAATTTTGAGTGTTGAATGTTGAATGAAGATAAAACCGGCAACTTGCACGAGTGCAAGTTGCCGGTTTGGTGTTATTAGGTTTTAAATTTCAACAGGTTCTTTATTTTCTGCCCTGTTTGTGAGTGCGGCGGTAACGGCTTTGAGTTCTTCATTTTGCTGTTGCAACAGTTTGTTTTGTTCTTGAATTTCTTTAATTAATTCTTCCTGCTCGCTTTTAACGGAATAAATCGACATATAATTATCGATATCAATATTGAATTTTGACTCGTATTGTTCGCCGTTGTAATAATAGACAACCACACCGGAGGCAACATTCTTTGCATGGTTTTCGCGCAGTTTTTTGGAACCGATAAAAATATCGTGATGCTGCCCGACACCAATAACACATTCTTTATCCTTAGCTCTTTTTAAAATGGACTGAAAATGCAATTCATCCAAGCTGTCGATAAAAGCATCATCAAATCGAATGGAAACCTTTTGCGCTGTCATATTCCCGTGATTAGCAAAGCGCAAACCGAAAAACTTTCTCTTTTCATAAAAGAATTCCACATCCACGCGCGGGCGATTATTCTTTTTAAACTGCTCTTGCGATTCCTCTAATTGTTTTTTGGAAGCGGCAGCTGATTTGAAATTTGCAACACAAATGCAAATGGTGGCAATTACATAAAACAAGGTTATCACAACCATTAACCAGTCTGTGACAGTCGGCATATAGTATCTCCCCCTCTGTAATAACGTATTACTATGATACCACATTCCGAATAGCGGATTCAAGTAAAAAGCAAAAAACAGCCTATAGGCATTCAAGACAGACCGGAACCGCTTTCAAGCGCATTCACTCAAAGCCCGAACTCAAACGCCTACAGGCTGTTTTGCGAGGTAAACAGTAAAACACAATCACTCAATTAAAACGATTATTGAACGGGAATATAAATAAAGGATTTTTCCTCTTTATAAAACTCAAAGCACATTTTTGTTTCGTCATACTTATACTCAACCGAGTCAAACCACGAAGAAAAAATTTCTTTCCATGCAGCATTCATCTGCTGAGCAAGAGCAGCGGCATTCTCGGCAGCCGGCACTTCAAAAACAGCATACTGTGCAGCGGGAATAACAATTTCCTCAAAACCCTCTGAAGGTGCCGCATCGTTAGTCTTGTAGCCGAAGAAGTATTTCAGCTCGCCGGAAACCTTCTCAGGGTGAATCCACATTGCCACTTCACCTTGATCGTCACAATCGGCAGGATACTGAGGATATTGGCTAAAATCGATTTTCCCCCAATAACCGCCTTCGGTAGCGTCATCCGTTTCAATGACATAACCGAAAACCTTAAATTCCTTTTCATTTTGAATCGTTACTTTCATGAGTCTTTCTCCTCTCAACTTGCGGTAGACAATCGGTGCTACACCGAATTCTTTTTCAAAAGCCTTTGTAAAACCGGAGTGAGTATCATAGCCATACTCCAGCGCTGTTTCGAGCACGGCGCTGCCCTGCAGCAAATCTTGAGCAGCTGCACGCAGCTTACACCTGCGCACAAACTCGCCGGGGCTGATACCATAGAGCGCTTTAAACACGCGACAGAAATGATACAACGAATACCCCGCCTGCTGTGCCAAAGCGGCAGCAGTAATCGGTTCGTTTAAATGCTCTGCAATATACGCTTCACACTTTTTCATCTGTTCGCTATAGCTCAAAGCCTTCACCTCTTATAATTATTATATACATTAATATAGACCTTTTCTTTTCCGATTTTGCTAAAAAGAAAGCGGTGCATTCAACCTGCGATTCGTTTTAAAAATAACTTCCCTCCGCCTTAAGCGAAGGGAAGTTTCATATTATTTCATACTCCAGCCGTTATGGTCTGTATGCAATAAGTGGTGAGCTTTTTCACTAAGCGGTTCGCCTAAGAACTCGGAATAGAGTGTCTTAATCTGCGGATTTTCGTGTGAGAAACGAATCGGGTTGGTGTAATCCAATTTGCGCAATCTCTCACCTCTAACCTCATACATTTTATTGTGGTGGAGATGGATTGGTTGACCGCCGCCGCCTACGCAGCCGCCGGGACACGCCATAACTTCCACAAAATCATATTTCACTTCGCCTGCGCGAATGGCCTGAATGAGTTTTCTTGCGTTGCCCAAGCCGCTGGCAACAGCACAGCGCACTTTGGTGCCTTCAATATCAAATTCCGCTTCATTCCAGCCGTCATGATAACCGCGCACCGCTTTGAATGCATCCGCATCCGGGTTTTTGCCGGTTGCCAGGAAATAAGCAGACCTGAGTGCCGCTTCCATTACACCGCCGGTAGCGCCGAAGATAACAGCCGCACCGGTGCCGGCACAAAGCGGATCATCCAGCGGTTTATCTTCTAATTCCTTGACATTGATATTGGCAGCCTTCACCATCTTAACAAATTCGCGGGTAGTGAGCACAAAGTCAACATCCTGCCCTCTTTGTTCATCCTTCATGGTTTCATAGGAACATTCCATTTTCTTTGCCACACACGGCATAACGGAAACAAGAACGATATCCTTGGGGTCTCTGCCGATTTTTTCCGCAAAATAGCTCTTGGTGATAGCACCGAACATCTGCTGCGGACTCTTGGCAGTGGATAACTGCGGAACCATATCCGGGTACTGAGACTTTAAGAAACGCACCCAGCCAGGGCAACAGGATGTAAACATCGGGAATTTGTTTTTATTTTTATTGGCTAAGCGATCCAAAAATTCGCTGCCTTCTTCCATAATGGTTAAATCGGCAGAGAAATTGGTGTCAAATACATAGTCAAAGCCGACCTGGCGAAGCGCTTCGCCCATTTTCTGCATGGTGGCTTCTTCCGGTTCCAAGCCTAATTGCTCGCCCCATGCCGCTCTGACAGCAGGCGCCACGGAAACCACTTTGACTTTGTTATTATCGGAAAGTGCTTGGTATACACTCTCTTTGTCGTGCCTTGCCTGCAAAGCACCGACAGGACAATTTGTAATACACTGACCGCAAATGGCGCAATTGGCTTTTTTGATATCCTTACCGTTTGCTACATTCACGGTTGTCCATGTGCCGGTACCGGCAATATCCCACACACTTAAAGACTGAACCTTATCGCACACTTGAATACAGCGCATACATTTAATGCACTTTTCATTGTCGCGAATGAGCGGGAAGTTTTCATCCCAATCCATCTTCACAATTCTCTTTTTGAAGGTCTCGGCGGTTAAACCGAATTCCTCGGAAAGAGATTGCAGTTCACAGTTACCGCTTCTCGTACAAGTGGGGCAAGTATAATTGTGTTCGGCAAGAATGAGTTCCAAAGTCACTTTTCTTGCAGTCATCACGCGCGGAGAATGGGTATACACTACCATATCTTCTTCCACCGGTGTGTTACAAGCAGCAACCAGGCGGTCAATCCCCTTGATTTCAACTACACAAATGCGGCAAGCGCCGATTTCATTAATGTCTTTTAAGTAGCATAAAGTAGGAATTTGAATGCCGTTTTCGGTAGCGGCTTCCAAAATGGTACTGCCTTCTTTGACAGAAATATGTTTGCTGTTAATCACTAAATTTACCATTTAAAATTCCTCCCCCCTCTGAAGCAGCCGAAGCCGAAGTGGTCACAGCGCAGGCAGCGCTTTGCTTCCTGCAATGCTTCTTTGTCTGTCATACCGTATTCAAACGGCTCGAAATTCTTATTTCTGACAACCGCTTCGCGCTCTCTCAAATTCACTCTGCCGCAATGGTTACGGTTATATGTTGTCACGGGAGGAATGTCCACGCCGCTTTCAATTAAGTGCTCAAAGCCTAAGTATTCATCGATATTGGCGGCTGCCGTCTTACCCGCCGCAATCGCTCTAATCACGGTAGCGGGACCGGTAGAGCAGTCACCGCCGGAAAAGATACCGGGCTGCTGCTGAATGATGGTGTAATCATCGGCATCAATTTTGCCGCTGCCCTGAACCGGTAATCCGAACTCGGCAAAGGGTTCGCTTTCAATGCCCTGACCGATAGCAACCACTAAGATATCGCAGGGAATCATGTATTCCTTTTCACCGCCGTCGGTAGGCGCGGGTCTGCCCTGCTTATAGCGGCCGATCATTTGCTGCTTCACCCAAAGGCCTTTGAGTTTGCCGTTTTCATCCTTTTCAATGCGTGTCGGAGAAACCAATTCCAAGATTTCGGCGCCTTCAGCCTGTGCACCGAAGATTTCTTCCTGCAGCGCAGTCATATCCGCAATTCTTCTGCGGTACACCACACTCACTTGCTTGGCACCAGCTCTTACAGCGGTTCTGGTACAGTCCATCGCCACATTACCGCCACCGATTACAAGCACTTCTTTGCCGGAATAATCGGGATATTGGTCATCACCGATAGCTTTGAGCAAATCTACTGCAGAGATAACACCTTCCGCATCTTCATTTTCAAGACCGACTTTTCTGTCTTTATGCGCACCGATAGAAACAAAAATGGCATCATAGGATTCTTTGAGCTTTGCAATTTCTTCGGGCGAATCAATCTTGGTGTTTAACTTCACATCCACACCGGTAGAAAGGATGCAGTCAATATCTTCCTGCAGTCTTTCGCGCGGTAAGCGATAGTTCGGAATACCGTAGCGCAACATACCGCCTAAATTTTCCTTGCCTTCAAACACGGTGGTTTGGTGCCCCATTAGCTGCAGGAAATAAGCACAGGTTAAACCGGCAGGGCCACCGCCGATAATGGCAATTTTCTTACCGGTGGAAGGCATGCACTCGGGTGCAGGTACAACACCGGCATTGTCGCAGACATAGCGCTTAATACCGCGAATATTAATAGAGTCATCAATCATTTGCCTACGGCAGTTGTTTTCACAGGGGTGCTCACAAATCAGCGCGCAGGCTGTCGGGAACGGATTATCTTTTCTAATAAGCCTGACAGCATCGGCATGCCTGCCCTCTGCCGCCAAAGCAATGTAACCGGGAATGTCCACATTTGCCGGGCAACGCGATACACAAGGCACCGGTCTGTTAAAGAAGTAAGAACACTTGCCTTGATTAATGTGCGATTCGAAATCCTCGCGGAAGCCTTTTACACAGAGTCTGACCATGTTTGCCGCTTCGTAGCCTATGGCGCAGTCAGCGCTCAGGTAAATCGATTGCGCGGTTCTTTCGATTAAATCGATATCCGACATATCGCCATAGCCGTCCAACACACGCTTAATCAAAGTCGCAAGCTGCCCTAAGCCGGAGCGGCAGGGTGTGCATTTACCGCAGGACTGCGATTGGCAAAGCCGCACAAAACCGAGCGCCACATCGATGGGACAAGCATTCGTCATAGCCGCATTGACACGGCTGCCGAGTTCGCGGTAGATTTCATCAACCGTTTCTTCAACAGGAGTCAATGATTGAATTTTTTGTCTTGCCATTTTTTTATCCTCTCTCAAAATGTAGTTATTTATATTATAAAATTAATGTTGGAATGTGTCAATAGGATTATTGATAATTCTAAACTATTTTATGTTGCAAATTTCTGTATCATATCGCAATAATTTTTGTAGAAAATGCACTTGAAATATTATTTGTTTAGTAGTATAGTAAAATCGTATGAGCACAATATATTGTGCTAAGCCTACAAGCCACTGACTTGCAAGCAGTTTTCGCAAGTCAGATTCTTTATATTGGAGAATGGTATGGAAGAACTGATTAAAACAATTATTGATGTTGACAAAAAGGCCAGAAAAATGACGGATGAGAGCAAGAAACAGCTTGCCGAATCCAAAATCGCCATTGCGCAAAGAATTGAAGAGCTTGACAAAAAGTATGAACAAAGTGTCGAGGAAATCATCGCTTTAACCACAGAGGATGAATCGCAAAAGGTCGAAGAACTGATTGCAAAAATCGATAGCGATTACGAAAAAGCCAATCAAGCTTTAGACACTTACTATGATTCTCACAAAGAACAGTGGGTAAAAGAGCTGGTGAAGCGCACAATTGCCGAATAGCTCTGAAATAAGTCTGTAGAAAGGAGGTTTTGAGATGAATCAAACTGCCAATGCGGTTTTGGCAAAAGTCAGGTGTATGTACGGTAAGCGCTTAACCCTTGCCGATTATCAAGCGCTTTTGAACTGTAACAACAATCAGGAAATTGCCAATTATTTAAAAACAAGAACCTCCTACGGTGATATTTTCGCTCCGACCGAGGGAACGGCGATTACCGCCGAATCGATTGAATTCAGCTTAAATAAAGAATATGCCAACCGCTTGCAAACCATCTGTTCCTTTGAAAAAATGACAGATAATCCTTTTTACAATTATTATGTTTTAAAAAGCGATATTCAGGTGATTATCAGTGCTGCGCGCAATCTGGTTTCGACAGCAGCTTTTGCTTCCACCTATATTCCGAATGATTTTTTCAAAGCCTCATCCGAATTAAACATTCAAAAAATCTATGCAAGCAAAACCGCACAAGAATTGATTGATGCGCTTAAACACACGGCTTACTACCCGGTAGCCAAGCGCTTTATCGGGGCTGACGGCGTTTTCCGCTTTTCTCAAGTCGAAATCATTTTAGGTGCCTTTTATGCGCAACGCGCCAAAGAAATGGGAAAGCAGCTTCCTAAAAATGCGCGCAAGGAACTCAACCAAATGATTGATTTGGAAATTGACGCTCTGAACATCAACGCCATTTATCGCTACAAAAAAATGGATGTCCCTGCCGATATCATTCACGCCGGCTTAATTACCGCTCACGGCACCCTGAATGCTTCCAAGCTCACCGAATTGGTTGAATGTGATACGACAGCCGAATTTATTAACATTATCAGTCGCACAAAACTCGGCAAAAACTTCACCAATGAAGACTTGGTATTCCCTGAAAGAGTTTACGAAAAAAACAGCTATGCGATTAATAAGCATTTTTTAAGATTCAGTGCGAACGCAAATATTGCGGTACTCACTTACTTTAATCTTTTAACTTTAGAAATAAAGAATATTATCCATATCACGGAAGGCAAACGCTATCAAATGCCGCATGAAGAAATTCAAAAGTACCTGATTGGCGTGGAAATATAATGTTTGATGAATTGACGATTACGACTGTTGAAGGAGTGATACGAATTTGGCAATAGAAAAAATGAAATTAGTGCGCGCATTCGGTGCACTCGGCAACCTCGACGGCTTTATTCGTGAATGTTGTATAGACGGGCACTTTCAACCGGAAAACGCGATGGAGTTTATTCCCAAAAAAATAAAGTTTTCTCCGTTTTCCGCCGAAAACCCCTACACACAGCATTTACAGATGATTGAAGAGCTTTCCAAGGAGTTCGAAATCGAAATCAAGCCGGAAAAGATAACCGAGATTCCCGATGAAGAAGCGGATGTGGAATATCTCAAACATTTTTTAAATGTGATAAAAGAAAATTTCAATGAGCGCAACGAACTGCAAAAGGAATTTGAAAACAATAAAAACCTCATTGAAAACTACGAACATTTCGCACAGATGGATATCAACCTCAAAGATATTTTCAACTGTGAGTTCACAAAATTCCGCTTCGGTTACCTGCCGCGCGAGAGCTACGAAAAGCTCCAAATGAACATGTATCGGGACAATCCCTTTATCAACTTTGTCAAGGGTAAAGAAGTCAAAGACGGCTATTGGGGTGCTTACATTGTTCCGGTAAGCAAAAAAGAAGAGATTGATAACATCTTTACCAAGCTCTCCTTTGAAAAAGCCTTTGTTCCCGCTTACAACGGCAATGCAGAGCAAGCGATTCAGGATACCATCGCACATAATGAAGCTATCCAGAGCAAAATTGATGCACTCACCAAAGAGCTTGCCGATTATGTTCAAGTGGAAAAAGAACGCTACTCAAAACTGTGCAGCCAAATCATCGCACTCAACACCGTTTTCGAGCTCAAGCTTAATGCCGCAATCAAAAATGAAGAAGACTATTTCATTTTTGTCGGTTGGATTAAAGCGGATTATGAACAAACTTTTCTGGCGCGCAGCAAAAAGTTTAAAGGCATTGCGGTGGAATGTGAAGACCCGAGTGCTTCCTTAGTCGACAAAATACCGATTTCTTTAAAGAACAACCGACTGTTCCGCCCGTTTTCTTATTTTGTGGAAATGTTCGGCTTGCCTTCCTACAATGAAATTGATCCGACACCGCTGTTTGCCATTACCTATTCTCTGATGTTCGGCTTAATGTTCGCGGATTTAGGGCAAGGTTTGGCGGTCATCCTCATCGGATACCTCATGTATAAAATCAAGAAAATGCCTTTAGGTCAAATCTTGATGCGCTGCGGCATTTTCAGCTGCATATTCGGTGCCGTTTTCGGTTCGGTCTTCGGCATGGAGGATTTGCTTGACGGTGTCTATCACTCCCTCGGCATAAACTTTTTACCGATAAAAGTGTTTGAAAACACGACCGAAATTCTCATCCTTGCCATTTCTGTCGGTGTGGTGTTGATGCTGCTGGTTATGTTTATCAACACCATCTGTGCATTCAAACTCAAGCGCTATGCCGATGCCATTTTCGGTCCAAACGGAATTGCAGGTATTGTCGCTTACAGCGCTATGGTCTATTTGGCTACTGACTTTATGGCAAATGAGGAAGTCAAGCAAATGATTTCGGTGGTAAACAAAGATGCTGTCACCATTTCGCTGATGGTTGCCGTAGTGATGATGTTTTTCTATGAATTTGTCAAAGAAAAACTCGCCGATAAGTCTTATAAACTCAAACCCGGCAGCTACCTGCTTTCCAACATCATTGAGTTGTTTGAAAGCATCTTATCCTACTTTTCCAACACGGTATCTTATTTAAGATTGGGCGCATTTGTGCTTGTTCACGCCGGTATGATGATGGTTGTCACCACCCTGGCGGGCGATAAAGTCAATGTCACCTTTGTCATTGTTATGATACTCGGCAACGCACTTGTAATTGCCTTGGAAGCATTATTAACAGGTATTCAGTCCTTAAGGCTGCAATTCTACGAGATGTTCTCTCGTTACTATTCCGGTCAGGGGCGTGCATTTACACCTGTTAACATATATGAAATGAATGAATAATCACTTTGGGAGGTTTCTTATGAATATCTTATTAATCCTTGTACCTATTATTACCATTATTGTTTCGGCAACTATCGCCGTGAAGAAAAAGTTGAGCGGTGTGAGCGCAAAAAAAGCATTCCGCTATAATGCAATTGCATTTTTGGTGGTGCTTGTAATGCTCATTGTTTTTGCAGTCGGTTCCTTCGCGGCAGGCAGCGATTCAAACGATGCTTCCGCCGCACCTGCCACCACCGCTTCCGAGCAAGCAGGCGAAACAGCCGAGACTGCCCAAGAAAGCAGCGGCTTTGATAGAGGTATGGCTTACCTTGCAGCCGGTTTGTCGACCGGTCTTGCTGGCATTGGCGGCGGTATTGCCGTTGCAGCCGGCGCACCTGCAGCAATCGGTGCGGTCAGTGAAGACCCCAAAGCCTTCGGTAAAGCGATTATTTTCGTTGCACTCGGCGAATCCATCGCGCTTTACGGTGTTGTTATTTCCATTCTTGTGCTGCCGCGATAAAGACAATGAAATTTTATGTAATCAGTGATGACAGAGATACCTTAACCGGTATGCACCTTGCGGGAATAGAAGGCAAATTCTGTGAGCATATTGAGGATGCCGAACAGGCAATGCTCGATGCCACGAAAGACGACAGTATCGGTATTTTACTAATTACCGATTCTATTGCCGCTGCCTTTCCGGAAACCGTTAGTCACATAAAACTCAACTATACTACACCGCTGTTGGTTGAAATACCCAACAGTGATAATGCCGAGCGCCCGGGCGATTCGATTATGAAAATTGTCCACGATGTCATTGGGATATAGCGCTCAATAAGGAGAGATTATGATTCAACAATCCCCTGCCAAAACCAAAAGGTTTCTCAAAGCAATCAATAAAGCTGCTATGCAGAAATGCAGTGATATCGCCAAACAAATTGAAGATACCACGAATGAAGAAATGATGCGCGCCGAAGAAGAAGCGCGCAAAGAAGGGCATTTGAAAATTGAAGCGGCAAAGGCAAAAATCGAAGCGCAGGCCAAGATGAAAGTTGCTTTGCACGAAAAGCAAAAGAAAAAAGAAATCTATTCTAAGCGCTACGCCTATCAGCAAGAGGTTTTCGCCTGCGCTAAGGAAGAGTTGATTGCCTTTACTGCCGGTGAAGCTTACAAAGAATACTTACAAAAGCGTTTAGATGAATTCTCCGATAAAACCGGCAATCACCTCATCTTTCACATCCGCGCAAACGACACAATCGCGCAAAATGCTATTCAAACAGCCTTTCCAAACGCCGCTGTTGAGACCGACCCTTCCATTGAAATCGGTTCTTTCAAAGTCGTTGACTGCGATAACAGTGTGTTAATTGATGAAAGCCTTGATTCCGGTTTGGAAAACCAGCTGGATTGGTTCTTATTAAATTCAAATCTAAAAGTAGATGTTTGATAAAGACGTATCGACACTGCTATAGGAGATACATTTTGGAAAAGACATATCAGATTTATTCAATCAACGGTCCCGTTATCACTATTAAAGGTAAAACCGACCTTTCCATGATGGAAATGGTCTTTGTCGGCAAGGACCGCCTTGCCGGTGAAGTCATTTTGATTGATAATGAAAAAACCACCATTCAGGTTTATGAAGAAACTGCGGGATTGAGCGCCGGAGAGCCGATTTACCCGAGCGGTTCTCCCCTCACTATCACATTAGGCCCCGGTTTGATGAGCAATATCTTTGACGGTATTGAACGCCCGCTTGCCGTTATCAAGCAGCAAAGCGGCGCATTTATCAAAAAAGGTTCTCTGATTCCGAGTTTGGATGCTCAAAAGAAATGGGATGTCACATTTCTTGTCAAAGAAGGCGATTTTCTTGAGGGCGGTGCTGCTTATGCCTCCTGCCCCGAAACCAGTGCCATAAAGCACTATTGCCTGTTGGCACCCAATCTCAGCGGTGAAGTGGTGGAAGTCAAGCCCGACGGTCAGTATACTGTCAATGAAACGGTTCTCAAACTCAAAGATGCCGGCGGCAAACTTCATGACATTACCCTTTGCCAAAAATGGCCGATTCGAACACCGCGCCCCGTAAAGGAGCGCATGAGCTCCGACCGCCCGCTGTTGACAGGTCAAAGAATTTTGGACACGCTCTTCCCTGTCGCCAAAGGCGGCGCAGCAGCTATTCCCGGCGGTTTCGGCACCGGAAAAACGATGACACAGCACCAATTAGCCAAGTGGTGTGATGCTGATATCATCATTTATGTAGGCTGCGGTGAGCGCGGCAATGAAATGACACAGGTGTTGCAGGAATTCAGCGAGCTGATTGACCCGAAAACCGGCAAACCTATGACAGAACGAACCATTTTAATTGCCAACACATCCAATATGCCTGTTGCCGCAAGAGAAGCTTCCATTTATACGGGTGTTACGCTTGCGGAATACTACAGGGATATGGGCTATCATACCGCTATGATGGCAGACTCTTCATCGCGCTGGGCGGAAGCACTCAGAGAAATCTCCGGGCGCTTGGAAGAAATGCCTGCCGATGAAGGCTTTCCGGCATACCTTCCCTCTCGCCTTTCCGAATTCTACGAGAGAGCCGGTTACATGAAAACACTGTGCGATAAAGAAGGCTCCATTACCCTTATCGGTGCTGTCTCCCCGCAAGGCGGCGACTTTTCGGAACCTGTTACACAAAACACAAAGCGTTTTACGCGCTGTTTCTGGGCGCTGGACAAAACACTCGCTTATGCCAGGCACTACCCTGCTATCAACTGGACTACAAGCTACAGCGAATATTTGAATTCGCTTGCACCTTGGTATGCGGAAAACCTGAGCCCCAAATTTATGCGCAATCGAGAGAAAATCGCTTCGCTGTTACAGCAGGAAGCGGATTTGATGGAAATAGTCAAGCTCATCGGTTCCGATGTCTTGCCGGATGACCAGAAGCTTATCATAGAAATTGCCAGAGTCATTCGTGTCGGTTTCCTCCAGCAAAACGCTTTCCACGAGATTGATACCTATGTTCCGCTTGAAAAGCAGTACCAAATGATGCGGATTATATTGTATTTATATAAACAATGCTCCTTGATTGTGTCGCAGCAAATCCCGATTTCTCAAATCAAAGAATTGGGCTTATTTGATAAAGCGATTCAGCTCAAATATCTCATTCCCAACGATGATTTATCGGGCATTGAAGATTTTAAAGAAGAAATTGACGCTGCCTTGACCAAATTCAACATTGCATCGGGAGGGAATTTAGCATGATATTAGAACATATCGGTTTAAAACAGATTAACGGCCCTCTGATTGTGTTAGAAGGTGTTGAAAATGCCCACAATGAAGAAATGGTGGAAATCGTTTTAGAAAACGGCACCAAACGCACCGGAAGAGTGGTTCAAATTGAAGGCGACAAAGTCATTATTCAGGTGTTTAAAGGCACAACCGGTCTTTCGCTGAGCAACACGGTTTCGCGCATGACAGGCCACGCCCTGGAACTGTCGCTGTCCCCCGAAATCTTAGGCAGAGTGTTTGATGGTCTTGGCAGACCTATCGACGGATTGGGCGATATTTACCCCGAAAAAAAATCCGATGTTAACGGGCAGCCGATTAACCCGGTTGCGCGCGTTTACCCGCGTAACTATATTAACACCGGTATTTCTTCTATTGACTGCCTTTCCACACTCATTCGAGGGCAAAAGCTTCCGATTTTCTCCGGTTCCGGTATGAAGCACAATGAACTTTCCGTTCAAATTGTCAAGCAAGCCAATGTTTCCGACGGGAGCGATTTTGCCATTGTTTTTGCTGCCATGGGAGTTAAAAACGATGTTGCCGAATATTTCAGAAAATCCTTTGAAGAAGCCAATGTCATGCAAAAGGTTGTGATGTATCTCAACCTTTCGAATGACCCGATTATTGAAAGAATTATTACTCCGCGCTGTGCCTTGACCGCCGCGGAATACCTCGCTTATGAACTTGGTAAGGATGTTTTGGTTATCCTCACCGACATGACTTCCTATGCGGAAGCGGTGCGCGAATTTTCCTCTTCCAAAGGCGAAATCCCAGGCAGAAAGGGTTTCCCGGGCTATTTGTATTCGGACTTTGCTTCCATTTATGAAAGAGCGGGTATTGTCGAAGGCAAACCGGGCTCTGTTACGCAGATTCCCATTTTAACCATGCCGAATGACGACATTACACACCCCATTCCAGATTTGACCGGCTACATTACAGAGGGGCAAATCACGCTCGACAGAGCACTGGACACCATGGGCATCTATCCCCCGGTCAGTGTGCTCCCCTCGCTTTCGAGATTAATGAAGGACGGTATCGGCGAAGGCTACACCAGAGCCGATCATCAGCCTTTAGCCAACCAGCTCTTTGCCAGTTACTCCAAGGTGCAGGATGCAAAGGCACTCGCTTCGGTTATCGGTGAAGATGAACTTTCTCCCAACGATAAACTGCTGCTCAAATTCGGCGAAGCATTTGAAGAAAAGTTTATCAACCAAGGCTACAATGCAAACAGGACCATTGAGCAAACTCTGGATCTCGGTTGGGAACTTTTAACCATTCTGCCCAAGAGCGAACTCGACAGGCTGGATGATGCAATCCTCAAAGAACACTATGACCCGCTGGTAGCAGCGCAGGCATAAAAGGTAACGATGGCACAACAAATTTTCGCGACAAAGGGAAATCTGATTGCTTACAAAAAGAGTCTTGAATTGGCAAGGCTCGGCTTTGACCTGCTTGATCGCAAGCGCCATATATTGGTCAGAGAAATGATGCAGCTCATTGATGAAGCCCGCTCTGTTCAGGATAAAATCGGCACGGTTTACCAAAATGCCTACCAGGCGCTCAAAATTGCCAACATGACATTAGGCAGCGAAGCCATCAATGCCGTTGTGGTGGATACCGACCGGTCGATTGAAATTGACTACCGCTCTGTCATGGGTGTGGAAATCCCGATTGTCTCCATTTCTCAAACGCAAGCGATGCCCAATTATTTAATCGGCGATTCCAATTCACTTTTAGATGTCGCCTATAAAGACTTTTATGAAGTGAAATTGCTCACGGCGCAGCTTGCACAAATAGAAAGCAGTATTTATCGCCTGGCAACCGCAATCAGCAAAACACAAAAGCGCTCTAATGCGCTTAAAAATATTGTCATTCCGCGCTACGAAGGCATTGTGAAGTTTATTTCGGAAAACTTGGAG
The DNA here is from genome assembly GCA_017430965.1 of Clostridia bacterium. Classification (GTDB taxonomy): domain Bacteria; phylum Bacillota; class Clostridia; order Oscillospirales; family Acutalibacteraceae; genus RUG714. Next base: position 41,190 of record JAFRLX010000123.1, on the reverse strand, counting down.
GAAAAAGAAAGAGAAGATTTTTCTCGCTTAAAAGTCATCAAAAACCAAAAAGAAAAACAAAACGAAGCAAAAAAAAGCTCCAAATTTATACTATAAAGTAGTATTTAGTAATATTAATCAATACTAAAATTTCCCGTAAAAACAATATTATTTCTATAATCAATCTGCATATCCGCTTACGGCGTGTGCCTAAGCGGATATTTTTATGCCATATCGTCAAAACACAATGCGGCATAAAAATTCAGTCTCTTTCAAAAAATCACCTATTGTCAAAAGGGAGATTTTTTTGTATTTTTTTTGTTTAAAATAACGAAATATTTTTAAATTAGTTTATACTATTTACTTAATATATATAAAATGGTAAAATTTAAGAGCAAATATTTATCTTTTTGGAGGAAAAATCATGAAAAGAAACTTTGTGAAGGTTCTTTCTATCGTTCTTGCAATCATGATGGTGGTCACCTGTGCACCGCTGTCATTTGCAGCGAATACCGGTATTTCCGGTAATTCCACTGCCGATTACAAGCTCGACAAAGTCTCCTTTGCGACCCTTTCCGATACGCACGTGTACACGGAACAACTGGTCGGCAAAGGCGGCGAAGGAACCGACTACTATGATGATGTTGTCAAGTACAACAAACTCTTAGGCGAAACCTTCCCCATTCTCAATGCTACTTTGCAAGCGATTGAGGAGCGCGTAAATGAAGGCACACTGCGTTATGTTTTCTTAACCGGTGACCTTACCGCAAATGGTGAAGAAAAGAACCATGAGGTCTTAGGCAATCTGCTTCGTTCTTTCCAAAACAAAATGAGAACGATTGACCCTCAATTCCACATCTACGTTTGCCCCGGTAACCACGACATTAACAAATACAGCGGCGGCACCATTTATGATGCCAACGGCAAAGCGGTTACCTGCACCGGCGCAGCCACTTTGGAAGAAGCAAACGAAATTGCTACCAATGCAGCAGAATTTGCTTATTACTACAGAGATTTAGGCTACGGTGAAGCAAATGTCGATTATTTCAAAAACGATGAATTGAAGACCGCTCCTACCGATAAGAATTCCTATACCTTTGAAGATTCCAGCGGCGCACTCTCCTATGCTGTCAGCCTTGAAGATGCAAACGGTCAAAAGATTCGTTTGGTCTCTATGGACTGCTGCATGTATTCCGAAGATGTCAACGACAATACTGCTTTAGTAGCAGGTCAGGAAGTGCAAGACTGCAATACCGGCGGTTATATGACCGATGAACAGCTTGACTGGGTTTGTGGCCAAAGTGAAGCTGCCGTTAACAATCATGAAGCGGTTGTCGGCATTAACCACTTTGCTATTACACCTCACTTTGCTGTACAAGCTGCCGCACTAAAGCTCTTTGTTATCAACGATTGGCAGAGAGTTGCCGGCGCACTTGCCGACAGCGGTATGCATTATGTTTTCACCGGTCACCAGCATGCTCCCGATGTCAGCGCCTACACCAGCCCCAACGGCGAAAGCATCTATGACTGCGAAACCGGTTCCCTTTCCAACTATTCCAATACCTACCGCGAGAATTATCTTGAGCTGAACGCTGACGGTTCGATTGATTTCAATACCGTCTCCCGCGATTGCGACACCGTTGCTCAGGTCGACCTGTCTCAATGCTGGTATGAATATGATAATTCAGGCAATCCCGTTATTGTTCCGATGCAGTATAACACGGCTGCCAACGGTAAATTCTTTGCTAAGATTCATAAGCCCTTTGCCGAGAATTACGGCCTTTACCTGTTTGCAGGCACAAGGTTAGAAGCGGATGATGCCGGTGACTGCATTGTTCCTTCCGACCCGCCCAGCCTTACCAAGCTTGCTACCAATATGGTCAGCGGTTACTTGGATGGCAGACTGATTGATGATATCATTCGCTCCGGCGGTGCAAAAGGCTTAATTGAAAGCGTTCTCGGTACCGATATTGAAACCTATCTTGATACCATGTTCCCCGGCGACAGCGTTACTGTTTCCATTCTCTCTTTGAAGAAAGAATCCGTGATTACTGCTGTCAACAAACTTGCGGATGAAGTTGACCATTCCCTGCTCGGTTATGTTGATGATGATGGTAATGTTGTTCGCGAGAACCAAGAACTCTTAAAAGTTATCAACAATCTGATTGATGAACTTTTAGAGCAATATAAGATTGCAGGTCACTCTCTCGGAGAAATCGCTATGGCAGCTGTGATTGCCAACTACGATTGCAGACCGATTGATGATCCGGCTCAACCGACTTGGATTAAAGATATTGTTGCTGATTTACCTGCTATTTACGCGGAAATCGAAAGCGATGAAGCCGTTCGCAAGTTGGCTGACCACTTAATCAATAAGCTTATCGGCGAAACCGTTACCGAAACGGTTGACGGCAAGGAAGTGGAAACCTTCAAACCCGGCGAGATTTTGAATCTCCTCTCCACTTTGAATATTTCCACCGATGTGATTAAAGATTTGCTTCCCGATTTTGCCGGCGTGCTGCGCTATCCGGCTGTCAGAAAGCTGTTATTCGGTACAACCGATAAATCTCCCGACTTAGTGACAATCGTGGATGCTTGGGCGGGCAGAATTATTTCCGATACTTATAAGCATATTGATTTTACAACCGATACTGTTACGGATAAATCCGTTACAAACAGCGCTTCCCTTGTGGAATACTTCCTGTTTAATTTAGCAGACGACTACTTGACAAATGATCAAATTCATGCTGTTTCCAGACTGTTAAATTATTCGCTGCAGTCCTTCTTCATTGATCCGACCAGCACACAAAAGGCAGATATTCCCTACTTAGAGCAATATCCGTTCATTAATAATTATGACCTGAAGAGCGAAGGCTTAATGGGTAATGACAGCGATGATTACCAGGCTACCATTAACTACAAGCCGCTTGCTGCCAAAGCACCTGCGGATGCTTGGTACCAAATCCCGAATACTGTTTCGGTCTCCTTCGGTAATGACCCCAAAACTTCCAAGAACATTAATTGGTTCACCATTCCGCAAATCAGCGGCACGGATGTTCAAATTATTACCTACAAGGAAGGTGCGACTGCTGCTGACTTTGCAGGCGGAAGCACGGTGACATTCAATGCCGATACCTCCTGCGACACCATTAAGATGACATACCCGACTATGGATATCGGTGTCTACAGCGTTGGCGAAAGCATGAGCATGAACAGGCACATTGCCAAGATTACCGGCTTACAGCCCGGCACCAAGTATACCTACCGTATCGGTGATGCAGCAAAGAACATCTGGTCCGAGCCTGCTGCTATGGAAACAGCCAAGGGTGACAATTCCGCATATTCCTTCCTGTTTGTGACAGATTCTCAGAGCCAGACAGCTCAACAATATAAAGACTCCTTCGGCAAAGTTCTTGCAGATGCTGCCGAAAAAGCACCGGATTACAAATACATTCTCCACACCGGTGATGTGGTTGACTACGGTGCAAATATGTCTCAATGGTCTTGGGCACTCGGTACTGAGGGCATCGCCGACACAACGATTGCTTCTGTTGCAGGTAACCACGAGCCCAAGGGCACCAATGGTACAGATGGTATTCTCTCCACTGCATTTACTCCTGCACAGGATACCTTCTTTGCAGTCGATCATCCCGAACAGGATGTTTCCACCGGCATCTATTATGATTTTGATTATAACGATGTCCATGTCATGGTTCTCAACACCAATGACTTAAATGATGATAACACCCTCTCCACCGACCAACTCGAATGGTTGCAAAAGAGTGCGGAATCCTCTGACAAGACTTGGAATGTTGTCGCTATGCACAAGTCCATTTACTCCAACGCATCTCACTATGACGACAGCGATGTGGTTGCTTTAAGAGAGCAGTTATCCAAAGTAATGCCGCAGCTTGGTATTGATATCGTCTTCTCCGGTCATGACCATGTATTCTTAAGAAGCCAGTTCATGACAAACGGTGAAGTTACCGGTCATTTTGACGGCAACAATGTCGGTAAGAAGCAATCCGGCACCGTTTACCTTATCAACGGTAAATCCGGTGTGAAGGACTACAAGCTTAAAGCAAATGATAAAGTGAAAGAAATGTTCGATCTCGACTCCTTCACGGCAGTTGATACCATGAACAAGTCCTCCTACTCTGTCGTGCGTGTTGACGGCAACAAGTTAGCTGTTGATACTTACCAGCTCAGTGAGGATGGTTCCACCTCCACTAAGATTGATAACTTTACCATTGAAAAGGATACTTTTGATGCGCCGAAGCTCAAAGCCGAGACCGCTTCAAAGACTTCCGTAAAACTGACTTGGAATGCTGTAGACGGCGCTTCTGTTTACCAGCTGTACAGATCCGATTCTCAAAACGGCAAGTATGAGAGAATTGCTACCGTTTCCGATACAAGCTATATTGACACCAACCTGACTCCCGGTGACACCTATTACTATAAGGTTGTTGCAGGTATCGGCGGCAGCGCAAGCGCTCCCTCAAATGTCGCTTCTGCAAAGGCAACACTTCCTGCAGTGCTTCACTTGAAGGCAAACCAAAAAGACTTCACTACTGTTCAGACTTCCTGGAGCAAGGTCGCAGGTGCTAAGGGTTACAACCTTTATATAAGCACCAAGAAAGATAGCGGCTATAAATTAGCTGCTACAACCGACGGTGCTTATCAGGCTAAGGTAGAAAACCTGAAGAGAGGTACAACCTACTTCTTCAAAGTCTGTGCTAAAGATGGTAATGTAGAAGGTGCTTCCTCCTATGTTGTCAAACTGACAGTCAAATAAAACCATAATGCAAGAACCCCTGCCGATTCGGCAGGGGTTCTTAATGTATTGAAATTTCTTATTCCCAATTGATAACAAAGCCGAGGCGCCTGGCTTCAACAGCGAGTATGGTTCGATTTTGAAAGCCTGTTTTTTTGAGAATACGTTTAATATGAAAGTTCACCGTTTCTTCACTGATTTCCAATTGTCTGGCAATTTCTTTATTTGACTTTCCTTTTGTCAGTTCGCGCAGCACATCTACTTCTCTTCTGGATAGCTCATTGCTGTAAGCTTGCCCTAATTTAATGATAGGTGCCGTATCCGGATATGAGCTTGTGCTTGAAAACATGCGAAGAGTGTTTAGCTTTGTGACGAACTATGAAACAATATTTGCCAAATTACAAATGGCACAGTTTCATTCCGAAAATTTAAAAACTCTTAATGCAAAGAAAAATGACTTGGCAAAAAAGCAAAAACGTGTTAAAGAAATTGACGGTTTAATACAGAAACTCTTCGAGAATAACGCAAATGGGATAATCAGTGATGAACGGTTTGCAACTTTAAGTTCAGCTTATGAAAGTGAACAGCACGAATTGAAATCGCAAATCCCCATTCTTTCGGAAGAATTAAATGAGGAAACCAAAAAGTATGACGATTTGCAAGCTTTCATCAACAAAGTAAAACGAATTACCAGAGTGGAAACATTAACGCCCGAATTTGTTAATGAATTCATAGAAAGAATAGATGTACATAAAGCCGTAAAAATAAACGGTGTAAGGCATTTAGAACTTGATATTCATTACAACGGCGTTGGTGTTATTCATGAACCGAGTGTAGATGAATTGGAAGAGTTTTACAGTAGCGGCAATTTCAAGAAACCATTTTTATTAGAAACTAAAGAAAAATCGGCATAGCCAAAGCTATGCCGAGCGATGTTAGACCACCGATTAGGGTTGACCTTCTTTATGACAGGCATTTTTTCAAAAAAAGTGCATTTTTAGCAATGCATATTCTAATATTGCGTAAAAAAACTATCCGATAACATTTAAATACATTCCCAATTCATCCGCATAGAGATTAAACAAAATTAAATTCGCATTCACCTGCATATCTGCGCGGGAAGCAACGGGAGTAAAAACAGTACCGATGTTTCTTCTGAAATCAGGATCTTTTTTGTTCAGGGAAAGCTTATCATCCATCAGCCACCCCTGTTCTTCAACATCCTTTTGAATCTTTTTTGATTGAAAATCAATTTCATTCTTAACATAGGCATTCATTTGTTGAAACAGCGATAAAAATCCCTGCAGCTCCGAGCGATTGCAGGTGACCAAATCCACGCTCTGACTATCGACCAGCTTTTTGTTTAAACAAGGCACAGCTTTCACGCGCAGGTTTAAAGAGTTAGAGGCTTGTTGAGAAATATCAATGTTTTCCTGCATTTGCTGCATGGTAAAGGTTTCGCTTGTGTTTTTAATCACAGAATCCATCAGTACCATTTGCCAGTCGCATAATTCTTCTTGTGTCAGCCCATGACCGTCAATGCCGTTGGCAACATTCAGATACTGATTGAACTGAAGCGCTAACTGCTCGGGCAGTAGCGCAGGATATTCGGTGTTGGAAAACGCCTTTACTTCTTTGACAAATTGTTGCGCCGCCGTATAGATTTCGTCCTCCTGACTTTTTATCAACACCTCGTTTGTACCGTTTAAGCGTTGATTAAAAGGGGTTAAAAAAGCGGTTTTGGTTTGGGTTAACTGCAAGTATTGCGTAAGAGCCGGCACTGCTTCATTATCGAGATTTTGAATATACTCTTGTGCTTGTGTTACATCGTTATTTAAAATCGCTTCCACAGCTCTTTTTTGCCGATACCCTTCGCTATTAAATATCGCAAGCAGCACAACCGCCGCAATAATGAGCAATACCAAAAATGTTATTACCAACACCAAAGCGGTTTTCTTTTTGGCGGGTTTTGGCGCCGGCGGGGCCGCTTTACTCTGTGCAGAAAGTGCCACGGCGGGCACACTTTGCGGCTCGGCTTCCTCAAAATAGCCGACTGTCGGCGCATCACGGTACAAATCGGGTCTGTTGCTTGCGGGTGCCGGCGCAGCAGGAACAGCGCCTTTCCCGCCAGCGGAATTGTCGTCGGAATAAAACGAAACCACCGGCATATGTTTTCCCACCAGCTTCACACCGCAGCGCGGGCAATTCACATCCGATTCTTTGAGCTTTGCACCGCAGTTGGCACAGCTAATCATTTTATTGAGCGCGATTTGCCCGCATTTCGGGCAAAACAGCGCACCGTCACTTAAAACGGTGCCGCAAACCGCGCAGGTTTTTTGATTCGATTTTTGAGGCGTTTGGTTCACAGTTTATCCATCCTTGTCAAAAGCAAAGGCAGTCAAAAACTGCCTTTGTTTCATTCTTTATTTACATTTTCACTGCTTTTGATTGTGCCGCATTTCCATATATCACCACATAACTGCCGGGTACCGATAAGTAAGGTAGTGTACGGTAATAATAGGTCTTTTTGGCTTTGACAGTCTTATCGATAAATGATTTTGCCGTTCCCTTGGCTGTTGCAATTTTGGCAAAACCGCTTGTCGCACTTGTGGAGCGGTAAAGCATGTAGCCCGTTACCGTGCCTTTCTTCGTCCAGCCGACCAGTGCTGTTTTACCATACTTTTTTGCGACAGGCGTTACGGCGGCAACATTTCCGAGCTTATACTGCTTTGCACCGTTAATTACATAGGCATTACCGCCGGTGTTTTTGGATGCGGCATTGACATAAAGATTAACTTTTGAGCCCTTTATGATTTTAATGGAATTGACACAAGAGGTAATCGTATTGGATTTTACGGCATTCACCTGTGTCTTGGTGCTGTTGCCGTTAATGTAAATCCCAATGCCCTTGCAGCCGGAAATCTTATTGGAATCCAAACTCTTGATTACCACTGTGTTCACACAAATGCCGTTATTCTTTGCGCCGCTGATGACATTGGCGGAAATTTTCCCGACACTGCCGCCGTTGTAGCAATAAATACCCATGCCGCCGCAAGTGGAAATTTTATTGGAATCAATGCCGGTGACAGTTGCTTTGCTCGTGCAAATCGCATTGCCCTTTGCATTGCTGACAGTGTTCGCTGAAATCTTACCGACTTTAGAGCCGCTATAGCAAAAAATACCCATACCATTACAAGTAATAATTGTATTTTTTACAAGATTTCCGATGACCGCATTGTTTGCACAAATCGCATTACCGGTGGTAGATTTAATGGTATTAGAGGAAATCGTGTTGATAGAAGCACCGCTATAGCTATAAATTCCCATTCCCTTACAAGAAGAAATCGCATTGGTACTGATATTTTTTACCGTGACATGATTGATGCAGATACCATTACTGTTCGTTGTGTTGAGCGTATTGTTGGTTATAGCATCTACAGTACCTCCGGTGTAACAATAAATGCCCATTTCTCCACAAGCGGAAATCTTATTCTTATCTATGCTTTTAACATTTACGCCATTGGTACAAATACCGTTACTGCCGGTATTTTTGATGATGTTTTCTGAAATGCTCTGCACTGTTCCGCCGCCGTAACAGTAAATGCCCATTGCTTTTGGTGCAGAAATTGTATTAGCAGTAATACTGTTTTTGACATTCACTTTATTGGTGCAGATACCGTTTGTGCCGGCGCTCATAATTGTATTTCCGGAAATCGTTCCTTTTATAACTGCGCCGTCACAAGCATAAATGCCCATCCCCTTCGGTGCAGTAATGATATTATCGGCAATATCGGTAATTGTGGAATTGCGCAAAACAATTGCCGATTCACCCGCATTGGTAATGGTATTATTGTTGAGCATTACTACAACCGATTTTTCATCGATATGAATGCTGTTAGAGGTGGTCGCACCAATCTGGTTGTTATTCATATTGCCGGCTTTTGCATTCACCGACTTAATACCGATGCGCGCGCTTTTAATGACATTGCCGCAAATACTGTTTACCGTCACCGCTTCCACATTTTTATACAGCTGGATGCCGAGATTGGCGGATTTTTCCACAGTGTTATTGTCAATCGCGCCGACAAGCGCATCGGAAACATTGATGCCGTAGCCGTTTTCTTTGACTGCTGCAACACTATTGCCGCTGATAAGGCTGATATTTCCCTGCGGGTAAGTCGCTTCAGCATTAAAATTACAGACCCGAATACCATTGAGCACGCTTGAAAGAATCGTATTGTTGATGATTTCCGTTTTGGTGCTGCCATCGCAAACATAAATCGGTGACTCTGCAGTGGATGCGCCTGTCACAGTGTTCTGTTGAACAGAGCAATTGCGCGCATATTTGAGCTTAATGGCGCACATTTTTGCATAAGCGGTTAAGGTATTGTCATGAATGGTGACTCCTTCCACATAGTAATCACCTGCCGGCACGCGGTCGTTGGTCCAAATTTTGTTGACAGTGTCATATTTGGGTTCAACCGCTTTGGTTAATTTTACACCGTTGACAAGAATGGCATGGTTGTTTTTGGAAATAACCGTGTTGTTATAAACCTCGGCGGCTAAATGAACCGGATTTGCCTTGTTATCATAGCTGCGGTCATTATACGAAAGGTAGGTGCCGGAGCCGGCACTGTCCATCGTTTTAATTTCAATACCGACATCATTACCATTAATCACATTGTCCTTAATGACCAATTCTTTCATGTTGAAGCAAAGGATAGATTTTTCATCGGTATTATTGAATTTGTTGCCGATAATATCCACATTTTCAAAATACTTTCCTTGCACTACCGTGTGAGAGGCAATTGCGCGGCTGACTCCGGTAAACTCGCACCCGCTAATATAAATATTTTTGCAAAGGTAATCAATTTCATCGTTTAAATGCTCATAACCGGCAATATGGTCCGCATGCAGCACATCGATTTGAATCGCTTCCCTGCCCCTGTTTTGTGCAGCAACATGCATATCATAGAATTTGCAGTCAACGATATCGATGCCGTCTACACCCGCAACTTCCACAAAATGCGCATCCTTTAAGTTATGCGCATTCACATTATAAAGCACACAGTTTTTAGCATGGCAAAACTTAAACATGGTCGCCACAAAATTGTTGGCATCCCAATCGCCGCCGACAACCTTGATGTTTTCGTAGCCGTAGCCGCTCATCGGGTCAGACCCGGTGGTGCCGACCTTGAGCATATTATCGCTTGCCGACAATTTAAAGTGAGCATTTTTATCGGCAATAAGACTGGTGTTGGAAAAGATATGAAACCCTGTGCGCATGGTGTAGTTACCGGGTCCGACAAAGATTTCATACGGTGTTGATTCGCTTGCATCCATGTGCGCTTCATTGAGTGCATCATAGATTGCCTGCACACCTTCCTCTTGCGAAATTTCTATCTGTATCGGGTCAATTTCCGCTGCTGCCGGCATGGTAACCAAAGCCGGTATAAGCAACGCAAAAACGAGCACTGCCGCTAATAAGACTGATATGCTCTTTTTCATGGCAAGACCTCCTTTAGTGAGAATATATGCGATTAAGCACTACTTTTTCTTATTCTTGTTTTTCGTGACGGTATGCACCAATAATTTCCCGAGACCACGCCAAAAATGGCCGGTTCCCATGGTAAGAACATCCTGTGCCATCTCCATACTCATCATCCCGCTGCTCATGAGAGCGCTTGCTCTGAGCGGAGAAGCCATCAGCATGCTGATTGTCATTTTCTTATTGGCTTTGGTACCGCCAACGATGCCGCCGGCGGTTTTTGCAACAATCTTGCACAACACTCTGCCTCCCAAAGTATCATGCATATCATCAAAGGTATAGTTCAAATCCGGTTTATAATCAGCGGGATATTCTTTGGAAGGAAGCGCCGCACCGTAAATTGCTTCAAATTCCTCCGTTTTCAGCTCTTCCAAATCGGCGCCATAGTAATGCGCAGCGCTTTGACTGTAATCCGGAGTGGCGTTGCCTGTTGTGTTGGTCACGCGCAATTGCTTTTGCAGCGGTAAATGATTGCTCGCATTGCCGACATAGACCGTATATCTGCCGGTCTCCACTTCGAAGGACTCGCTGTTGACATTGTAATAGGCAAAGGCACGCTTATCCAGTTCAAAGTGCACTTCTTTTTCCGCGCCGGCTTTAAGATAAATCTTAGTGAACTCTTTTAATTCTTTTTTTGCTCTAAAGAGTCTGCCGCCATCCATACCGACATAGAGCTGACAGACTTCAGCGCCGTCTTTCTGCCCGATGTTTTTGACTTTAAAGCTGACTGTCAGTGAGTCATCATCGCGAATGTTTTCGCTTGAAAGCTTTAAATCGGAAAATGCAAACTCTGTATAAGAAAGCCCGAATCCAAACGGGAAAAGAACTTCCTTTTCGGCAGTATCAAAGTAGCGGTAGCCCACATAAATGCTCTCTCTGTATTCCACTGTCAGCGGTCCCTCGGGAAAATACTTAGCCGAAGGCACATCTTCATAGCGCAGCGGGAAAGTTTCGGGCAGCTTACCGCTCGGGTTCTGCTTGCCGTAAAGCAAATCAAGCACGGCACCGGCGCCTGCCTGCCCGCCGAGATAGGTGCACAAAATTCCCTTTACTTTAGGCGCAAACGGCATTTCTACCGGAGAACCGCAATGCAAAATCACAATCACATTTTCATTGACAGCACAAACGCGCTCAATCAACTCTGACTGGTTGTCCGGCAAGCGCATATGGTCTCTGTCAAAAGCTTCGGCTTCGTAGATATCCGTTAAGCCGACAAAAAGCAGAATCCTGCGTTCGGGGTCCTTTGCGGCAACTTCAACCGCTTCCGCCAAGAGCGTTTCATCCGTGACATCAGTGTCGCAGCTGTAGCCCTGTGCATACTTCGGTTCATAGCCGTATTCTGTCTTATAGATTCCCATAGCGCTATCCAGCTTTGTGGGCTCAATAAAGGAACTGCCTGCACCTTGAAAACGCGGTTTTTGCGCCATTTCACCGATAACGGCAACCTTCTGCCCTTTTTGCAGCGGTAAAATACCGCCTTCATTTTTGAGCAGCACAAAGGAATTTGCCGCCATACTCCTGGCAAGCGCATGGTGCTTTTGCTTATCGTAGACATGGATTTTATGCAGGTTATGCTCTTTTGCTTTGAGGATAAAATCAATCACCCTGTCAACATTGGCATCGAGCACTTTTTCATCGAGCGTGCCGTTTTGCACTGCCTCCACAATTTTTGCATCGTTAAAACCATTGGAGTAAGGCATTTCTAAATTGCCGCCTGCTTTTAAGCCGGCAATGCGGTCATTCTCGGCACCCCAATCGGTCATCACAAGCCCATTATAGCCCCAATCGCGGCGCAACACCTTGCTCAAAAGATAGCTGTTTTCCGAGCAATAAGTGCCGTTGAGCTTATTGTAAGCATTCATCACTGCCCAGGGGTTCGCCTCTTTAATTGCAATTTCAAATGCCGTGAAGTAAATTTCTCTTAAAGTTCTTTCATCCACCACACTGCTGATGGTTTGCCTTCTCGTTTCCTGATTATTGGCTGCAAAATGCTTGATACAAGCACCCGTTCCGGTTGACTGTATACCGCCAATCAGGCTTGCCGCCAATTTACCGGAAAGGTACGGGTCCTCGGAAAAATACTCAAAATTTCTGCCGCAAAGCGGGTTTCTCTTAATGTTGACACCGGGCCCTAAGAGCACACTCACCTTTTCACTGAGCGCTTCTTCCCCAAGTGCCTGCCCCATGCGGTAGAGCATCCCTTTGTCCCACGATGCGGCACTGGTGCAAGCCGGCAAAAAGCAGGTCGCGGGAATACTGCCGCCGATACCGTTAATGTCGCCATTGGGCTGTTTTCTCACGCCGTGAGGTCCGTCGGTCATCATCACCTCAGGTAAGCCCGCTTCCTCAACACCTTTGGTATACCAGAAATCCTTACCGGAACACAGAGCAGCCTTTTGCTCTAAGCTCAGTTTGGATAGTATTGCTTCATATTGCATAACCCGTTCTCCTTATGACAGCTCTATTCTTCACCTTCGCCGAGTTGCAGTGTGCTTTCGGCTTCCGTTTCTTCCAAATCTTCAAACTTTTTGAGTTTCTTTTGAATGAGCACATTTCTCTTGCGCGCTTCGTCCACTTTTTTACCGGCTTCTTCAATGCGCTTTAATGCGGCATCCAGCACCACCGAGAATTTTCCGTACTGCGTTTTTGCCGCTGCCAAAGAATGGGCAATTTCATCCGCTTTCTTATTGATTGCGATTGTCTTAAAGCCCATTGCCATTGAATTGAGTAGCGCCGTAATCGTACTCGGTCCTGCCACCATGATTTTATACTTGGTTTGCAGCTTTTCAACCAGGCCGGTGCGCGAGGAAGCAATCTCGGCATAGAGCCCTTCCGTTGCAAGATACAAAATGGCAAATGGTGTGGTTTGCGGCACATTGATATATTTTGTGATAATCTTTGCCTGCAACTCAACACTCTTTTCAAGCTGCTTGCGCGCAAGCTCTATTTCTTCCTTGATGCCGCTTTCCGTAGCATTCATCAGCCGGATATAATCCTCCAGCGGAAATTTGGAATCCACCGGCAAGTAGGTAACGGAGTCGTCTTCGCCGGGTACCTTTACGGCAAATTCCACCCGTTCACCGCTGCCGCGCACGGTTTCAATGTTGGTTTCATACATTCCGGGAATGGTTTGGTCGAGAATATTTCCCAACTGAACTTCCGCCCAGGTGCCTCTGGCTTTAACATTGGTCAGCACGCGGTTGAGTGCGGAAATATTATTGGTCACACCGCTGGAAAGGGTTTTGACTTCCCCTAATGATTTATACACATTTTCCAACTGCTCGGAAACTTGTTTGAATGAAGAATCGAGCCGTTCATTGATGGTTTTTGAGAGCTTTTCATCCACCGTTTCTCTCATTTTTTCAAGCTTTTGCTCATTGCTCTTTTGCAAGGTGTCCAGCTTCACGGAAACTGTTTCATTGATTTTGTTTTGCTGCTCGATATTGGTAATGGTCAACCGGTTGATTTTTTCGCCCATTTGCTCCAGCTTTTGAGCGGTTTTATCGCTCATTTCGCGCTGCGCATTGGTGATTTCCTCGCGGTTTCTGCGAAATTCATCGCCCATTCTTTCATCAATGGATTTGACCTGTCCTGACAGCGCGGAAAGCTCCTGTGTGCCGCTTTTGTTGCTGAAGCTTTTTATCAACAACACCACCAGCAGTACCAAAACTGCCGCCAATAAGATAATAATTAACAATGAAGAATCCATAAACAGCTCCAATCTTATACTAAGATTTAATCTATAGTATATTATACAGTAATTTCAGTTATTTGTATAGATACTATTTCAAAATTCTTCAAAAATTCACATTTACAAAATGTATCAAAACAAAAAAAGTGCCAATCTTACGATTAGCACAATTCAAGAAAAATTTTACTTTAATTCAAGGATAATCCTTGCCTGAAGCAAGGGAGGATATTTTTGCCGAAACCCTTAGGATGAGAAATAAAATTAGTCTTCGGTCTGTTTTGCAAAGCATTCGCTACAGTATACAGGTCTGCCATCCTTAGGTTGGAACGGGACCTGACACTCTTTACCACAGCTTGCACAAACAGCATCATACATCGTTCTTGCCGCTTTAATAGCCTGTTTTCTTGCGTCGCGACAAGACTTGCATCTTAAAGGCTCATTAACAAAGCCTTTTTCGGCATAGAACTCCTGCTCACCGGCAGTAAAAACGAATTCGTTGCCACACTCTTTACATACAAGTGTTTTGTCCTCGTACATTTCTTTACCTCGCTTTTTCTTCCTGGCATTTTGCCAAATAATTATGATAAACACCCATTATGTATGGCCGTGTTGCTCGGGCGCTTATTTTAGAATGAAATGGAACTTTTGCCTGATTCTGTAAAGTGCGTTGGAAACGCGCTTTACATCTATGCCGAGAATATCGGCAATCTCTGCGGCTGAGTACCCGCTGAGGTATTTGTTTAATATTTCAAATTCAAAATCGCTGAGTTTCGACTTTAAAGCAACCGTTATTTCTTTTAACCTCTCCTTCTCGATAACGGTCTCTTCAGGATTTAAAGCAGCGTCTTGAATGAAATGGTGAACAACAGTGATTTTATCTTGAGGAATTTGCTTTGCCCGGTATGCTTTTCTTGCCAGGGAACAAAAGTGATTATCCACACATACATTGGCATAGGTTTTAAACTTGGTGCCGCTATCCGGTTTGTAGCTGCGCATAGCGTTGAGCAAGCCAATCATGCCTTCTTGTACGAGGTCGGAGATTTCAATGCCGAGCCATTCATAGCGGTGCGCAGCATAATACACAAGCATATACAGCCTTGAAACAAGCTCTTCAGCTGCCTTGCTGTCCCCGGCTTTTGCTAAAGCCGCCAGCTCTTCCTCGCTGCTATGTTGTTGTTGCGCATCCAAAAGCATACACTACTCCACAAATTTAATTTATTATACAATTTTAAAAAATTATTGTCAATTATTTTTAGCATTTACCAAAAATTTTTATATATAATGCCTAATTCTTTTCTGTATTCCTTGTCATTTTGTTCTTTATTTTCTCTTAAGATTCGAGCTTGCTTCACACTACGAAAAATTTTTATAGGCATCCATTCTCATATGGCAATCCACAACGCTTGCTTTTTTTATTGCATCTTTCCCGAATTTTTTGCGAATTTTAATGAGCTCCTGCTCGATGATATCGCCTTGCTTTCGGTTCTCCGGCGTACTGTAAAAATCCAGTTGCATCGGCGCATCGGTATGCATTAATTCGCCGACCGCCACGCCGACAGAGCGCAAGGGGGTTTTCCAATCATAACACTCTTGAAACAGCGCCATGGCTTCTCTTGCAATATCGACCGATAAATGCAGCGGTGTTTCCAAAGCGCGCGTATACACTTCCCAGGAAAGCGTGGTATCGCGCAGCATCACGCTCACTTTTAAACAAAAAAAGTCGCTTTCCAAGAGTTGTTTGGCAACATCCTCACTGAGAATAAGCAGTGTTTTCCAAACATCTTCATTATTGACCAAATCTGCTTTTGCTGTGGTACTGCGGCTGATGCTTTTTACCTCCGGTAAGTCGCGTTCTGCCACAACCGGTGTCATGTCCAGCCCCATAGCATAATACCACAGCCTTTCGCCGATAATACCGATGGCATTGCGCAGGGCGCGCATGTCGGAATCCGCCAAATCCCCGATGGTATAAATACCCAGGCGCTTGAGCTTTTCATAAGTGTGCCTGCCGATTCCTATCATGCTGTCGGCACTGAGCGGGTATAAAATGCTTTTAAAATTCTCTTTGGAAATCACGGTGATGGCATCGGGTTTTTTATAATCGGAACCGAGCTTTGCAAAAATCTTATTAAAGCTTACACCGATAGAAACCGTTAAGCCGGTTTCGGTTTTTATAGCTCTGCTGATTTGTTCGGCAATCGCCTCTCCGCTGCCGAACAGGCGAACACTTCCCGTGACATCCAGCCAGCTTTCATCCGGTCCGAAAGGCTCTACTATATCGGTGTAGCGGTACAAAATATCGCGCACGATTTTGGAATAGCGCCCGTAGAGCGGATAGTGGGAATCCAAAATCACCAATTCCGGGCATTTTTGTTTTGCCTGCCATATCGTTTCCGCTGTTTTGACACCGATTTTTTTCGCTGCATCATTCTTTGCAAGCACTATGCCGTGGCGCTCCTCCAAGCTGCCGCAGACCGCAACCGGTTTCTCTTTGAGTTCCGGTTTGTCCAGCAATTCAACGCTGGCATAAAAATTATTCAAATCACAGTGTAAAATCACGCGTTCTGTCACATTATCACCTCGAACATTTGTTCGATTAATCATAGCATATTTTTGCATAAAAGTAAAGTGTTTTCTGTTTTTTTGACAAAAAAACAGATGTTTTTTCTTTCCTAAAAATAAAAATATATTGCAAAAAATATGATTCGTATTATAATAGTAATGATTCATAAATAAATCATATGGAGTGAAACGATGAATATTGTTATTGCAGGCAGCGGCAAGCTCGGCACCATGTTGACCCAGCGCCTCGCTGCAGAAGGTCATAATATCACGATTATCGACCAAGATTTAAATGTTACAGCAGAATTAATTGAAGAATATGATATTATGGCATTAGAGGGCAACTGCGCCTCTATGCAAATCTTGCGCGAAGCGGGTATTGCCGAGGCAGACTTATTAATTGTCACCACCGGTAGCGATGAATTAAACCTGCTGTGCTGCATGACCGCGCACGCAATGAACAGAAACCTCCACACCATTGCGCGCATCAGAACCCCCGAATATATGGAATCCACCTATGCCATGAGAAAGCCTCTGGCGCTTTCCTTAACGGTGAATCCCGAAAGGCATGCTGCGCGGGAAATCAGCAGACTGCTCAAATATCCCGGTTTTATTAAAAGAGAAAAATTTGCCAACGGCTTAATTGAAATTGTCGGTGTTAAAATCACGGAAAACAGCCCCATAAAAGGCAAAGCACTCCATGAAATGCCGAAAGTGGCACACTGTCAGGTCATTGTCTGCACAGTGTTAAGAGGCGGCAAGACCATTACGCCGGATGGTACTTTCGTGTTTGAAGAAGGGGATGTGATTTATGTTACCGCCTCTGCCGAAAACTTAAATACACTGCTCAAAAACTTAGGCCTGATTAAAAGAAAAATCAAAAATGTTATCATTGCCGGAGGCGGTAGGATTTGCTACTACCTCACCAAAGTGCTTGATAGCGACAACTTTAATATCAAAATCATTGAAAAAGATGCTGAGCGCTGCGAAGAATTGGCAGAGCATTTCAGCAATGTTACGATTATTCACGGTGATGCTTCGAGCATGCATGTGCTTGAACGCGAAGGTATTGAAGACTGTGATGCCCTCATTTCCATGACCGGTATGGATGAACAAAATGCCGTTATTTCCATTTACGGCAGCAGTTTGAACATCCCCAAGGTTATTACCAAACTCGGCAGAGCCGAGCATGTGCAGATTTACGACAACCTGCCTGTCGGCAGCCTTGTCAGCCCGAAAGAGCTTAGTTGCAACACGATTGTGCGCTATGTGCGCGCAATGCAAAACCAAGTCGGCAGCGCCATCACCGTGCATTCCATTGCGGAAGGAAAGGCGGAGGCGATTGAATTTATCGTCGATGAAAACACCAAACACTGCGATGAGGCGCTCAAAGATATCACACTCAAAAAAGAAGTGCTGATTGCTTCTATCACCCACGGCAGAATGATTGAATTCCCCAACGGTGACTCCACTTTCCACCAAGGCGACAGAATTGTGGTTGTCAAAAGCGGCAACAGACCCATTCACCAATTAAATGATATTTTTGCGGGGTAAGATATGAATTATAAAATCATGTTAAAAATTCATGCATGGATTTTACTCATTGAATCCGTTTTAATGGTTCCCCCGTTAATCATTTCAATGTGCATGCATGAGAGCAGAAATGTGTTCGGCTTTTTGCTCACGATTATTATCACCTTTGCGCTTGCCACTATTTTTGGCATCATTTCCCGCGATGCAAAGGCAAAGTTTTACGCAAGAGAAGGTTTTGTGTGTGTCGGAATGGCATGGATTGTCATGTGCCTATTGGGGGCTCTCCCCTTCTTTTTCTCCGGCACCATTCCGCATTATGTAGATGCTTTTTTTGAAACGGTTTCCGGCTTTACGACCACCGGTTCTTCCATTCTCAATGAAGTGGAACACTTGGGTAAAGGCATGCTGTGGTGGCGTTCCTTCTCCCACTGGGTTGGCGGTATGGGTGTGTTGGTGTTTTTCCTTGCCATTATTCCCGTGAGCGGCTCCGGCGGATTCTCGCTTCACATTTTAAGAGCGGAAAGCACCGGTCCCGCAGTCGGCAAATCCACTCCGAAAATGAGAGAGACAGCGGCTGCGCTGTATATTATTTACATCGGCTTAACAGTCCTTGATTTCATCTTTCTGTTAATCGGTAAAATGAAAGTGTTTGATGCTGCCTGCATTGCTTTCGGCACTGCCGGTACCGGCGGTTTTACGGTGCTCAACACAGGCTTTGCCACCTACACACCGTTTGCCATCAATGTTACCACTGTCTTTATGCTGCTGTTCGGTGTCAATTTCAGCATATACTTTATGCTGTTATTCAAGCGTGTGTGGTCGGCAATCAAAAATGAAGAGCTGATTTGCTATGTTGTTATTGTGCTTTGCAGCACCCTCTTTTTTGCAATTAATATTTACCAAAAAACTGCACAAACCATGCATCTTAACGAAACCATTATGCACTCGGCATTCCAGGTAGGTGCGCTGATTACCACGACCGGTTACGCTACGGCGGATTTTGCGCAATGGCCGGCATTCTCACAAGCGGTTGCCCTGGTGCTGATGATGATTGGCGCCTGCGCCGGCAGTACGGGCGGCGGCATGAAGATTGCCAGAGTGATGCTTTTATTCAAATCCCTCAAGCGCAATGCCCATAAGCTGAATAAGCCCAGCGAAATCCGCGTTGTCAAATTCAACCGCCAAAAAGTCAGCGAGCAAACCATTGCCAATGTCAATGCTTACCTTGCCGCTTATGTCCTTTTGATTGTCATCAGTTTCTTAATTGTTTCACTCGATAAAGCAAATTACTCCGTTACTTCTAACCTTTCGGCAGTCATTTCGACCTTTAACAACATCGGTCCTGCACTTGACCAAATCGGTCCGATGAGCAATTTCAGCGGCTACAGCGCGCTTTCCAAAATAGTCTTTAGTGTGGATATGCTCTTCGGCAGGCTGGAGATTTTCCCAATACTGATGTTATTGCTGCCGCACACTTATAAAAAGCATTAAAAAAATATCGGCTGAGCCGATATTTTTTTATGCTTTTTAGTGTTCAGTTTTCAGGGTTCAGTTTTCAGTAAAGAGCCGCCTTACAAGGCGGCTCTTAATTTATTGACCAAACTTTTGGTTGTAGTTTTCAATAGACTGCTTGATGATATCAAGGGCGACCTTTTGGCTCATCACCTCGTTGACAACGCTCTCTTTTCCCTCTAACTGCTTATAGACCGAGAAGAAGTGGCGCATTTCTTCAAAGATGTGGCTGGGCAATGCTTCAATCCCGCGGTAGGCGTTATAGGTCGGGTCCTCAAAGGGAATCGCGATAATCTTTTGGTCGTCCCTGCCGTTGTCGCGCATATTGATTACCCCTATCGGATAACAGCGCACCATTACCAACGGGTCGATTTCCTCATTGCAGAGAATGAGCACATCGAGCGGGTCGCCGTCATCCGCCAAGGTGTGCGGAATAAAGCCGTAGTTTGCCGGGTAGTGCGTAGAAGTATATAAAATCCTATCTAAAATAATTAAGCCGGTTTCTTTGTCAAGCTCATACTTTTTCTTGCTGCCCTTTTTGATTTCTACAACTGCAATAAAATCATTCGGTGTGATTCTTTCAGGACTGATTTGGTGCCAAATATTCATAATTTACCCCTTTTTCTTTTATTGTAGCATAAAACCAAATAAATAACAACTTTTATCCTTGTACGGTTTTTGTAAGTAGATTACTCAACATATCCGAACACGACAGGCAATCATCAATCTTGGAATATTCATAATGCATATACCATTTACCGTCACTGTAAAAAACGGAGCCGTAGCGGAAAAACGCACTAAAACCATCAAATTGAAGCCACACATCATAGATAACTTCCGATTTTTGCGGAATACTCTTGGTGCGAACGGGGTCGGCTTTAGACAACTTTAGCATTTCTTTTTGAAGGAAAGCGGTTGTTTTGGTATCATTCACTTTGAGTATTTCCTTATCGCTCCCCACATCGCAAAAGGTGATTTCTTTAATCGCGGAGCGCCGGACAGAGGGCAAATCCGAAATGCGCGCAACATTGCAGTACAAGCTGCTTTCTTCATGATGCATTTTTTTACATACAACAAAAACATCTGCCAAAGAGGGCTCGCTAAAAACATCAATTGGCTGTTCGGAAGAAAAGACATCGCCTGTATTACTGAAATAATTAAGTGCTTTTTCTTTGTGTGCGGGCGTGTCGGCGCACAGGCGCCACATCTCGCTAAAATCTCTACCTTCTTTATCAAAGCCTGAATACAGCTTGCCGTTGTACTTGATAATGTCATAACCGTCAAGCAAGTCGCTTTCATACGATTTGGCAATCTCGGTTTCTTTGGCACTCAAGGGCGCATTGATACCGCTTGTTTTGTATTTCTTATCCCAATGTGAATATTTCCAGTAAACATTCCACCAAGCTCCCCTGCACCAGGCAATAAAAGAGTCCATATCGGTCGGCAGACAACAATCTTGACTTAAGCCGTACCACTCGCCTAAGTCAATGCTGTTTTGCGTGCAATACTCCGTTAATGCCTCGTAGCTTTCAAATTTGAATAATTGCTTCTCGCCTACATTCCATATTGCAAATGCATAGTATCCCTGTTTACACGGCACAAAATCTTTCACACCTACAACATCAATGGATTTAAACCATATTTGGTCACCGGTAGTATTGCTCTCGGAGAAAAAGACAAAGGCAACTATTCCCTTTTCATCGCTCGCAAAATATACCGACTCGGAATTATTTCCCGCCTGCATAAGTGTATTGGATTCTTTTTGATAAAAAATTCCTTGGCAAAAGTCAGGAAACCCCGCATATTGCTGGTTAGTGGGAACAAATGCATCACAGCCGCTTGAAGCATAGTACTCATCAAAAAGCAGTTTAGTAACCGGAAAGCGCTCACTTTCAATGGAACTGAGTTTCGTTTCAATGGCAAAATCAGCCGCTAAAAGTGCAAAAATACCGGTAAGAACAGCCATAATAATGAGAACAATTCTTGTTGATTTTTTCATTTTAAGCTTCTTCCCACTTTTCTATTTTTAATTGCTTTTCCACTAATGACCACTGCAGTAATACAAATCTCATTTGCACCTTTCCTGTCATGGTTACTCGCTCTGTTGTTCTTCTTGATACTCCAATAAATCTGCCGGTTGACACTCCAACACTTCGCACAACTTTTCAAGCGTTGCAAAGCGAATGGCTCTTGCTTTTCCGTTTTTTAAAATGGAAATGTTAGCCATGGTTAAACCGACTCTGTTAGAAAGCTCCGTGACGCTCATTTTTCGTTTAGCGAGCATTACATCAATATTGACGATAATTGCCATCTTTTTCCCCTCTATATTGTCAAATCACTGTCTTCTTGAAGGACAGCTGCTTTTTCTACCATTCCTGCCAATACGGTTGCCACAGCGGCAAATGCTATCGCTACCAGTAAAATCAACACCGAAAAAATTATAATTGCGGGAAAAAGGATGCCGAACATCCAAAACACAACGCATGCCAGGAAGAAAAAGCCCCCGTCAGCTAATGCGCAGATTGCCATTTTCTTGAGTCTTGCGGCATTTAAATGCGAAAATTGCGTTTCCTTTTTCACACTCTCTGCCATAAGCCACGCAAGCACTAACACGGCATAGCAAGGTATGGCTGTCAAAAGAATCACTATCGACCAAGGATAAAAAATATGATGCATATCAAAGCGGTTATATGTTTCGATAAACTTAACCATGCTCGGCATGAATGCATAAAAACACGCGCCGAAAAGGGCTAAGGCGATAATAATAAACTTCATCATAAAAGAAAAATGCTTTGGTTTCATAAAAACCTCCCTGATTAAAATGCAATAGATATTTGTAACCTATCCATATTATAGCGTTCTGTTATCTGTTTGTCAATAATATTTTATTGTTTTTCGATAAATTTACCGACAAAATTTAACACAGGGGACAGTCCCCTGTGTTAAAAAATATTATCCTCTCTCAATCTCTTTATGAATGAGGTTGAGCGTTTTCTTTTTGTCCTTCACCCACTCCGGAGCGATGAGAATGCGCTTGTCGCCATCGCCTGTTAAGCGGTGGACTACCACGCCTTCCGGCAAAAGTGCCACCGCCTTTGCCACAAGTGCTGCATATGCCTCTCTGCTCAATAATTCAAACGGTGAGCGCCGATAGCGCGCGGCAAGGGCGCTACCCTCTAAGATGTTAAGCATGTGGAATTTTACACCGTCCGTTCCCGCAGCGCAGGCAAAGCGCACCGAGGCGAGCATATCCGCCTCACTCTCGCCGGGCAAGCCGAAAATCAGGTGTGTTACCGTGTGAATCCCCTTTGCTTTCAAGGCATTGAGTGCCGCAAGATAGGTGCTGTTCGGGTAGCAGCGGCGAAACGCCTCTGCGGTTTTCTCACTGGCTGTCTGCAAGCCCAATTCCACTATCACGGGCTTTTGGCGGTTAAGGCGCTCTAAGAGCGCTAACACCTCTCCCGAAAGGCAGTCCGGTCGCGTGGCGATATCGAGCGCCACAATCTCAGGGCTGTCAATTGCACTGTGGTAGAGTTCTTCCAGCTGCTCCACCGGCGCATATGTTCCGCTGTAAGCTTGGAAATAGGCAATATATTTCGCAGCACCCTTTGTCATAACCAATTCCTTGGCTGCGGCAAGTTGCTGCTTAATATCATTGCCGCCAATACAGAAGCGGCCGCCGCTTCCGCCCGCGCAGAAGGTACAGCCGCCTGTTGCTTTTGTGCCATCGCGATTCGGGCAGGTAAAGCCGCCGTCTACCGACAGCTTATATACCTTGCATCCGAAGCGCGCTTTGCAATATTCATTGAACGATAGATACTTCATGAAAGCTTTCTGTTGGAAATCACAAATTCCTGCACATAGGTTCTGCCGCCTTTGAGTTTATACTGCTCTCTGACATGCGCCATACCCGGCATATCACCGCCCACACCGCACATACTGTAGTCGATGTTGACCGTAATATCATCCTCATACGCAAGCTCATGCAGGTGGTTTGCAGCGTGGAGTGCCTCTTGGGTATAGTTCCAGGCGCTGAAGCCGATTTCCTTGTCGTTACCTGCCGAGAACACAATCTTTTTATGTGCCTCATTGGCAAAAGATACATAATCGCAATCCTCGCGGTTACCGTTTTCCTGCGGGCGCATATAGCGGTGCTCGAGCTCTCTGAGTTTCATGCTGTACTTCGATACACGCGAACCTGTTTTCCTGTCGAGGTAGCACTCGGCAGGACCTCTGCCAAGCCACTCCACATTCTTAAATTCACCGTTGAGCTTGGTGGTCATGCCGATGCGCAGCGCATTGGCAATCGGCTTAAATACATGCCTGACAAAGATATCGCCCTGCGCATTAATGACATAAGTGAGCTTGCCGGTTCCTAAGCCGTTGGAAATGGAGGCAGAAACCTTCAGAACATTTCTTTCCTGCTTGACCTTGAAGCCCGTGATATTGGTATGCCTGGTCGCATTTTTCCAGCGCGCCATCGGCAGAATTTCGCGAATCGGTCTTGCGAAGTTAAAGTAGGTATAGTCGTTATCGGTCAGCGCTCTAAAGTAGTTAGGGACAAGCGGTGCTTTGAGTACCTGCTCATCGCCGTACTTGATGCTCGCCAAGCGCTTATTCTTAAACCCGATTTCAAACCCGTTGCCGGAAATGGTGACATTGTTTTTATCGGCGAATTTCAAATTCATCACGCCGTCAACCTTTTGCAGCTTTCTCGGCGCCTTATGATACACGCGAATTTGACCGAAATTGAGAATATAATCCTTATCCGCCCAAACGGTATCTTCCTTCAAGCACTGGTAGAGGTTGAAGGTTAAAGAACAATCTTCTTTAATATCGGGAACCGGAACGGTAATCTCGGAGTAGGTTTTGGGCTCTGCTTCTATCTCGATGTCGCCATCCAAAATCACTTCACCGTCTTTCTCCCAAGTAAAGAAGAAATCAAAATCTTTCAAATTCGTGAAAGAGTACTTGTTATAAACCTCAAATAGTCCCTTAGCGGCATCCTTTTCCTCGAGCGCAAATTGACCATAGACATGCTTGACCTCATAGTATGAGGGATGCGGCTTTCTGTCGGCGCCGATAATGCCATTGGCACAGAAGTAGGCATCGGTTCTGCCTTCATCAAAATCGCCGCCGTAAAGCCATTTATCGCCCTCTTCATCCTGAACATGGATTGCCTGGTCGACAAAGTCCCAAATGTAGCCGCCGCACATATTCTCATACTTTTCAAAGTCTGCCATATAGTCTTTGAAATTACCGAGGCTGTTCTCCATGGCATGGGCATATTCGCACAGAATTACCGGATGGTCTTTATAAACCGATGCAGGTATGGGCTTATTATCTGCCGCAAGAGCGTTGGCAATGTTATCAAACAGAGTCGGTTTGACTTCCTTTTGTTCGCCCATCAGCTTCATCAGCGGGGCTTCGGGATACATGCGGCTGATAAAATCACTCTTGGTAAAATCAAAATCACCTTCATAGTGAATTTTTCTGGTATCATCCAGCTCCAATGCCGCTTCGCGCATTCTGGAAAAATTGCTGCCGTCTCCCGCTTCGTTACCGAGGCTCCAAATAAAGATACAGGGATAGTTCCTGTCTCTGAGCACCATTCTTCTCATTCTGTCAACCACCTGGTTTGTCCAAATCGGGTTATCACCGGGGCAGTTCTTGCGGCGCACGCCATGAGTTTCCACATCACATTCATCCATAACATACAAGCCATATTCACTGCACATCTCATACAGCTCGGGGCTGTTCGGATAGTGGCTTAAACGAATGGAGTTACAGTTAGCACGCTTAATTAAGCTTAAATCCTGTACAAAGCGTTCCTTCGGGCAAGCCCACGCATAATCGGGGTCAAATTCATGCCGGTTAACGCCCTTAACCATTATTTCCTTGCCGTTAAAGAAGAGCTTGTTGCCGCGAATTTCCACCTTTTTAAAACCAACAGTAAAGGTCTTGGCGCAAAGGGTTTGCTCCCCCTTGGTTAAGAGCATAACCAAGGTATATGTTTGCGGGTATTCCGCACTCCAGAGGCGCGGATTTTCCACTTCTGCCTGAAAGCTGAATTTCTGCTCGGGATCGGCAGTAATATCCGCTTTTCCTAAGGAAATCTGGTCTCTGCCGTCAAGCAAATATGCGCTGACGGATGCGCCCTCTTCAGCGGCTAAGTTCTTGATATATAAATCGATAGATGTATGAGCATGGGCAAAATCATCGCCATCAAAATCTGTTTTGAAATAGAAATCGCGCAGCATCAGCTTTGGCTCGGCATAAAGGTAAACATCGCGGTAAATACCGGACAAAAACCACATATCCTGGTCTTCCAAATAAGAGCCGTCGGAATAGCGATAAACTTCGGCAACGATACTATTTTCTCCCACTTTTACATATTTTGTAAGATTAAATTCCGCGCCAATCATAGAGCCTTGCGAATAGCCGACCTCTTGACCGTTCACATAGAGCTTAAAAGCACTCTTGACTGCGGTGAAGTAAATATAAATCTCTCTGCCTTCCCAATCGGCGGGAATCTCGAAGCTGCGGCGGTAAATGCCCACTTCGTTTTTCTCGTGATTGATGGTCGGAATCTCTTTTTCCTTTGTACTGAGTACATCGGGGTAGGAGTTGCACAGATAAATCGGCTTACCGAAGCCGTTTAACTGCCAAACACTCGGTACCGGCATATCTGTCCAAGCCTTATCATCAAAGCTGTCCTTCCAAAAGTCGGCGGGAAGGTTTTCAACGCCCATTTGCCAGTAAAATTTCCACGTTCCGTTTAAGCTCAGCTTATAAGGGCTCTCCTTTTTTTCCAAAGCTGCCTCAAGCGTATCATAAGGAAACATCAGAGCGTGAGCCTGCTCTTTATTCTGCTCATAAATTTTCGGGTTTTCCCAAATATACATCTATCTTTCCTCCTGAATTAATGGCCTGCGATTAACGCATAAATACCGACTGAGAAAGCACTTGCCGCCATCAAAGCCGCCAAAACGATTGCTACTACTTTTGCAAATTTTCTGTTCATGGTTATTCTCCTATCAATGCTTTAAAATCTTCCTGCATTTTTTGTGTTAAACCCTCTGCTTCGGCATCGGTAGCCGTGCAGGCGGTAATGTAGGCTTTTATCTTCGGTTCCGTTCCGGAAGGACGAATGATAAACAAATTATCCTTTTCCAATTCATACACCAGTGCATTGGCGCTCGGCAGCAAAATAGCCTCGCTTTGACCGGTCGCAAGATTGGTGCGCTTCAAACTCTTATAATCGGAAAAATACTCTACCTTTAAACCGGCAAGAGAAGAAATAACTTCGCTGCGCAGCTTTGTCATAATGTCCTGCATCTTCTGCATGCCCTCGGCACCCTCAAACTGCAAAGAAATGACCGTGTGCTTATAAATGCCGAACTCCTGATACAGAGATTGCATCACATCGATTAAGCTCTTGCCGACAGATTTATAATAAGCTGCCATTTCACAAATCAGCATAGATGCAACCACAGCATCCTTATCCCTTGCATGCGTGCCGCTGAGATAGCCGTAGCTTTCCTCAAAGCCCAGAATAAAGTTATTCTCTTTTCCATGCTTTTCCAATTCGGTAATATATTCACCGATATATTTGAAGCCGGTCAACACTTCTTTGACCCTGCAGCCGTGCTTTGCCGCAACCTTGTTGGCAATATTGGTGGTCACAAAGCTCTTAATCGCAACAGGCTCCGGCGGCATGGTACCCTTTTCTTCTCTTTGAGAAAGCAGGTATTCCAGCAGCATGGCGCCCACTTCGTTGCCGCTCATCAGCTTGTACTCACCGTTTGCATCCTTCACGGCAATGCCGACTCTGTCACAATCGGGGTCGGTTGCCAAAATCAAGTCGGCATCAAAACCTGCTGTCATGTCCAATGCTTTTTCAAACACTTGCCTGATTTCGGGGTTCGGATACGGGCAGGTCGGGAAATTGCCGTCAGGCAGCTCTTGTTCGGGCACAACCCGGACATTTTGAATGCCGATGCGCTTCAAGATTTCTCTAACCGGTTTATTTCCGGTACCGTTGAGCGGAGAATAAATCAAGTTGAGATTGGATTCCTGACAAATCCCGGGATTGACCGATTGCTTTTGCACCTCGCTCAAAAAGGCTTCCATCACTTCATCTGCGCAATATTCAATGGTGCCTGCCTGTAAGCCTGCTTCAAAATCAATACTTTTAATGTCGCGGAACATATCGATGCTCTGGATTTCGGCAAGCGTTTTGGCAGCGCTTTCATCTGTCATCTGGTAGCCGTCAGGATCGTAGCACTTAAAGCCGTTATACTGACTCGGGTTGTGAGAAGCGGTAATGACAATGCCGCTTTTGCAGCCCAAATAGCGCACGGCAAAGCTGAGCACGGGAGTGGGCACAAGTTCTTTAAAAATATACGCCTTCACACCGTTTGCCGCCAAAACACAAGCTGCTCTTTTGGCAAAGACTTCGGATTTAATGCGAGAATCATACGCAATCGCCACAGCGGGTGCCTCAAACTGCTTTAAAAGAGAAGCCGCAAGCCCTTGCGTAGCCTGCCCGACAGTGTAAATATTCATCCTGTTGGTACCTGCACCAATCACACCGCGCAGCCCGGCTGTACCGAATTCAAGCGACTTATAGAATCGGTCCTGAATTTCCGCTTCGTTGCCTGCAACCTCTTTTAATTCTTCGATTAAATCGTTATCCTCCGTGGCATTTTGACACCACAAAGTATAGAGTTCTTTATAATTATTCATATTTTTCCTTTCTGCACCGCAAAAACTACCGCAAGCGCATAATAACTCATTTTAATTATACTTATATAATAATAAAAATACGCACATATGTCAATAAAATTCATACAAATGAGTTGATTGATTTTCTCTTTTAGTATATAATCAAGGATGATAGACAATTTAAAGTTTGAAAGGTTCATTTTATGTTTGCAAAGGTTGATTCCATCGGTTTACAGGGTATTGACGGCTTTCGCGTGACAGTCGAGGTAGACATTTCCGGCGGTTTGCCGAAATTTGACATTGTCGGTCTGCCGGATGCAGCGGTCAAAGAATCCAAAGAGCGGGTGCGTTCCGCGCTCAAAAACAGCGGGTTTGATTATCCCGTTTCGCGCATTACTGTCAATTTAGCGCCTGCCGATACCAAAAAAGAAGGGCCGATTTATGATTTGCCGATGCTGATGGGAATTCTGTTGGCAAGCGGTCAGCTCGCACACATTCCCGAAAACAGTATTTTTATCGGTGCGCTTTCTCTCAATGGTGACATTTCGCCTATCAACGGAGTTTTACCTATGGTGATTAAAGCTAAAGAGGAAGGGTATGAAACCATCTTTGTTCCCTTTGGCAATGCCGCCGAATGTCGCATTGTGGAAGGCATTGATGCCTATGCCGTAAAAAGCATCAAAGAGCT
The DNA here is from genome assembly GCA_017430965.1 of Clostridia bacterium. GTDB lineage: Bacteria > Bacillota > Clostridia > Oscillospirales > Acutalibacteraceae > RUG714. The sequence goes on along the minus strand of JAFRLX010000123.1, from coordinate 12,176 downwards.
TGTCGCATTTTTGCGCGAAGCAACCGAACTCGAACCTGTTAAAACCGTTCCCTATACCTTCACGGAAAACGGTTTGGATATGGAAGATTTTGAGGATGTTAAAGGGCAATTTGATGCACGGCGAGCGCTCGAAATTGCCGCTGCCGGCGGGCACAATGTGCTGATGGTCGGTTCCCCGGGTTCCGGCAAAAGCATGCTTGCCAAGCGCATCCCCTCCATTTTACCGGACATGACTTTCGAGGAAGCCATAGAGGCAACCAAGATTCACTCCATTGCCGGTGAATTGCCTTCCGATGCGGAAATTTTACATAAACGCCCCTTCCGTTCACCTCACCACACCATTTCGCCTGTCGGGCTTTCAGGCGGCGGCACGGTCATTAAACCGGGTGAAATCTCACTGGCGCATAACGGTGTGCTGTTTTTGGATGAGCTGCCGGAATTTTCGCGCCAGGCAATGGAAATCCTCCGCCAACCGATGGAGGACGGTAAAATCACCATTTCCCGCGTCAGCGGTTCTATTACCTACCCTTCCCGCTTTATGACGATTGCGGCAATGAACCCCTGTAAATGCGGCTATTACGGTCACCCGACCAAGCAGTGCTCCTGCCCGCCGCATGCAGCCGAAAAATACATTGCCAAAATCAGCTATCCCCTCTTGGACCGCTTTGATATTCATGTGGAAGTTCAATCGGTGGAGTACGATGATTTGGCAAGCAAGAAAAAAGGCGAATGTTCGGCAGTCATCAAAGAGCGCGTGAATGAAGCGCGCGTCTGCCAGTTGCGCCGCTTTGAAGGCTTGGAAATTGTCTGCAATGCCCAAATGTCTCCTTCACAAACCAGAAAATTCTGCCAACTGAGCGAAGAAGCACAGCAAACACTCAAATTGGCATTTGAAAAACTGGGCTTATCGGCACGCGCTTACGACAAAGTGCTGCGCGTTTCAAGAACCATTGCCGATTTGGACCACAGCGATATCATTGATACCCCGCACATTTTAGAAGCCGTGCAATACCGCTCATTAGACAGAAAGTATTGGAAAAAGGTGTAAATGCAGTATTTTGTGACATTTTTGGAAGGAATCATTTCCTTTATCTCTCCCTGTATGCTGCCGCTGCTGCCGCTGTATATCTCTTACTTTGCAGCCGATAGCCGAGAGGAAGAAAAAAAGAGCAGGGTGTTTCTCAGAGCCCTTGCCTTTGTGCTCGGCTTTGCTATCGTCTTCTGCCTTCTCGGGCTGTTTGCCGGCACGCTCGGTTCATTTTTGCAGCGCTACAAAACCGTTCTCAATATCCTTTGCGGAATCCCGGTTATCATCTTCGGACTCAGTTATCTTGAAATCATCCCTCTCCCGTTTTTAAAAGGTGTTCAAAAAGCCCATAAAGCAAGCAGCATCGCCTCCGCATTTGTATTCGGCATCATCTATTCCGTTTGTCTCACCCCTTGTATCGGTGCATTTTTAGGCGCTGCACTGATGCTTGCCTCTACAGAAGGCAGCTCCCTGAAAGGTGTTCTGCTCTTAGGCACCTACAGCTTAGGGTTAGGTATTCCGTTTTTACTTTCAAGTGTGCTTATTGACCGCTTAAAAAACGGTTTTGAGGTGATTAAAAAGCATTATAAAATCATCAATACCGTTTGCGGTTGTTTCTTGATTGTAATGGGAATTTTGATGGCAACGGGATTATTCGATAAATTTTTAGGTTTATTTAACAAATAATAGAAACAGGTGAAGACAATGAAACAAGGTGTAAAATTTCTTATTCTTGCCGTAATATTGATTGGTGTTTTGGTCGGTGCCTACTTTGCTTACCAAAACCTGCGCGGTGACGGCGCCGAGATTACCAAAGCAACAACTGCCCGAGAAACGCAAAGCGCACAAATCGCCGCCGCTGCCGATTTCAAAGTTGTGGATAAAAACGGCAACGACATTCACTTATCCGACTTTTCCGGCAAGCCGACAGTTGTCAACTTTTGGACAAGCTGGTGCCCCAACTGCCTGGAAGAAATGCAGATGTTTGAAAACTTCTATATCGAAAGAGGAAACGAAGTACAGGTTCTGATGGTCAACTTGACCGATGGCGACAGAGAAACCCTCAAAACCGCAAATCAGGTCATTGAGGAAAGCCATTTCAGTTTCCCTGTATTCTTTGATACCTATGGTGAAGCGCTCAAAACGTACGAAACCTATACCATTCCCGTAACGCTTTTCATCAACTCCGACGGAACAATTGCGGAGAAATATGTGGGCGCGCTCAATCCGACAACTTTTGAACAAAAGGTAAATGCTCTGCACTAAGAGCAAACAAATGAAGAAAGCTTAATGCAAGCCATTAAGTGAAATAAATATAGAAAGGAAAAATATGACTATGGCAGAGATTATCATTACAGATGAAAATTTTGAGAAAGAAGTCTTACAATCCGACATCCCCGTTTTAGTGGACTTTTGGGCAGGCTGGTGCGGACCTTGCAAAATGCTCGCCCCCATTATTGCACAAATTGCCCAAGAGCAGGAAGGCAAAATCAAGGTTTGCAAAGCCGATGTGGATGAATGCATGGACATTGCGGGAGAGTATGGCGTTGCTTCCATTCCCACGGTGATTTTGTTTAAAGACGGTAAGGAAGCCGAAAGAAGTGTCGGCTTTAAACCGAAAGAAGCACTGGAAGAAATGTTCTCATAAAAAAAGGGCTCTGTGTGAGCCCTTTTTTTATGAGAATACCGGAGCAGCCGGCTATAAAATAATGCAAATCAACCCGTTACACCCTTCATTAATCACGCGCTCTACCGTTTCGCGCAGCTTTCCTCTGGCATCGGCGGGCATGCGCGAAAGCTTATTGTTTAAACCTTCGTTGACAATCGAATAGATAGATTTTCCGAAAATATCACTGTTCCATATTTCTTTCGGGTTTTCCTCAAACTGTTTCATCAGATACAGCACCAAATCCTCACTTTGGCTCTCGCTGCCGACAATCGGTGCAACTTCGGTCATGATGTCGGCGCGCAGCATATGGATGCTCGGTGCGCTGGCTTTTAAGCGCACACCGTACCTGCCGCCCTGCTTCATCAACTCCGGCTCTTCCAGACTCAGTTCGCTCAACTCGGGCATCACAATGCCGTAGCCGGTGCGCTCCACCTCATCAAGCGCATTTTTAACCTTTTCATACTTTTTCTTTGTATCGGAAAGTTCGCTGATAGCGCGCATCAATTCCTGCTCGTTGTTCACTTCCACGCCTGTGGTTTCCGCCAAAACGCGATAGAATAATCCCGCAGCGGTGTCGGCACGAATGACAGCCGAACCATCGGACAAATCAATAGATGCAATGTCGGCGCGCTCAATATATTCACTCAGCGCCAACTGGCGGCTGATATTTTCCACCTCGCGCAAGTTCTTTACGGCACCGGCAGCGGCACTGACCGCCGTAAAAATGCTGTCTTTGAGCCAATGGCCTTTCTCGAGCGCCAAAATCCACTGCGGCACCTTAATTTCCACTTGCGAAACAGGAAACTCCAAAAGCACTTTTGAGAGAATGTCTTTGATGTCCTGCTCATCCAATTCAAGGCAGTTGACAGGAATAACCGGAACGCCGTATTTTTCGCTCAATTCCTCTGCCATCGCCTGCGCGCGTTCGCTTTCGGGCATGGTGCTGTTGAGCAAAACAACAAACGGTTTGTGAATGGCGCCAAGCTCTGCAATCACGCGCTCTTCCGCAAGCTCATATTCTGCGCGCGGAATATCGGTAATGCTTCCGTCAGTCGTGACCACCAAACCGACCGTGGAATGCTCGGAAATGACTTTTTTTGTGCCGATTTCCGCAGCCATATTAAATGGTATTTCTTCCTCCGACCACGGCGTGCGCACCATGCGCGGCACATCTTCCTCAATATAGCCGATTGCACTCGGCACCACAAAGCCCACACAGTCCACCAAGCGCACCTTCAGGTGCGCATTGGAACCGATATGGATTTTCACCGCTTCTTCCGGAATGAATTTCGGTTCCGTGGTCATGATGGTTCTGCCGCCAGCCGACTGCGGCATTTCATCGGTTGCCCTTTCCTTTTCATACTCCCCTTCAATATTCGGGATCACAATGTTTTCAAGAAAGCGGTTAATAAAGGTGGATTTACCGCTCCTGACAGGACCGACTACACCGATATAAATATTGCCGCCGGTTCTTGTTTCAATATCCGAATAAATTTTATTTGCATCTGACATTTTGTATCCTCCAGCGTTGAAATAATCTACCTAATAGTATGCGGGCGAATTGCACTTTATTCCAAATGAAGACCAACTGACAGCGCCGAACCGACTGCGCTGAAGAAGGGATTCTATTTGACAATCTTCTCTTTCATTGCTACACTATTGATAAGACCATGTTAAGGAGAACGCAAATGAATGTTTATGATTTTGACAACACAATTTATGACGGCGAAAGCTGTTATGATTTATTCCGCTTTTATCTGAAAAAAGACCCTGCTCTGCTCAAATTTATGCCTGTGGTTGTTAAGGGGTTTGCGCGATACAAAAAAGGCTACATCAGTTTGAATGAAATGATTGAAAAATATGTGCCGATTGCCGAACAAAAGCTCAAAGAAATTGATTTTGAAAATGACCCGAAAGCGTTTTGGGATAAACATATGCACAAGATTAAGCCATTCTACAAACAGCAGCAGCAAGAGGATGATTTAATCATTACCGCCTCTCCGGATTTCCACATGAAGGAAATCTGCTGCCGCTTAGGTATTCACAATTACCTGACCACAAAAGTAAATCAGCAAAGCGGCAAAATCGAATTTGCCTGCATTCGCGAAAACAAAATCACCGCTTTTCGCGAACAGTATGCAAAAGCCGACATTGAGAATTTTTATACCGATTCTCCCGAAAACGATGCCCCGCTCATTGAGCTTGCCAAGCACGCTTTCGTGGTCAAAGGCAATCAGATTACACAAGTCAAATAAAACATGTCATAGAAAACCGAGATGCAGGTCTGTTGCTTGCATCCCGGTGTTTATTTTGGAAAATTCATATTCAAATGAAATGTCCTATTGATTGACGGTCCGCTTATAAAATGATGATTAGCATTTGTTTTTTTGCGCACAATGTGATATAATATCAAAAAACAGCAAATCTTGGAGTGACTATGGCACAGAAAATTCACGTTATCACAGGCGCCTCCGGGCATATCGGTTATGCGCTGCTGCACAAACTGATTGAACAGGGAGAAACTGTCAGGATTTTGATTCGGCGCAACGAAACGCGCTTTGATTTCCTGCCATGTGAAAAAATATTCGGTGATATCAACGACATCGATTCTCTCAACAAAGCATTTAAAGGCGCACACACTGTCTACCATTTAGCCGGTATCATTGATATCAATAACGGTAATGATGATTTGGTTTGGCGGGTTAATTACGAGGGCGTTAAAAATGTGGTAGCCGCCTGTCAGGCGCAAGGTGTTGAAAAATTAATCTATGCTTCCTCGGTGGATGCTTTTGAACCGCTGCCGCATAACGCTATTATGCGCGAACAAAAGCACTTTGAGCCGGACAAATTAGAAGGGACTTACGCCAAAACAAAGGCAACTGCCACAAATTATGTACTCAAAAAATGTGAAGAAGGCTTCCCGGCGGTGGTTGTTTATCCCGGCGCATGTATCGGACCTTATGATTACAAAGTGTCCAATATCGGCGAAATGGTGAGAATGTGTATCAAAGGCTCCATGCCCGCTACCCTCGGTTTCGGTGCTTACAACTTTGTAGATGTGCGCGATGTGGCAGACGGTATGATTGCCGCTGCCAAGCTCGGAAAATGCGGCGAAGGCTATATTCTCTGCGGTGAGCAAATCAGTACCGATGAATTTGTAGCGTTCACTTTAAAGGCATGCGGCAAAAAAGCGCCAAAGATTAAAATGAGTAAAAAGGCGGCAATCACTGCAGCGCCGCTCATGGAAAGATATTACAAATTGGCGCACAAAACACCGCTATTCACGCGCTATTCTATTCGCAAACTCGATTCCAACTGTAATTTTTCTATTGAAAAAGCTCAAAAGGAACTCGGCTTCAACCCCATGCCGGTTGAAAAAAGCATTCGCGACATGGTGGAATGGATACAAGAGCATGAATTTAGAATCAAATAAACAAATCCTGTCTCACTCTGTTGTTGAGACAGGATTTTTTTCATTCGTTATGCATCTCTTTTCTTCGTAAGCGTTATCATTATCTTTTTTCTTCGCTAACTGACTAAAATGATGATTGAACAGCCAAATTTCAAAAATGACCTTTGTGCAAAATCACGATTGCTCACAACATTTGTGTGACTGTCTTGCCAATTTCGGCTCTAAGTGCTATGATGAAGGTATCAAAAACGATTTAAGAGGTGAAATGTTTTGGCAAAAAAACAACGCAAACTCTCAAAAGTTAAGAAAGCGGTGGTGAGCATTTTGAGTATTTTATTGTCCATCCTTCTCGTTTTTGCAGTAGTCGAATTATTCTATTACCCGCATTATCTGATTCACCGGAAGGCGGTGGAAACGAGCGCCGGCAACACGACAGAAATCAGCATTGTTTCAGCCAATGTCAGGACTTTCTCCCCTACAGACTTCTTTAAGAAAAGCTGGTTCTACCGCGCCGACCTGCTCACAAAAACCGTTATGACAAATTCTCCGGACATCATCGGTTTCCAGGAAGTCACAAAAATGCACTACCGCTATCTAACCAAGGTGCTGCCCGGCTACGATAACATCATCACCTACCGTGATAAGAGCCTCATGCCGGAGGGCTGCCCGATATTTTTCCGTTCCGACCGGTTTCATTTAATTGACAAAGGCTCTTTTTGGTTAAGTGAAACGCCGGAAAAGATGAGTAAGGATTGGGGGTCCATGTGCTATCGCATATGCTCCTATGCCATTTTGGAAAACAATGCAGACAATCAGCGCTTTGTGGTTTTCAATACCCACCTGGACCATGTCAGCGACGAGGCAAGAATCAAAGGAATCCAAGTTGTGCTGGATAAAATCAACCAGTTCGGTTCCCTTCCCGGCATCATCATGGGCGATTTCAATGCAACCGAGGATAGCGAAACCTACCGCGCGGCAACCGAGAATTTTAACGATGCCAAGTACCAAACAAAAAATACCCAAAAGGGTGCAACTTTTCAGAATTTCGGAGCCGCTTTGGATTCTCAGAATATCGATTATTTTATGATTTCCAAAACCGGCATTCAGGTAAAGGAATATAAGATTTTAACCGAAACCTATAACGATGTATATCCCAGCGACCACTTCCCCATCAGCTTAAAAATAAGCCTTAGTAAACAGTAGAATAAACTTTGAAACAATCGGGGTATCCTCTATTTGAGGATACCCCGATTGACTCATTATTTCATTAATTATTCTTATTCTTTCTATTTTTCGTTCTCCGGCGCTTCGTTCGCATCCTCTTCACCGGAAAGTGCTGCGGGTGCAACCCCTTCTGCATCGGTATTCACCGGTGCTGCGCTCTCACTTGCGCCTGCCAAGGCTACGCCTCTTCTCTTTTCGACAAGTGCTTCTAACATTTCTTCATGTTCTTTATCACTCATAGCAAATTTGAGAGTCGGGATTGCGGAAAGCACCATACCGACTGCAATCGGCACGGAAATCAGGAAGAACATACCCATTGCATATTTACCGCCGTCCAATTCAAAGAAATGTGCGCCGCCTCTGAGCTTCTCATTGATAACCTCAAGGTTGGCATCGGAAAAACCGACAACCGTATACACCAATGCTTGAATCAAAGCGGCAATACCGCCGGCAAGCTTTGTCAAGAAAGACTGACCGGAGAAAAAAACACCGTCAGGTCTAAAGCCGGAATGATACTCCTCGTAGTCCACACAGTCCGCAATCATAATGGACTGCATTACATTGATACCGCCCATGGAGGCCGTTGCAAGCCCGATACAAATAGCAGTCAGGATAACAGCAGGCATGGAAAGAAGGTTGCCCTTAAATGCAAAGTAGATTCCAATGATTGCCGCATACGGCACCGCACCTGCAATAGAATAGAAATTATAAATCTTTTTATTTTCAAACTTCTTAACAAGTGCCGGTGTGATAAGCATTGCGGTAAACTGCGGAATAAATACCATCAGCGCAATAATGCCGACTTTAATTATTAAGCCTTCTCTGCTGCCGACATTGCCGACATCATTATCCATATAGTAATACATCATCAGCGGAACTGCCATAATCATGAGCAGCTGCAAAGGGCTTCTGATGACACCGGAAATAAGAATTTGGCGGAAGGGCTTACAGCGGAACATAATCTTGAAGTTTTCAATAATGCCGCGCTTATCTTCCGGATTACCGGGCACGCGCTCCTTGGTACCGAGGCCTGCCAATTCAAAGCAGATGGTGGCGGCAACCGTGACAATAATCACCGTAAAAATCCACGCCGCCTTCTTGGTATCCTCTGCCGCCATATTGGCAGTGTAGCCGTTGGTGCCAATCATTGCTTCATATTTTCCCGCAAATAACCCTTTAACAGTATCGGGAATGAAGCTGATAACGGTTCCGAGACCGCCGATACCTGCTGCCACACGCGCCAAACCGATAATTGTGGAGCGGTCATTTTCATCCTCGGTCATTAAGGAAGTAATGCCCCACAGCGGAATGTCGCAAACCGTAAAGAGCATACCCCAAATAATGTAAGATGCAGCAGCCCAAATCACAATCAGCACTTTCCCTGTGCTGTCGGCATCGGTATACCTGCCGTTGAGGAAGCAAAGGATAGTCATCAAACCGATAATTGCCGGAAAAATAATCAGGTACGGTCTGCATTTACCCCACTTGGTATGGGTTCTGTCAACAATGGTCCCCATCATCGGGTCATTAAGCGCATCCCAAATTCTGGCGATAAAAATAATGACACCGATTGTTGCGGCCGGGATATACAGTACCGAACCGAGATATAAGCTGATAAGTCCGGCAGCAATCACCTGGTAGATAATATTCTGACCGAACATACCGACCAAATACATGATTAATTCTTTTCCTGTATATGTCTGTTTCATCTTTTTTCTCCACATTTTTCATTATTAATTAACACTGTTAATTATTATAAATATTATACCATATACTTGCCTATATTACTCACTAATTTTTTGCCTGTTTCTTTGTGAATTTTGCACAACTTTTTTCACAGATTACTCTTTTAATTGAGGCAATAGGTTCTGAACCTCTTTCTCCATATTTTCGTTTTCGGCATTTTCCATCAGTGAAGCATAAGAGTAAAGAGAATATCCTTTTATCCCGCATGAATGAAGATACTCCATTTCGCGCGCAATGATATCACTGTGGTTCATCCATTCATAGTAAGCGGATTGTTGATTTTCACTGTCTTCACTCGCATATGCATCCTCTTTCCCGCTCTTATAGAGCGCTAAGCCCACATACAGCTTTACCGGCTTTTTTTGCAAAAATTCTACCCAGGTATCCACACATGTGCAAAACGGTGCGCTTTCATTTTCAAAGCCGAAATAGATTTGAGGCAGCAAATAGTCTACACTCTCCCGCTGCACCCAAGTTTCAATATCGGCAAAGAGCAAATCACGGTTTTTTTCAATAAAGCACTGCGGGCTGACACCGAAGAGCAGGCTGTCGTTTTTTCCCTTCACTAAGCCATGTACAGCAGCAATCAGGTTGCTCACATTTTCTCGCCTAAAATCGGATAAATTCATATTTCCGCCATTGTTCTTATAAGCAGCATAGCTTTCTTTATCGATTTCTTCACTGTCGGAAGGATAAAAATAATCATCGAAATGAACACCGTCCACCGCATAGTGTTCCAGGATTTCTCTAATACCGCTCAGGATTAACTGCTGCACCTTGATACTTGCCGGATTGAAGAAAATATTCTTATCGACGAGAATGAGATTGGCTGCATCTTCCGCATAAAGCTTGACAGCCGGCGACTCTGCCGGCAGAGCATCAAGGGTTGTGTCCAGCGCGACGCGGTAAGGATTCACCCACGCATGCAGCGAAATTTTGTTTTTATGTGCACTCTCAACAGCCAGCTTTAATACATCATACCCTTCGGGGCAGTAACGCGATAACGGAAAGTATTTCGAAGAATAAAAAGCATCTGCAAAAGCCCTTACATGAAAAAAGACCGTGTTGATTCCCTTTTGTGCCAAAAGCGAAAAAATGCTTTCGCATTTTTTCTGTGCTTGTGCTTCATTGAGCGAGGAAAACAACGCTTCTATTTCGTAGTAAGAAAGCCAAACTGCTTTCATATTTTCCGTGTAGTTGATGGTTTTTTCTTCCTTTTTCGTTTGACCCTTTTCTTCTTTTGCTTGTGTACAACCCCAACAACTCAACAGGAACACTGTCAGCATAATGAGTGCCAAACATTTTTTCATAATGCTTCCTTTCTGCTTGCAAAAAACCGACTGATTGACTATAATGGCAATATGATTTATTTGACCATTTATTTCATAAGTATCTCTCTACTCTCCGTTATCATCACAATAGCGGATAAGCGAAGAGCCAAAAAGCAGCTGTGGCGCATCAGTGAAAAGCTGCTCTTTACGCTTGCACTGCTCGGCGGCGCGCTTTCGATGTGGATAACAATGCTGCTCATACGCCATAAAACAAAGCACAAGCGCTTTATGATAGGGCTGCCGCTGATTGCCCTCATACAATGCATATTACTGCTTGTACTCATTTATGTGTAATACTTTTTTGCCGGTCTTTTTTTAGAGGGTATGAAAATAGTATATTAAATATTGAAATATCCCATTGACTATGTTATACTGATTAAAGATTTTGCTTGCACCTGTCGGTGCAAAGCTTTAGGAGGTTATGGTATGATTAAAATCGGAATATTAGGCTACGGCAACCTTGGCAAGGGTGTCGAGGCAGCGATTAAAAAGAATGATGACTTACAATTAAAAGCCGTCTACACCCGCCGTGCACCGGAAACGCTTACAATCGCGACAGAAGGCGCACAGGTCAAAAGCATCAGCGCTTTGGAAAGCGGAAAAGAAGATATCGATGTTCTGATTATCTGCTCCGGCTCTGCGACCGATTTACCGCAGCAGACACCGCAGTTTGCAGCGCTTTATAACTGCATTGATTCTTTTGATACGCACGCAAAGATTCCCACCCATTTTGCAGCTGTGGATGCAGCAGCGAAGCAAGCAGGTAAAATCAGCGTGATTTCCTGCGGCTGGGACCCCGGAATGTTTTCCATCAATCGCGTGTATTCTCTTAGCGTTTTGCCGGATGGCGAAGCCTATACCTTCTGGGGCAGAGGTGTCAGCCAAGGGCATTCCGATGCTGTCAGGCGCATTGCAGGTGTTAAGGACTGCAGGCAGTATACCGTTCCCGTTCCGGCTGCGCTTGAAGCAGTCAGAAGCGGTTCAAATCCGGATTTGACCACGCGCCAAAAACACACAAGAGAATGCTTTGTCGTTGCCGAGGAAGGTGCTGATTTAGCAAAGATTGAGCAAGAAATCAAAACCATGCCCAACTATTTTGATGATTATGACACGACTGTGCATTTTATCAGTGAAGAAGAAATGAAGCAAAACCATTCCACCCTTCCCCATGGCGGTTCCGTGATTTACAGCGGCACTTCTTCGGAAGGCACCAAGCATGTGATTGAATATTCTCTCAAACTCGATTCCAACCCCGAGTTTACCGGTTCTGTCTTAGCAGCCTACGCCAGAGCTGCTTATCGCTTAAACTGCGAAGGCAACAGCGGCGCAAAAACCGTTTTGGACATTGCTCCTGCCTATTTGAGCGCGAAAACACCGGAAGAATTAAGAGAACATTACTTATAAAAACCAAAAGAACCGCGAAAGGTCATTGCCTTGCGCGGTTTTTTTAACGAAACTCACATTGAGATGAAAGCGGCGGTTGCACATTGCAACCGCCGCACAGACTGTCGAAAAAGTGGCTGAAACCACGCGACTGTTTATCATTCTTATAATATCATTTTATTTTTAAATTGTATTAAATCATTCTTTATAGATAAGTAATTTAAAGCATAATATTACAAAATCGCCGTAGATACAGCGATTTTGCGTTTTTGCCAATCTCTGCTTGCGGTACATGGGAATAAAAACAATCAAGGCTGATGTGCCTAATAGCATTTCTTTAAGCACCTTTATTTCGATTTTTTCTTTGCAATACGCAGTGTATTC
>JAFRLX010000122.1 GCA_017430965.1 Clostridia bacterium | reverse complement strand
TCGCCACTCTCCGTAAAGAATGTTTGCTCAAAATCATCATCTTTTTCGCTATAACTTCAGAAAAAATCATCATTAGGCGTCAGCCTTAACGAAGCTTTTTTCTTTGTTCTAACAAAAAATCTGATGATTTTCAGTGCGGTGCAGTTTTTGCTAAGTAATATTATTCGAATAAGTGATAAAATCTTTCTTGCATACTTTGTGTATGGATGAAATATTTTATCGCTTAGGCGGATGAAAGAACAACGCAAAAACCAAACCTTTTTTATGGCATGCACCCCATAGGGCGGTTTCATAAAATGCAAGGCGTAGCCTTGCGACTGAACACTCAAATAAGGATTTGCGCGCTCAAAGAGCGCGACAAATCCTTATTTGTCTTTTCCCTCATTCTGTGCTATACTACGCTTATGAAGCGATTTGAGATTTCCAAAAACGATGCCGACCAGCGCTTGGATAAATTTATCACCAAAAGCGTGCCGGCGCTGCCTGTTAACCTGATGTATAAGTACATCAGGCTTAAGCGCATTAAAATTAACGGCAAGCGCGCGCAAATTTCCACCCGCCTGCACTGCGGTGATGTGGTGGAGATGTACATTAACGATGAGTTTTTCGAGACCGCCGCGCCGGACTATGAATTTCTGAAAGCCGGCAAGCAGCTCGACATTGTGTATGAGGATGAAAACCTCTTGATTTTGGAAAAGCGCGTGGGGCTGCTCTGCCACCCCGACAAAAGTGAATATACCGACACGCTTATCGGCAGAGTGCTGCGCTATTTGTACGAAAAAGGAGACTATCAGCCCGACAAGGAGAACTCCTTTACGCCTTCGCTTGCCAACCGCATTGACCGCAACACGGGCGGTTTGGTGCTCTGTGCCAAAAACGCCGCAGCGCTGCGGGTTTTGAACCAAAAAATTAAGGATAGAGAAATCCGCAAGCAGTACCTCTGCATCGCCTGCGGAAACTTTGATGTAAAAGAAAAAACCTTGACAGCTTACCTCTTTAAAGATGAAGCCAAAAACAAGGTTATTGTCAAAAACAAGCCCTTCCCCGGCGCCAAAACCATTGTTACCAAGTATACAGTGCTCGAACAAAAGCCCCGCTTTGCCCTTTTAGAGATTGATTTGCTCACCGGCAGAACGCACCAAATCCGCGCGCACTTAGCGCACATCGGGCACCCCCTGCTTGGCGACGGCAAGTATTCCGACAACAAAGAGGGCAAGAAAATCGGCTACAAAAAGCAGGCGCTCTATTCCTACAAGCTGCGCTTTGACTTTTCCACCGATGCCGACTGCCTTGCCTACTTAAACGGCAAAGAGTTCACCGCCCGCCACGTGCCGCTGTATGAGGACTTTGCCGCGCTGCGCTGAGCGGTGTTTTAGCTGCACACAGGTTGCGGCAGCGCATAGAAACACTGCTCAACACTGTTCGCACAAGCGAACAGGAGGATTGCTAAAATAATGATTGACAAATACCCGAGAATATATTAAAATAATTCTTGCATTTGCTGATGTGGCGAAATAGGCAGACGCAAGGGACTTAAAATCCCTCGGTAGCAATACCGTGCCGGTTCAAGTCCGGCCATCAGCACCAGAAAAAACCGTTCCGTTGGAACGGTTTTTTCAATGAAATTCATTCCTTCGGAATGAGTGAAATATTGCTTCGCAATATGAAGTACACTGCGTGTATGAAATATGCTAACGCATATGAGGAATGAATTTTACTTCATATTGCAGTGATAACTGCAATATTTCATAATGACTTTAGTCATTATTTCATATACGCCACAGGCGTATATTTCATTAAATAATTATCTTGTAAAAACGGAATTGAACCGGCAAAAACCGGTAAAAAACGGTCTGCGTTGCACCCGCGTTGCACCCGAAAGCTGCCGGGTGCAACGCGAGGCGGATTTCGGCGTAACTACAGTCAAAACTGCAATAATTTTTATTCAAAAAATTAGCCAAAAACAGGCATTTTTCACCTTGTTTTTACGCCCGTTGCACCCGAAACGATAATAGAGTCTTTTAGTTTTTCATTTTGTTTGGTTCCGTTGAAGGTCTTCTATTTGTTTTTCGCTTTCGGGAGTTGATTGATGAAGTCTGTTAAAATCTTTTAAATATACCCAATCGATTATTTTATCCAATATGACACTTACCTCCTTGATTTATATCGGTTTAGCAAAATGTATCAAGAATTAACAAAGGAATAATTTTTTAAAAAAGCATAGATTAAGTCACCCCATTCCGCATACTGACCGATACTATCCGGTGCGTGTGCAGAGTGGGGTGACTGTTTATTTATTATTTTGTTGTTTGCCGTTCATCATTTCACTTTGGACTTTTGCTGCAGCGAGGGCAATGAACAATTCGGGTGAAATATCATAACCGGCGGCTTGGATTGCCAAGCGCATTTCTTTGTCTACCTCTTGCGGGGTAGTATTATTTTCTTTTGCGATTTTTTTGAGTAGTTTTTGGTAATTCATACATACACCTCCGTCTTTTGATGACATCACATTATCACATTTATTGTGCATGATATGTCAAAAGAAGTCGAAAATTTATACTCTTTTTGATTTTCTAAAAAGTAGTCGCTTAATTTATTCCACCTCAGAAAGTATAATTAAAAAAGAGTGGAGGAGGTGTTACGATGCCAAAAGCCGAAAATTTCTATAGCGAAATGGGTAAACGCATTGTCATGAAGCGAAAGCAGTTAGGATTATCTCAAGAGGAACTTGCTGCTCGTGCTGATGTATCCCCGCAAATGCTCTCAACTGCAGAACGAGGCAGCAAATCCATTCTTTCTGAAAATCTGATGAAGATTAGCAAGGCGCTGAATGTAACCGCCGATTACCTGCTTACCGGCAGAATGGTGGAAGCCGATGCTAACGCACTCACAGAAAGAATCTTATCGGCTTCACCCGAGGCACAAAACAAAATTGAAAGAATTGTTGATATCCTGACAGAATGATACTCACGAATGGCGAGGAATGACCCCTCGCCTTATTTTTTTCTCTTTTTGAGTCACGAAACGGTATATGATTGTTATCAAAAAAATCAATTATAAAACACTAAAAAATTCTAATATTAATATAGGAAAATGCTGTAACTACTGCGATTTCTTTGTTTTTTATCTTTTTAAAAATGAATGAATGATTTTTGGAATGTAGCCGTTTTTTGAAATGAAATTTTCCCTTTTGAATCTCGTTTTTATTTGTTGTTAGAAAAAGTGCAGCGGTTGCCTTTTGGGGATGTGAAGAATGGGGTGACTAAACTGCATTACACGACATCATTTCTGTTTTTGAATGTTTCAATGATTGCATCAAGGTCAATAATATGGTAGTATAAGAATAACAATGATTCTTCAGTGAACAAAGAGGTAAAAATGAGTTATCGCCCGGTTTTTGAATTGAATAACGAAATGCTTTGCCTTGTGGCTGACATCGCGGAATTGGCAGGTAGGGTGAATGTGTCTTCGGGGCTTGATAAAAACCCTACATTAAGGCGTGAAAACCGCATCAAAACCATTCACTCATCCCTCGCGATTGAGCAAAATACCTTGTCGTTAGAGCAGGTGACAGCCGTTTTGGGCGGCAAGCGCGTTTTGGCGCCTCCAAAAGATATTGAAGAAGTGAAAAATGCTTTTGAAATTTACGAATTGATGGATACACTTGACCCGTATTCTCAAGAAGACATGCTCAAAGCACACGGCGTGTTAATGCGCGGTTTGGTGAAAGGCGCAAGCGCTTATCGCACCGAACCGGCAGGGATTGTTGACAGCGAAAGCGGCAAAGTGATTCATGTCGGTACTCTTTGGCAATATGTTCCCGACATTATGAGTGACTTGCTTTCTTGGCTTGGCAACAGCGATGTTCACCCGTTAATAAAAGGGTGCATTTTTCACTATGAGTTAGAAGTCATTCACCCGTTTTTGGATGGTAACGGCAGGCTCGGCAGATTGTGGCACACACTGATTGTTTCAAAATGGAATGCGCTGTTCGCTTTCATTCCCGTTGAAACATTGATTTACCGGAATCAAAAAGCATACTACGATTGCATCAACGCCTGCAACAGGAAAGTCAGTGCGAATGATTTTATTGTTTTTATGTTGGAACTGCTTAAACAGGCATTAGAGGAAATTGCGGCGACTTGTTCCTTGGGAACAAGTCAGGAACAAGTCGAAATGTTGCTTGATTATTGCAAAGAGCCGCGAACAAGGCAGGAAATGCAGGCATTTGTCGGTGTGGAAGGCAGAAAGGCGTTTCATAACAACTTTTTAAAACCGCTGCTTGCCGCCGGAAAATTGGAAATGACCATTCCCGACAAGCCCAACAGCCGCAATCAAAAATACAGGACAGTTTTTTGTAAATAATATGCGTTTTTAGACGCTACTGCACAGGTAGCACACCTATGCTCAAAAATGGCGCAAATAAAGGGTTTTGGCCTGCAGAAAAAGAGACTTGCAAAAGCAAGTCTCTTTTTAGGTGAGTCCCAGTAACGAAGTTTGGATTTTGAGTTGTATTTTCATCCGCCTAAGTGATAAAATTTCCCTTGAATACGGCAAGTATGCATGAAAAATTTTCTCCCTTATTCGAATAAAACTACTTAGCAAAAACTGCTATGCACCCTAAAATCGGCAGATTTTTTGTCAGAATAAAGCAAAATAGTCGCTTAAGGCT
>JAFRLX010000121.1 GCA_017430965.1 Clostridia bacterium | reverse complement strand
TTGGTTTTTGCGTTGTATTTTCATCCGCCTAAGTGATAAAATTTCCCTTGAATACGGCAAGTATGCAAGAAAAATTTTCTCCCTTATTCGAATAAAACTACTTAGCAAAAACTGCTATGCACCCTAAAATCGGCAGATTTTCTGTCAGAATAAAGCAAAATAGTCGCTTAAGGCTGACGCCTAAGCGACTATTTTAATGCAATTATGGCGAAAAAGATGCGATTTGAGGGCTAACCTTCGTTACGGGGACTCACCTTTACCGAGAAGGATTTTTTGATTCGGAACGTTGTCAAGCGGTTTCAAATGCTACCTGCCGCGCGGTCGGGGCGCTGACTTCAAAGACAATAAAACCGTTTTGGATACCGCCAAAGCGCATACCGTCGGCGCCGAGAAATTTGCCGCCCCGGTAAATGGCGCTGCCGTTGCAGTTTACACTCTGCCCGCTTTGGTAGGGCAGGTAAATGCGAGCGGTGGTGCCTTGCGGAATTTGCGCGCTTAAAGAGAAGCGGTTGTCGGCATTTTGCGTTTCTTTGAGCTTGATGTAGCCTTTGACCGAGGGTACCGTGCACTCAATTTGTGTGAGCCCCGCCGGCTGCGATACAATTTCAAACTCCGTGTAGCCGGCAGTGAGCGGGCGTACCCCCGCAAAGTATTTGCTCATGATTACCAGCGGACCGCCGGACCAGGCGTGGTTCATCGTGCCGCCGGTTTTGGTCCAGCGCTCCCACAGGGTGGAGTAGTCCTCGCGAATCATCCTGTCATAGCGGCTTTCCATGCGCTCGCGCGCCAGGTCACAGCGCCCCATGCGGCACAGCGCCTCCAGCACATAGTATTCCATATAGGGGCTGGCGTTGGTGGTGCCGGTGAGCACCTCCTGAATGGCGGCATACTGTTCTTTGTTTGCAAGCCCTGCGAGGACGGCGAGCGCATTGGCTCTGTCATCGGGCTTGCTGACGGAGCTGCTTTTGTAGCCGCCTTCCGTCCACAGGCTTTGGTAGGCTTTTTTGAGCGCCTGCATTTGATTCTCGCATGCCTGCGCGGCAGCTTGCTCTTTTAACAGCTGCGCCATGTTTTTGACTTGTGAGAGGGCATAGTAGTACCAGGCATTTTCAATGGCAACGGCATCCTCGCGCGAGCCCCAATCCATCCAGTCCCAGGAGCCGCTGCGGTGCTCCACAAGCCCGTCGCTTTGGGTGGACCACAGCTTTAAGTACTGCAGAGAGGCGGGGTAGACAGTGCGGATAAAGTCGGCATCGCCCGTATAGAGGTAGTAAGTCCAAAAACCGCAGATGCCTGCCAACTGCTGCACCGGCAGCTCAAAGAAGGCATCGCTAATCGGCACCACGGTCGGCAACACATCGGTTTGCGGGTCCACATGTCCGAGCATGGATGCCACACCCTTTTGGTAGAGCAGGTAGGAGCTTGTATCCAAGCTGTACATGCTCATTGCCATTTCATTGGTCACATCGCCCCACCACTGGGCGCGCTCTCTGTCCGGGCAATCCATGTAATTGTCGCGCATGGTGACATAGAGTGTGCGCAGGGATTTTTGCCACAGGGTGTTGAGTGCGCTGTCCTCACAGCGGAAGTTGCCGGAAAACGCGGTATCGTAGCCGGTTTCTCTGTATTTAAGTTCCAGGATAGTGACACCGGCAGGAAAGCGGTAGCGAATATGCTCGCCGTTGAACCAGCCGAGGGCTTCAAATTCCTGCTCGCCGTCTTTGGTGATGTAGGTGTCGCGCGGCGCGCCGATAGAGGAGTTCTCTGTCGTGATTTTGATTGTTTTTCCCGCTTTTGCTTCTATCTTAAAATACGGGGTGCATTGCGCATTGTAGGGAATGTCCACTGTCACGGTTTGGGCAATGCCGAGGGTTTTGCCGCAGTAGTCGGCAGCGTTTTCATAATCTTTCAAACCGTAATCTTTGAGCAGCGGAATGCCGCGCGGGTAAAGGGTTCCCCATGGCGCCGCACCGCCGCGCTTCAGTGCCGTTGCGTTTTGCCAGGCGCTGTCGTCAAAATCAGGGCTTAACCAATTTCCCGGTTCTTGTGTGGCATCATAGTAAATGCTAAACTCCGGCAGGCGGTAGTTCGGCTGCTTGCCGCTGTTGCTTTGGTAGGCAGTGTGGCGCTGCACTTTCCAACTGCTGTCGGAAAGAATGTTTCCCGCTTCAAACAGGAAACCGGCTCTGCCGCTGTCTTGGTAAGAAAAGCTTTTATCCTTGCCCCAGTACCACACCAGAGCAGCAATCACATTGTTGCCCGCTTTGAGGTAGGGCGCAAGGTCGACCGTGTCATAGTAGCTGTCGCTCTCGGTGGGACCGCGCTTGACCCCGCCTTCAAAGACAACACACTCACCGTTGATGTAGAGCCAATATTTGGAATCGGCGGAAATGCAGGCGTTGACGGTCTGTGGCAATTTTTTCAAAGTCACACTTTTGCGCAGGCACATCCACACATCCTCTTCGCTGCCGTCGCTGTTATCCCAAATATACTGCGCCTTCCAATCCTTTTTCGGTGCGGTATCCAAGCGCTTGTAAGAAGTTACGGTTTTCGGGATTTCATAGCTGTTTTGGAAATCAACCGCCGCTTCTTGCGACACACAGCCGCTGCAAAACAGCAGGCTCAAAAGTAAAAGTAGAGCGATAACGCGTTTCATCGACAATCCCCTCTCATCATACTGTAATAATCATTGTACTCACTGCCGCCGCTTGTGTCAAACTCAGTGTTTGAGCACTTTTTGTACCGCTTCGCGAAAGGCGGTATATTTTTTTTCGGGAATGGGCAGTTCGGTGCCATCGGTCAATGTCAGGCGAAAGCGGCAGAGCTTGCGCACATAATGCGGGTTGACCAAGTAGCTTTGGTGGCAGCGCAGGAATAAGTGCCCGTAATCTTTTTGCAGCGCGGCAACGCTGCGCATAACCTCGATTTCGCCCTCGGCGGTGTGCAGCAGGCTGTGCTTGCCGGCGGCAGTTGCCTCTATCCAAAGAATGGAATCGGAGAGGAAAAAGTAGTCCGAGCGGTCGGTGCCGTGAAAGTGCAGGCGCTCGCCCCGCTGCAGCAGCGCTTTGCTGCCGGAGAACACCGGAGAGTAGTTGGTCGCATAAATCGTATCGTCCTCATGCAAGCCGTGAGGGTTGGAGATGTGGCAGACCAAAATTTTCGGCACTTTCTCCGTGTTGCCCGCGGCATCGGTTTGTTTGCGCTCGCACCAGGTCATTTGCAGGCGCTGGAAAACAGAAATGTCGTGCCCGTCAGGGTAATGGGTGACCACCGAGTAGGTGAGCATCACCTCGCAGGAAGCCGTGTGTGCCGCGATGTGGCGCACCTTTAAGTTTCCCATGGTGAATGTGAGCTTGTGCTCCTCCGCCTGCCAGGTTTTTATCATCGTTTCGCGCCCTTGCAAAAACTGCCCCTCGGCGGGGCCGTACCACAGTGCTTCATCATCCATCGCCAGCAAAAAGGGCATATAATCATTGTTATAATATTTTATAATAAGCTCTGCCGAAAGGTCGGCGACAGCCTGCTGATTCATGTGAGCCTCCTTAGCATTTCTAAGCCCATTATAGCCTGTTTTATGCACAAAAACAAGTGAAATTAGCACAATAACAAGTCATTTTAGAAAAAGGATTGAAAAACAGTTGACTTTTACCTATAATAAAACCAGAAATACAAAAGGAGTTGCGCCATGAAAAAGATTTTCACGATTAGCTTATCATTATTATTGATGCTTAGCATGATTGTTTCCATGCCGTTTGTCTCTGCTTCCAACAAGGAGTTCACCTCAAATACTGCGGAGTGGACGGCAGAGAGCACGCCGGAAACCGCTGAGGTAAGCGTGCACAAAAGCGAGGGTTCGTTTGTCAAGGATGCGCCGATTGCGACACTGCGCATTGACACGACAAAAATCAACACCGAAAATGTGCAATTATCACAAATGATCAAACCCTATGAAGGGTTTGAATTTCAGGTGAATGATCAGGGTTATATCTACTCTCCGAATTGCCCGATTAAAGCCGGCTACACTCTGTATGGTTCGTTTACGCTGCGCTTTGAAGATGCGGCAATTTTGCCGGACGGCAGCCGCGCGGCGGTGCAAGTGAGCTTTTTAGATGTAACGGTCATAGGGAATTTGGACAACGGCAACTATACAGACACTTTGTATTTTGCCTATATAACAGGAGATCCGAGCAATCCGCTTTCCGTCTGCCCGTTATCGGTTGAAAAGAAAATGCATATCGGTATGCGCACCGATTTGTGCATTTCCGTTCCGGATGCGCAGGGCGATGACACCTTTATGTTTGCTTCGCGCAGCATTAATGTCAGCCGTACCGGTAACCAAAAATTTGAGCAGATTGTCGATGCGGGGCGGCACTATGCCTATTCCGAGTCGATGGAGCCGTTCCGCGGCATTGCGGCGGGTTCCGATATCTACTTGCAGGCAGACAGCACGATGGCGCAAGTGCAGGGCACTGTTCCCGACAGTTACGGCTACCGCTTTGTCGGCACCAATGGACCGAAAGAGAGCTATCAAACCGGTTTTGCAACGCTTGTCGAGGCGAAAAACGGCCTTTCCTGTCGTGCGTGGACCAGCGCCGGAATGGCGAATATTCCGATTGAAATGTACCTGTTGTCTGCCAACACACAGTTTGACCTGAAAACAGCGGCAGGCACAGGCGGCAGCATCAGCCTTTGGGCGGATGGTACTGCCTACAGCCAGAGCGCTGCAGCGCTTGCCGGCGGCACTGCCGACACACCGCTGACCTATTCCGTGCCGCGTGAAAAAACCGTGACAGTTGTCATTACGCCGGACGAGGGCTATGTTTTGGATACACTGACACTCGATGATTCAGTCGAAGTGCAGCCGACACGCACAAACTACCGGGCAGATGGGGAAACCGTGGCAAGTTATGAATACGATATTCCCATGACTGCAGACAGGGCGTTCAGCGCAACATTCAAGCACGTACACAATTTCAGCTATACCGAAGACAGCGAGCATTTTTGCATCATTGCTGCCTGCACCGTGGCAAACTGCCCGTTGACAGACAGCCGCATTGTGGTGCAGGGCACCGTTCCCGCGCACAAGGTGTTTGCCGATGGTCTTTCCATAGAAGCAAGCCTCAGCGGCAAAGATGAATTGGAAGCGGCAACCGGCGGTGCCGCACGCGCCGGTTTAACTTACCGCACAGCGGACGGCAGCAGCGATTTCGGTGAAGTCGCACCCGGCGGCTACGGAAGCTATAGCGCCGTAATCACGGTGGAGGACACAAACAGCACCTACACGGTCAGCAGCGACTATTCCTTTAGCAAAAAAGCGCTGGACCCCGTTCTCATTTGCGGTGATTGGACTTACGGTGAAGCAGCGGTTCAGCCGAGCCTTACGGAAGAGTCCAATCCGGAACAAGCGCAGGTGGTGTATTCCTACAAAGAAAAGGGTGCGCCGGACAGCGACTATACAACCGATATCCCCGTGAATGCGGGCACCTACACGCTCCGCGCGGTGCGCCAAGAGAGCGAGAATTATCTGGAAGGCGTTTGCTATGGCGAGATTACAGTGGCTCAGGCAGAACCTGTATTCACCGTGCCGACAGGCTTGCAGGCGACTTATGGCGACAATCTTTCTTCCGTCATTCTTCCCGGAGGCTGGGAATGGGATGACGGCGAGCAGGCTGTCGGCGATGCCGGCGAAAAGAGCTTTGCAGCGACCTTCACGCCGGAGGATACAAGAAACTTTAAGAGCATGAGCGAAAATGTCGCGCTCAGCGTGGCAAAGAAAGCTGTCACCATAACGGCGGACAATCAGCGCAGTTATCGCGGCGCCGATTTGGCAGCGCTCACCTATACGGTGGATTGCGAGATGGTCGCGGGCGATGACTTGGGCATCACCCTGACAACAAATGCCGACAGCAGCATAGAGGGCGACTATGAGATTGCTGTCTCCTGGACAGATAACCCGAACTATGATGTCAAAGCGGTTAGCGGAACCTACACCGTGTGCGCTCTCCCGGTATACAGCATTGAAGGCGGCGATGCACTGAGCTGGCAGCAGGGCAGCGGCATAGAGCTGAAGTTCACCGTGCACCGCGACACCGAGGACAGCCAAACCTTTGGCAACTTCACGGGCTTGGAGATAGACGGTACTGCAGTGAACACTGCCGATTACATCGCCGGTGAGGGCAGCCTGCAAATCACATTAAAAGAAGCGCTGTTAAGCGCGCTCTCCTTGGGTGAACACACCCTGAGTGTGCAATTCCAAGATGGAACGGCACAGGGAACGCTCACCATTACCCAAGCACAGCAAGAGGATGTGAAGCCGGAACCTGCTGACGATGTGCAGCCGGAAAAAAAGGAAGAAGCACAGCAGGCAGCTGCCGAAGAAAACCCGCAGCAGTCCGCACAAGCGCAAACCGCTACAGCAGAGCAGAGCGCCGGCACTTCTCCGGCAACCGGAGATGCAGGAATTGCGTTTGCCTTTGCCGCCGTGCTGAGCGCGGGCGCAGGGCTGATAACATTCCGAAAGAAGAAAACACCGCAGGAAAAATAATGCATTTTAATTGCAAGAAATAAAGCCGGGCAACGCCCGGCTTTCAGCGTGTAGAAAAACAAATTTTTCTACACGCTGAGCACTCTGCATTTTGCAGAGTGCTCTTTTTGTATCGCCGCGCTGTCAGGAGCGTGGTTTTGTTGATTCTTCCGCTTCTTTTTTGTGCTGCAGGTGAATGCCGATGTGCCCGATGCCGAGAAGGATTCCTGCCGCGAAAAGGAAGATGTTTTTGCCGTAAACGGCAATCAGCAGGGTCGCGAGCACCGGCAGTGTCGCACCCGCCACGGGAATGCCGAGCAGGCTGCAGTAGAAATCCTGCATTCGCCGCTCGCTTTTGAAATAGCGCAGCCAAAAGATTTCGTACAGCAGCATGAATACAAATGCTGCCGCCAGCCAAAACAACCATGCGCTCCAACCCTGCACATTAAAGTCGCTGAAAATGAGCACAAGACAGGTGACTGCCACTTCACCGATGCGCTCAAACGCGAGCAGAATGCGGTTTTCCCGGGCGGCAAAGTTTTCATAATCCTGCGGCTTGAACTTGATCCAAAGTAAGTTCGGAATGTAGAGCATCAATAAGAATATCAAACCGACATAAGAAAAACCAAAGTGCATGGAGCCTCCTTGCAAACAGTGAAAAGTTGTTCCTTTTTTTCAATGTGCTCTTGTTCTATTCCGCCGCCTGCAGGGCAAAATGGGTAGCGCCTGTCGGTGAGGTTGCCGCTGTTTTCGCGCCGGTATTCTCTTTTTCGCCTGCAAAGCCGAGGAGGAGAAACAATGCCCACAAAACGCACAGCAGAATGATTTTTGCGGTTTTGTTCAGCTTTTGAGAGCGCACTATAATGATGGTCAGCGGAATCGGGAAGAAGAATATCCACCCTAACACCCAAAGCCAGGTTTTTCTTTTCTTTTGCGGCTGCGGTTGGGAAATTGCCTGCTGCTCGGCTTGCGCGCGCTGCCTGCCTTTTTCAAATTCATAGCCCGCCTGCTCCGCGTTGTCATACTGAATGTGGTTGACTTCATCATCCACTGCAAATTTACTGCCGCAGTAAGGGCAAAACAGTTCTTTTTGCGCGGCATCCGCCTGCATCGCCGCATTGCAGTTGGGGCAGTTTAAACTCACTAAGCGCATAATCACTCTCCTTAAAATAAAAGGCTATGGTCATTATAGCATATGCAACAGGCGGCTGCAAGCGCCGGCGGTGCGCAAAAGCGCACTGTGAACGGTAGCAGCGCAAAGAGTGCCGGAGTGCAGGGGAAATTGGCAGGGAGAACGGCGACCACGGTTATTTGTCGGCAGCAGTGCTGAGCGAGTGTCCTGAGGGGGGACCGTGGGATTATTCTTCGTTTTTTTCAATAATCACAGCGTTCCCGTTTGCGGTGACACAAATGACATACGGCTCATAGGTAGTGCCGCCGGTGATATTGGCTGTTTGCGGGTCTAAAGTGATGTAGTCAAAATCTACACCGATAATGGCATTACAACCAAGGGAAACACTCTCTTGCCTCTTACTTATGCCTCATTCAAATAACCAAAAGTGCCGAGTGCCCACAGAGAGACCATAATCATTATTTTGTGGGCAATTGGGTGGGGGGAAGAGCGAGAAATGGAGTATATAATGGTTATTTTTTAGTGATATTACTCACTTCGTTCGCAGTGATATTCTGCGGTTTTACCGCACAGTGTTATTGCTCGTTTTTCTCGCAGTGATATTATATTCGCACAACTTGGCGCAGCCAAATATCACTGTGCGCAAGCACAATATAACTGTTTTACAATCTAACTCGCCGCAGGCGAATATAGTTAAAAAATCCTTGTCTTTCGACAAGGATTTTTTGCCGGCAGCCGAGGCGGGCGAGTGCCTGTAGGGGATTGAATTAAAACTCAATAATTATACTTTTAAAACAGTTGTTATAAATGAAAAATATTGACTACATTTCCTGTTTTTGATAAAATGAGAAGTGCGAATCTAACTTAATATTTTTCAGTACTGTGGGTACGCTATTTTTATCAACCTTGATAAAAATGCATACTCCTATTAATGCGTGCTTTCATAGTACTGTATTAAGTTAGATTCGCAACCTAAATGGAGTTTGTGTTTTTACGCACTGCTCTATGCGGTGCGTTTTTTATTTTATCAAGGCGGTGTTAAAATGGCAGGCAACACATATTTACAAAACGCCAGTAAAGCAAAGAAAGATGAATTCTACACGCAACTGACGGATATAGAAAAAGAATTGAGGTATTATAAAAAACACTTTAACGGAAAGACAATTTTTTGTAATTGCGATGACCCGTTTGAAAGCAATTTCTTTAAATACTTTGTGCTTAATTTTAACAGATTAGGATTAAAAAAACTGATTTGTACTTGCTATACGGGTTCGCCTATTGCTAATACGCAGTTAACATTATTTGATGTAGTTGAAACCGCAGAAGAGAATAAACCGTACAAAGCCGTTGTTACAACCGTTTACGATAAAACGGGTGACGGCGGAATTGATATGTTTGATGTCGCCGAGTTGTTTAAGTCAGGCGAAAATGAATTGACCGAGCTTGAAGGCGATGGAGATTTCAGGAGTGAAGAGTGCATCGAGCTTTTGGAAGAATCCGATATAGTGGTAACAAATCCGCCATTTTCATTATTTCGTGAGTATGTTGCTCAATTAATGGATTACAAAAAGAGTTTTATTATTATCGGTAATCAAAATGCAATTACATATAAAGAAATATTTCCCTTATTAAGAGATAATAAAATGTGGTTAGGAAATGGTTTTTCAAGTAATGTAGGCTTTTTTGAAAGTCCATATGAGGATAAAGCAAAAGCGAGTCAACATAAGGAAGGACTTATTAGAGTATCTGGTGTTATGTGGTTTACAAATCTTGATATAAAGAAACGCCATGAAGAAATGATATTAGTAAAAAGGTATAATAAAGAAAACTATAATAACTACTACAATTTTGACGGAATTAATGTTGATAAAACAATTGATATTCCTTGTGATTATTCTGGTGCTATGGGTGTTCCAATAACATTTATGGATAAGTATAACCCTGAACAATTTGAAATAATTGGGCTTGGAATTGCTAATTTAGGGTTAGAAGTTGGAGTAAATCCATACACTCCTGAACACAAAAAATACAGAAAAGAAGTACAAAAAAGAGGTCAAGTTGACGGTGATTTATACATGGTTGATGAGTTTGACCATCCTGTTGTTCCGTATGCCAGAATACTGATAAAAAATAAACATCCAGAGGAGCCGAGAAAATGAATATAGAAGAAAGAAAAATTAAAATCCGCGAAGTTTATGAGGGGTATTTCAACGATGATGAAGAAGGCGTAACAGGTTATGATGACCGCCTTGACATTCGCCCGAAATATCAGCGTGAATTTGTTTATAAGGATAAGCAGCGCGATGAGGTTATAAGAACGGTTTTAAAGGGCTTGCCTTTAAATGTGATTTATTGGTGCAAAACGGGCGATGATACGTACGAAGTGTTAGACGGACAACAAAGGACAATCTCCGTTTGTGAATATTTGGATAATTCATTTTCTGTTGATGAAAAGTTTTTCGGAAACCTCCCGCAAGATATTCAGGACAAAGTTTTAGATTATGAGCTGTTCGTTTATGTTTGCGATGGAACAGACAGCGAAAAATTAGAATGGTTTAAAATCATAAATATTGCCGGCGAGCAGTTGACAGACCAAGAAATGCGCAATGCTGTTTATGCCGGTTCTTGGGTGTCGGATGCAAAGCGGTATTTTTCAAAAACAGGCTGCGCCGCTAATTCTCTTGCGGGGGATTATTTAAAAGGCAGCTCGATTCGCCAGGATTATTTGGAAACTGCCATTTCTTGGATTGCAAGTAAAGAAAATATGACCATTGAAAAATACATGGCAATTCATCAAAACGAACCGAGTGCCATTCAATTATGGAATTATTTTCGCTCTGTCATTGACTGGGTAGAGGCAATATTCCCAAAAAAGCGCAAAGAAATGAAAGGTGTTGAATGGGGGTTGCTCTTTAATCGACATGGTGCGAGAACAGACCTTGACCCGGCAGTATTGGAACTAAGAATACAAGATCTGTTAGCCGATGAAGATGTCACCAAAAAAAGCGGCATATATGAATATTTGCTGACTGGCGATGAAAGAAAACTAAACATTAGAGCTTTTACAGACAAACAAAAACAAGAACAGTATCAAAAACAAAATGGCATTTGTGTAAAATGTGGAAAGCATTTTGAGTATAACGAAATGGAAGGCGACCATATTATCGCTTGGTCACAAGGCGGAAAAACCGTTCCCGAGAATCTGCAAATGTTATGCAAGAGATGTAATAATACAAAGAGTAATGTGTAAACTATTAAATAGCCACACTGAAAATTCAGTGTGGCTACTATGTTTTGAATCTGAGTTTATGTTAAATTATGGATTCGCTTATATTCATCTAACACCATATTAAGGGATTGAATGGTTTCAATTAAATCCTCTGTGCAATTGTTATTATCAATTAAATCGGCAGAACCGTGGTCAACTGGATTTGAATTTCTGTACCCATGTGCTTTTTTTATTATTTCTTTTGCATTTTCTACTTCTAAGTAAAAATATATTAATGTTTTTTCTTTATAATATTTTTTGTAATTTGGTTCTTTATCAACATTTGTTAAATACGCCAAATCGGCTGTTAGTCTGTCAAAATAATTCTTGAAAAAGGCATAACATGAAAGAATATTTCTTTTATCATATTCCATAAGATACATAAAGTATAAAAAGGAAGCCTTCCAATCATGCAAATCTTGTATTATCTTAGCGTAACTATTTGCCCTTTTATTTTTGAACAACTCTAAAAAATTTGTGTTTTCATTGCAAAAGTATTTGTAATAATCATGCAATGCAGGTTCATTTTCAGATAATAGTCTTAGTAAATCAACATGCTTAAATTGCCTTTGTATTAGGTATGAAACAGCAATAACTGTGTCGTATGAATTCCATTTGTTTTTTTTGTTTCTATCAAATAATTGATTTAATAATGCTTTTATTGCAAGCCCATTTTTTGTGTTTGAAACCATTGTAGAGAGTCTTTTAGCATCAAGGCTAATAAACGAGATATCATAATCAATTAATTTTTTTATGAAATGTTCTGTTTGAAATAATTTTTCTTTTCGATAAATATAATAATTTAAAACTTCAGTAGGCGAATACTCAATATCTTCTCGTTTAAAACAATCATCCATTATACTAATATACTTAGTTGTGTCTAAATAATCCGTTGATATTTCATAATATAGTTTATCTAAAAACTTTTCTAAACTACCGTTATACAATTCTTCAATTTGAGTATTTATTCCTGTGTAAAATTCATCATAAGTAGAGTGTTTTAGTTCTTCACATATTTCAGCGGATGGCTTAACACAACACTTTTTTGTGTTGAGTGATAAACCATATTCATGTAATATTGAAGAATATGATTCATTTAAACGGGGATAAGTTTTTAGGTCCGAGATAATAAATAGTTACTAGTTGGGTGTAAATTATTAAGTTAAACCGGAAACTATGACAGGTTGCAAAATTGAAAATTCACAAATCGAAATTAAAAGATTAATTTAAGGCAAGAACGGAAACCGTTCTTGCCTTATTACTTGTCATTTCTGCCTATCAGTAGACCTTATTCATTAATATCTAATGATAACTGTCTTGATTCTGCTAAGGCTTTTTCCACAATGCTCTTTTCACCTATTTCGTCATAGTGTTTTTGTAGTTTGTCTTTTAGGTTGAAGAGCCTTGACTTGGCAGTTTGCACTAATTGACCATAAGTAACAACATATGTTGTGCCGTTTTCTGTTTTGCTAACTTCGTTGACATCACCTATTTCAGCGCCAACAACATATGCATTTATTTCTGCGGATTTGTGTAATATGCCAGACTTCTTTATTTGTCTGACATAACTACTGGCCTGTGACACTTCTTCATCTTCAATTTTAAATCCCCCTCTTTTTAATTCAATAATGAGGATTTGATCAGGTTTCATAATTCCTTGATCATATCGTTCTGTACAAACAGCCTTGAAACTATATCTTTTCAAACATACGATATCGGGACGGTTATTAGGGTTTTCAACTTGACTTATATCATATTCATCATCTTTAAATAGTTTACTAATTACTGTAGACAAAGATTTATTTGAAGTAAACATAGGTGAATCATATTGTGGACCAAATAGCCAGCGGGAACTTAAAACTAAGGGATGCAAGGTGTGGAGTTCATCTGTTCCTTTGTTTTCATAAGTGCGTTCAATTGCTTCAATAACAAGAATGCGCTTATCTATTTCGTTCATCACAGTCATTATGTCATCAACATCCCAATTATCTAAAATGAAAGATAATTTATCTATTTCATTGGGGCTCAGAGAACTTAACTGATTAAGAAGGTATTTGCCTTTTGTGGATTCTTGTATACTTGTCAATGCGTTAACGGCAAGTTTCATGAAATCGGAGCTGACTAAAGGGTTATCTTCTGTGACGCGTTCAATGAATTCAGAAACCTCGCGTTGGGCATAAACAGGTAATTTATCTAAAGCGTCAAAAGAATCAGAAATAATGTCTTTTTGAATTTCTTCCCGCTTTTCTGACATCACATTTTTAATAAATTCGTGTACAAAATCACCGACTGTCCTAAAAACATAATGCATATTACTGCTTTCAATAAATCCGGTCCAATCTGGCAAAACATATTCTAAGAGGTCATTGGATTTGATAATAATTGTAAATCGCTTCGCCACTTTAGATCGTCCATCTAGAAATTGGATATTGTTAAATGACCAAGAAGGTTGTCCTACTAGACGTCCCGCAACCCAAAAAGCAATGCCATGTTGTTGAGATTTTAAGGCAGTTTTAGTAGAATCAATGACAGTAACATCTAAAGGAATTTTATTATTAGTCTGAATAGTAGTATGCAGATAAATGTCTTTATGATTTGATAAGTCTATTGTTTTGCCATTAATGCAAAGGACAAAATTAGGATCATATAGGAATCGACCAGAAAGAATACTCGAAATATCATCAATACTAGGGAGATTGCGTTTTACTTGCACTGATACTTTCGTTCCGTGTCCATCTTTATAAAACGACTTATGGCTTTTTATAAAAAATGGTCTAGATCCCTTATCAAGTGAAATGACATAATGGTTAGATTTCCCGTTTTGCCATGTTTCAACCTCGTAAGTGTCAGAAAAACAGATCATACCATGTCTGCCGACTCCGTTTCTTCCATAAGCGATGCGTTTTTCGGGACTATTATCAGCGAAAATCACATTATTGCCTTGATGGGTGAGACGGTCATATGTTAGAGTCATCCAGCGTTTTCTGAATTCATTATTTGACATGCCGGTGCCATCATCTTCAATTGATATAATGCCTTCTTTTTCTTCAGGTATTTGAATCCAAACATGGTGTGCACCAGCATCCCAAGCGTTTGCAACACTTTCAGTAAGTGCCAGATCTGGGGAAGATGTAATTGTGCGATAGGTCTTTTTTATAAAATCGTTATCAAATTGAACTTGGTTATTATTACTCATATGAAAATCCTTTCAGAAACTGTCATAACAATAATAACAAATTCATTTGAAATAGTAAATAGTGAAAATAGATTCAGGTGCCCAACGAGTGACCGCAACGGTTATTATATGGGCACTTTGGGAGTGATGTTGCGGGGGCAGCACCGCGGGCGTGAATGAAGGAATGAAGCCATTCGCTACGCTCATTAATGAAGTCGGCGACAAGCGCCTAATGAAGGAATGATTAAAAAAGCCGCAAATTGCGGCTTTTTGTTATTTTTGATTCTTCTTGGCGGTGTTGATAGAAGATATTAACATCACGCGCAGGCTTCTGCACATATCTTCAAGGCATTGATACTCTTGTTGCGAAAGGTAGTCGGTTTTGAGCAGTAATTCAAGCCAATAACCCGTTTCGTTTGCTTCTTTAAGTGCGATTTGCAGTTTCGCCACAAAATCGGCGGTGCCGTGAGCATATTGCGCTTCACGGATATTGGCGCCAATCGAAGTGCCGCTTCTGCCGATTTGGTTGGCAATCACGGTTTCATGTTTTGCTTTAAGTTCTTTTACTAAGCGGACAATTGCAACGGCAAAGTCCATCGATTGCACGGATAATTCATCATTTCTCATAATTTTACCTCTCGTTTTTAGAATGAAGCGGCTGCGCCATGAAGCCATTCGCTACGCTCATTAATGAAGTCGGCGCTTCGCACCTAATGAAGCAAAGCCGCCAATTTACTTTCTTCACATTCCTAATTCCTTCATTAGCGAAGCGACTTCATTCCTTCATTAGCCACGCAGTGGCAGCTTCATTAAAAAATCCTTGTCCGAAGACAAGGATTTCTTGGTGACCCGGACGGGAATCGAACCCGTGTTACCGCCGTGAAAGGGCGGTGTCTTAACCGCTTGACCACCGGGCCGTATGGTGGCTTTAACTGGATTCGAACCAGTGACACTACGGGTATGAACCGTATGCTCTAGCCAA
>JAFRLX010000120.1 GCA_017430965.1 Clostridia bacterium | reverse complement strand
GCGCAGCGTCTGAAAATTTCTGCAGCTTCGCAGTTTAGGGGGGAATCCAAAGGGGTCATAGAGATGAATGAAAAGACTACATCTTTCTTTGCAAATTCGATGTTTTTAAAAACCTATGTCCCCTTTCGGTCGTTTCAAGGAATTCTTAGAACCCAATCGAAAGGGTTCTAAGCGACTTTTTGCTTACTTTTGGTGTCGCTACAAAAGTAAGTGCCCGTGCGGCATGAGCACGAAGAAAAGAAAATATGCATTTCGGCTTGCGTTTCGCTCGCCGGTTTTGTTGTTGCTGAAGCCGGGTTTATATCCGCGCTTAAGACCAATCAAATCATCGCAAAAGAAGGGCTGTCTCGGCACAAAGTGTTGAGACAACCCTTTTTATTTTCACCCTTCTCCCCTGCGCTCCGCACAAATAACACCCGCTTACAAAAGGTGACAACCGATGCGCTATTGCGCACCGGCTGTCAGATAAATGGAAGAAAAATGGGTTTTGCAAAAACGCATTGAATCGCACCCGCTTGTGTTTTCAAGTCTTCGCTGATTCTGTTTTTTTACGCGTTTTCGGGGAGATTATGCATCGCTGAAAAGCGGAACATTCATGAAAGCTGCTCGGAAGAAAAACGGTTTTGAAGTCACTGTTGTCGGCAGCATCTTCGCCGAGGGTCATTCCCCGCGTTTTCACTGAAAGGTTGAAGAAAAGCCAAAAGGGGTTAAAGGCTTGCCGCCAATCCTGCGCCGGAGTAAAGCGCTGAGTGTTACCGCACCGTTGAGTCGGCTAAAGAGCCGAGTGAGGAGAAAGGAAATGTTTTTACAAATCGTTGTTAGGAAGTATTATGTCGTGTTATCGGAGTACACAGGACACTCTATGGCTGTGGTAAAATACTCTCCGGTGGGTCGGTTTTTCTTCCGAGCTGTTTCTAATTGCTTTTGTAATCTCTTGATTACATACTCAATATAGCATAAGAATTCCTGTTTGCATAGATGCAAAACACCCTCATTTTGTAGCCTAATTTACACAGTTTAGCCGCTGTGTAGCCAAAGCAACACGGCAGCACTGAATTGTATCCGAAAAACGGCAAAAATTCTTCACGCAGCAAATAAAAAGAATGGGCTGCCTCCGTAGAGACAGCCCGTTTTCACAAGGTATTTATTGTTTTGGTTTGAATAAGCGGTAAATGGTGTGAATATCGGTATCGGGGTCATTGGTCTTGATTTGAATGGCAAAGGATTCAATCCCCGCAATGGTACCGATGGTCGCCGCCACCGCCATTAAGAAATGCACGGCAGGGTCATAATCAATCGGCAGCATGCCGACAATCCACATCGCAAACGGCAGCACAAAGACCGCACCGCCAAGCAGTTTCCCGAATAAGGAATGCACCACATAAAACTTTTTAACTTTAATGAGTGAATACAGCCCTGCCAACAAATGAATTGCGGCAACGCCCAACATCCACGCCACAATCCAGCCGGGCACCATGTGCTTGACTAACAGGATTTTTGCAAACGCCATGTAAGTCACAATATCGCCAATGGTATCCAACAGCGCGCCGGTAGAGCTTGTGGCATTGAGCTTGCGGGCAATCGGACCATCGATTAAATCCGTGATACCGCACACAACATAGAGCGCGATAAACCCGCCGTTAATATCATTAAACAGGTAGAGCAGCGCGCCGATGAGAATGCGCGTGGCAGAAATGATATTGGGAATGTGTTTTTTCATGCAGCCCCCAAAGATTTTAATAAT
This sequence comes from Clostridia bacterium, assembly GCA_017430965.1. Taxonomy (GTDB): domain Bacteria; phylum Bacillota; class Clostridia; order Oscillospirales; family Acutalibacteraceae; genus RUG714. The sequence goes on along the minus strand of JAFRLX010000120.1, from coordinate 2,368 downwards.
TTATATTATTATACCTTAGCTTAACAGGTTTTGTCAATCGTTTAAGCGCACGGAAATTTCGCCGGAACTAAGTGATTGTAAGCCACTTTCTGTTTGCACCTGCAAAGCGCCTCCCGGCTCAATGCCGACAGCGGTTCCGCAAAACGCCTGCCCGTTTTTGAGAAAGGTCACTTTTTTCCCCAGCACCAGTGAATGGGCGCGGTAATCCTCCAAAATAGCGGGGTTCTTGACATCCGCCACCACGCGCCGCAATTCCTCGACTGCCGCCTGCAGCAGCGCTGCGCGGGTAACACCTTGCGCCTGAAGGCTCCCCGCCGTTTTTTCCAGTGCTGCGGGAAAAGTGCTTGTGTTGAAATTGATGCCGATGCCGACAATCACACTCTCCACCGTGCCGCTCTCAAAATCCGAGACCGCTTCGGTGAGAATGCCGCACACTTTTTTGTCGCCAAGGTAGACATCGTTCACCCATTTAATGCTTGGTTTAAGCGCTGTGGTGCGCTCAATGGCGCGCACCACGCTGACAGCAGCCGCCGTGGTAATGAGCACCGCATCGCTGAGCGCCTGCGCCGGGTGAAAAATGTAGGAATAGTAAATGCCTGTGTCTTTGGGTGAATAAAAGCTCCTGCCGCACCTGCCTCTGCCGGCGGTCTGCTCATTGGCAACGAGCAGCGCTTCTCCCTGCAAGCCCTCTGCAAGCAGGCGCTTTGCCTGTGTGTTGGTGCTATCAATGCTCTCATAAAAAAACAGCGAAACTTCCGCGGGAAGCGCAACATCATAGGGCGTGAGCACATCCGCCGCAAGCCGATAGCCTGCGTGAGTTTTGGCAGTAACCGAAACGCCATCCCCTTCGAGCTGCTGTATTGCCTTCCACACTGCCGTGCGCGAGACACCGCAATACGCGGCAATCGCCTGTCCGGAAAGGTAGGAAGCGCGATTGTGTGCAAGCAATTCTAAAACCTGTTCTTTTAACATCTAATCACCCACTCCAGTATAACAAAACTCAAGAGGAATATCAACGCCTGAGCCTGATATTCCTCTACTGATTTGAGCAGTTTATGCTTTGACATACTTTTGCAAATAGTTAGCAAGGCTTTGCCCGACCATTTTGCCGGAATAGACAGCCTGTTCAAGGGTGTTGCCGTCCGAACCGATTTCAATTAAAACGGAGTTTTTGGTTTTGTACATATCATACTTCCTGTCGGCAAAATACAGCGGCCTTGCCAAGCCCGGGTATTCCTCACTCAGCTGCTTTTGCAAGCCCAAAGCAAAGTGCAAATTGTCATACCAATGCGGGAAATCGGTAATGAAGTTTTCCTCGCAGCCGGTGATAATCATAACCTGCGCTGCCTTCTTGCCGCCGATTTCCTGCACCACCGAGGTGCGCGCCGTCTCATCCCCCTCCACACCGATAGAATCGCGGTGAATATCAATCGTCACATCAATCGTAGGGTATTTTTTGAGCAGTTTATCCATCGCTTTGCCGGCATTGGCGTAGGCATTATTGTAGTCATCATCATGAATAGCGGTGTCGTGAATGACTGCGAAGCCGGCTTTTTCAAGCTGGGCGCAAACAGCATCGCCCACGCGCACCACATTCTGTGCGCTGTCGGCGGATTGGGTGGTTTCGCCTTTGTAATATTTGCCGCCGTCAAGCTGCACATAGCATTCATGCGTGTGGGTGTGGTAAATGAGAACAGAGGGCTTTTGCTTGTCGGCAATTTGGAGCTTAGCACCCTCACTGAGGATTTTTTCAATATCAATGCTCTTATCGGTGCGGTTTTGCACCTTTACCCCCGCCGCGGAAACCTGCCCGTTCATGTTCACAATCGTGCGCTCCGTCACCTTCCCCGCCGCTTTGGCGGTTTTGGCTTTTTGGAGGGCTTTTTTCTTGAGTGCGGCAACATCGGCATCGGTAGCGCTTAAATCCTCTATTTCCTCTTTCTTTTGCACCTGCGGCGCTGTGAGCGGGTTGCCCATTTCCCGGTGCAGCAGGTTTTGAAAGCTCAAATAGCGCTCGACAAAGGCCGTTTGGCTCTCGCGCACGCCCACTTTCACTAAGCCCGCCAGAAAAGTGTGAAACACCTGCTGCTTATCCGGCACAAATTTGATAATGCTCACAACTGCCGCCGCAAGCAAGAGCATGGCGATGATTTTGTCCGATTTTTTCATTTCTTCCCTCTTTGACTGGTTTCACCTAAGCATATGAAAAACGGACAAGGTTTATGCAACAAATAAGGATTTGGCGAGCTGTTTGCTCGCCAAACCTTATTTGTCAGTTTTCAGTTTTCAGCTTTCAGTTTTCAGTTTCACCCACCGCGCGCTATGCGCGCACCGCCCTTGATAGGGCGGTTTCATAAAATGCAAGGCG
>JAFRLX010000021.1 GCA_017430965.1 Clostridia bacterium | reverse complement strand
TTTATTGCCACACTTTGCCTCCGATTTTTGTACGGGCTTTGACTGGCAGGTCTTTTCCATTATACATCTTTCGGAGGTTTTGTTCACCGGTTAACCTTTTTTGAACCACGCGACTATCGCGTGGTTTTCGTTATACAAAAATCCTCCGCAAGTTATCTTGCGGAGGTAATTCTTATTTAGATTTATGAGCTGCTCTTTGGCATGCCTTGACAATTTCCACAATCGGGATAATTGAGATTGCCAGTGCCATCGCAATTAAGTAGTGCTTGACATCCAGATTATAGAAGTTAAACAGGTTCGCCACCGGCTTAATTTCAATCACCAATCCGGTCAAAATTAAGCTCAAAACCATAGAGCCCCAAATTGCCCAGTTCTGTGTCGGCAGTTTGAAAATACTCTGGCGCTGTGAGCGCATATTGAAGGAGTGGAAGATTTCACACATACTCATGGTTAAGAACGCCATGGTCATTGCAATCTTACAGGTTTCGTTTTCGGGCATTGGAACAGTGTGACCCAAGCCGCCTGCTGCATCAATATAGCCGATGATATAAGCGGTTAAGGTTAAGATGGTTACAATAATACCCTGATACAGCACATCCACACCCATACCTTGGGCAAAAATGCCGTCAGAAGAGCTTCTGGGTTTGCGCTTCATGATATTCGGTTCTTCCTTTTCAAGCCCTAAAGCGAGCGCCGGGAAGCAGTCGGTAACCAAGTTAATCCACAGCAAGTGGGTCGGCAGTAAAACGGTTGTCGCCGTGCCGGCAAGCAGAGCGCCGCCTGCACCGGTAACACCAAAGCATTTTAAGATTAAGCCCATAAAGACTGTGCCGATTAAGATAATAAGCACTTCCGAAAGGTTGGAGGAAAGCAGGAACTGAATCGCTTTACGGATATTGTCGTAAATCCTTCTGCCCTCGCCGACTGCGTGCACGATGGTCGCAAAGTTATCATCGCTGAGCACCATATCGGCAACATTCTTGGTAACATCCGTACCGGTGATACCCATGCCCACGCCGATGTCGGCGGATTTGATGGACGGTGCATCGTTAACACCGTCGCCGGTCATGGCAGTGACCATGCCCTTCTTGTGCCAAGCGTTGACAATGCGGGTCTTGTGCTCGGGCTGCACGCGCGCGTAGACCGAGTATTTTTCCACATTATTATCAAACTCTTCATCGCTCATCTTCGAAAGCTCTGCACCGGTCAGGGAAGCGCTTTCATCTTCAATAATACCGAGCTCTTTGGCGATTGCCACGGCGGTATCTCTATGGTCACCCGTAATCATAATCGGGCGAATACCGGCGCCGTTACATTCTTCAATCGCGGGTTTCACCTCGGGGCGCACCGGGTCAATCATACCGGTTAAGCCCACAAAGATTAAATCCTTTTCAATCTCATCAGGCTCTGCAAAGTCTGTTACGGCGTCTTCTTTCATCGCAAGGCAGAGCACACGCAGCGCTTTATCTGCCATGGCTTTATTGGCTGCCATGATTTCACTGCGCAGCGCATCGGTCATGTCGACCGCCTTTTCACCATCAAAATACTTGGTGCAAAGCGCGAGTACCACATCGGGAGCACCCTTGGTGTACTGCACCTGTTTGCCGCTGACAGTGTGAATGGTGCTCATCATCTTTCTTCCCGAATCAAAGGGCGCTTCCGCAATGCGCGGGCACTCTTTTTGCAGGTCATTTTTATTCATATCCATGCTCAAAGCATAGTTGACCAGCGCCACTTCGGTCGGCTCGCCGAGCACTTCTTCGCCTTCCACTTTGACATCGGTGCAAAGGCTCATGCCCTGTGCAAGCAGTTTTTTATCTTTGGTAAACTCTTCGACCACTGTCATTTTGTTTTGGGTCAAAGTACCGGTTTTATCCGAGCAGATAATCTGCGCACAACCGAGTGTTTCAACGGCAGTCAGCTTGCGGATGACCGCGTTTTTCTTGCTCATGTTGGTCACGCCGATGCTCAGCACAATGGTGACCACTGCCGCCAAGCCTTCGGGGATTGCCGCCACGGCAAGGGATACCGCAATCATGAAGCACTCCAGCACGGTTTCCAGCACAGCGCCGGATTCCGAGAATGCACCGTTGAAGTAGTCGGCAATTAATTGAATTGCGAAAATGGCAACGCAGATAATGATGACAATGATACTTAAAATCTTGGAAAGCTGATTGAGTTTTTTCTGCAGCGGTGTTTCGTTGTCTTCCGCTTTGGCAAGCGCATCGGCAATCTTGCCCATTTCGGTATCCATACCGGTCGCGGTCACCACAACAGTACCTCTGCCGTACACCACGCTCGAACCCATGTATACCATATTTTTGCGGTCGCCCAGCGGCACATCGTCTTCCGCTTCACCGCTAAGTCCCAATGCTTTAATCGCCTTATTGACCGGAACCGATTCACCGGTGAGCGCTGCTTCCTCAATCTTCATCGAGGCACATTCAAACACTCTTGCATCTGCCGGCACGGAATCGCCCGCTTCGAGCACAACCACATCACCGACCACAAGGTCTTCACTGGGAATAATTTGCATCTTGCCGCCGCGAATGACTTTGGACTTCGCTGCGCTCATCTTTTGCAGCGCTTCAATTGCCGCCTCGGCTTTGCTCTCTTGGTAAACACCCAGCACTGCATTGACAATGACCACAAAGAGGATGATGAACACATCGGCATCTAACCCCTCTCCCTTGATGAAGCCGGTCACGCAGCTGATGGCAGCCGCCACGATGAGCATAATAATCATCGGGTCTTTTAACTGGTCGACAAACTTCTTGAGCAAGGAATCTTTCTTGCCTTCATCGAGTTTGTTCTTACCGTTTTTCTCAAGCCGCGCGAGCGCTTCCTGCTCGCTCAAACCGTTTTCGGAAGAAGCAACCTCTTTAAAAACAGTTTCGGCACTTTCAAGATAAAACTTCATACGCTTTTATCCTTTCAAAGTTTTTAGGGAAAAGAGCAACTGTTACCGCTTCTTTTGCCCTGTAATAAAAAATCCCGCTAAGGGATTGCCCTTGCAGGAAAAACGACTACCTGCAAAAAAGCAGATAAGTCTCATTGTTTATAATTACGCCAGGCAGTGAGCACCGCCATGTATGTTGACTGTAATTACGCGCCGCGGCGCGCCAACTACTCCCTTATCTTGGTTTATTTTACCATAGAAAGAAAAAGAAATCAATAAAAATTTGCACATATATAAGCTATGCAAATCTTTATTGATTCATGCCGTGTACCGCCTGATATTTTCAGCTGCCTGTGGAAACCCGAATGCGAAACAAAGCGAGGTTGCAGGCAATGCTCCGCTTTTCTACGCCATCAGCGATTGTATCTGTTCCCAGCTGTATGCGGGCTGCAGGGCAGTGTTGAGCACCCGCGCCAGCAGGCGCGCGGCGCGGTGAATAATCAAATCAATCTCGCGCGGTGTCACAAACATTTCCCGCCCGAAGGGCTTGGCGCTCTCTGCCGCCTGCTCCCCTGCCGCATCGGCAAGCAGGGTGGCGGCATCCACCACAGTCGGCACACCGATGGAAATCACCGGCACTCCCAAGCTGCTTTGGTTGACAGCCTTGCGGCTGTTGCCCACACCGGAGCCGGGGCAAATGCCGGAGGATGCGATTTGCACCGTGTTTCCCAGGCGCTCGCTTTCCCTTGCTGCAAAGGCATCAATCACAATGACTACCGAGGGCTTCACCGCCTTGACCGCGCCGCGAATGAGTTCTAAGGTCTCTATGCCCGTTTTACCGAGCACACCGGGCGATAACACCGCCACCGGCTGCAGTGCCTCCAAGCCTTCCACTGTGCCGAGTTCCTCTTTAATGTGCCGCGTGGCAAGGATTTTTTCCGCCGTGTTCGGACCCAGCGCATCGGGCGTGATTGCTCGGTTGCCCAACCCCACTACCAGTGCACAGCCCCGCTGCTTGGGCAGGAGTTTTTTCAGGCGCGCCGTGATAATGCTCTGCGCCGGTGCGCTATCCGACTCTTCCAACAGCGGCGGCAGGGCAAAACTGATATAAGTGCCCTTGGGCTTTCCCAATAAGCGCTCGCCGATTTCATTCTCCACCTCAATGGTGGTCACGGTTATTTCACCGTATTGTTCCTGAAAGGCGGATACGCCGCCTGTTTTTTTATGGATGTCCGGTTTAAGTTCTACCGCAAGGTCCGTGCGAAATGACATAGCCTGTACCTCCGATTCTTTTTCACGGATAGTATGGGCGCTTTGCTCCAATTTTAAGCAGCAGAAAACCCGAATATGTAAAAAGCTTGCAGCAAAGAAGAAAAAAAATCCAAGTTTTTAAAAAAATGCTTGCATTTTCAGCCGACAAGTGCTATTATTTATAGGCATTATATTAAAAATCAGGGAGGTGTGGAAATGGCTAACATCAAATCTGCTAAGAAAAGAGTCATTGTCAACAGCAAAAGAGCTGAAAGAAATAAGGCAAGAAACTCTGCTCTGAAAACCCAGATGAAGAAAGCGAATGCAGCTATCGAAAACAACAGTGCAGATAAAGACGAAGTGGTTAAGGCTACCATCAAAAAGATTGACCAAGCTGCAGCAAAAGGTCTTATTCATAAGAACAACGCAGCTAACAAGAAGTCCGCACTTGTAAAGAAGGCTAACGCTTAATTTCCAATCAACACAGCAAAATTAATCCTGCACGGCGTGCAGGTTTTTTGCTTTTTTTCAGGCTCTTGCCTGCAAACCGAACACTGAACACTGAAAATCGGTATAATAAAAGGCGCCCCGCAGGGCGCTTTTCTTTATACCAATTTTTCCGGGTCTGTCAGTTCCTCAAAGCGCGCTTCGCTCATCAGTCCCTTTTCCAGGCAGACCTCTTTGAGCGTTTTACCGCTTGCAAAGGCTTCCTTGGCAACATCCCCTGCCTTATCGTAACCGATTTCGGGGTTAAGCGCCGTGACCAGCATTAAAGATTTCTGCAGGTTCTCCTGCATCTTTTGCGCATTTGCCTTAATGCCTTTGACACAGTATTCATTAAAACAGTGTATGGAATCCGCCAGCAAATTGACCGATTGCAGGAAATTGTGTGCAATTACCGGTGCATACACATTGAGTTCAAAATTGCCTTGGGAATTGGCAAAGGCAATCGCCGTATCATTTGCCATTACCTGCACGGCAACCATTGTTACCTGCTCACACTGGGTGGGATTGACCTTGCCCGGCATAATCGAAGAACCTTTCTCATTAAAAGGAATTGTGATTTCCCCGTAGCCGCAGCGCGGGCCGCTGGCAAGAAAGCGCACATCATTGGCAATCTTCATCAAATCACTTGCCAGTGCTTTTAAAGCGCCGTGGGCAAAGACCAATTCATCGCGTGCCGTCATCGCGTGGAAGTTATTGGCAGGCGTTTTAAATCTCTCACCGAGTTCGGCAGAGAGTTCTAATAAAAACAGTTCGCGAAAGCCTTCTGGACAATTGATGCCGGTGCCGACCGCCGTGCCGCCCTCCGCAAGCGCTCTGAGCGGGTCGAGGGCAGCCTTTATCATTTTCAGGCTGACTTCGAGCATGCTTCTCCACCCGCTGATCTCTTGCGAAAAGCGAATGGGGGTTGCATCCTGCAAATGGGTTCTGCCGACTTTAATGATTTTTTTATTGTTTTTTTCAATCGTTTTAAAGCTTGCAATGAGCGCCTCTATTTCGGGTATCAGGCGCGAGCGGATACTCACCACCGCGGCAATGTGCATCGCACTCGGGAAAGTGTCATTGGAGGACTGCGACATATTCACATCATCATTCGGGTGCAACAGCTTTTCACCGGCAATTTCGTTGCCGTAAGCGGCAATCACTTCATTGATGTTCATGTTCGTGCCGGTGCCCGAACCGGTCTGCCACACATGCAGCGGAAACTGGTTTTCGAGCTCTCCGCGCAAAATCGCATCTGCCGCTTCGCAAATGACATCTCTTTTTCTCTTTTCCAGCTTGCCGAGCTTGGCGTTGACAATGGCAGCGCACTTTTTAATAGCGGCAAAAGCCACAATGATTTCTGCCGGCATGCTTTCATCGCCGATATCAAAATGTTCAATGGCAAGGTCGGTCTGCTCGCCCCAATATTTGTTGTGTTTCATAACAATCCTTTCTAATACCGATTGGTTTTACCGTATTTCTTCACACACCTGCGCACCTCGGCAAAGGCAGCCTCTTCCCCTTTTTCGGCAAGCAGGCGCAACAACCGCTCCAGCTCCGCCGCAGTGTCGGGATGCATAGAGCGCTTTCCCTTTCCTTTGAGAAAATAGTTGAGCGCATAGGCATCGTCATAGCGCGCGCCGCCGTAAATTTTGGAAGCCGCCACCCTGTCGCAAAACATTTCAATTAAATAGTTATAAGGCATTTTGACCGGTCCGTACATTTTGGTGTCCGGTCGCACATCCACCCAATATTCAAAGTGATGTTTGTTGCGCCCTTTGTGGTGGAGCCAAGCGGTGGAATAGCCGATGGCATCTCTCTCCGCTTCATTCGGAGAGCGCGTGCCCAAATAGTACTTTGCGCCCGCAAAAAACTCGGTAGGGGTATATTTTGACAGGTCGTGCCGTAGCCCCTGCGCACCGATACCGGCGCGAAAACAGTTGGCAATCACCTTATGGCGGTGCTTGGTAATGGTTTTGTAATGTTGCAGTGGTTTCATAATAATTCCTTTAATAAATGATCTATTTAAGAATAAATTATTTTCATTAGAAAGTCAAATAGATATTTTTCGCTTTTCTTTGCTGTTGAAAAGAGCATTGGTATGCCAATGCTCTTTTAAGAATACTTTCGGATAATTTCATCGGCGACAGCCGCTTTTGCCACACACCTGTCCATCGCCTGTTTTTCAATGTACTTGTGCGCCTGCTCCTCGGTAAACTTTTGCTTTTCAATGAGCAGCCACTTTGCACGGTTGACCAGGCGAATTTCCTTCATTTTTTCCTCGAGGGTTATTTCTTTCTTTTCATACTGCCGCAAGCGTTCTCTTGCCGCAACCAGCCACAAAAGCGCGGTTAAAACCGACTGTTGTGAAAAGGGCTTTATTATGGTGAAAACGCCGAAGCGCGTGACTTCTTCATAGCTTTCGGCGAAATCCTCCGCTCTGGTGAACAGGAGCACCACCGTATTGCCGGTTGTGCTCAAATTGCAGCAAAAGCGAACGCCCGATTCCGCACTCAGCGGTGAATTGATAACCACAAAATCAAAGCTTCTTTGATTGAGCATGCGCTTGGCTTCATTGATACCGCCGGCGGTAACCACAGGTGAAAACTCTGCCGGAGAGAGCAACTGTTTGAAAGATTTTGTAAAGGATTCATTGGAAGAGACAATCATCAGGCTGTAAACCCTTTTTTTCAAATCCACATTGCTCATCTCCTTTCATCGTTTTTTATAAACGGATTATGCGTTAAATGTATGCTTTCAACAGCTTTTCGGGGAAAATCTCCCGAATAAACTCGCTCTGTGCCGCTTTCTGCTGTGCTGCCTCCAAACTCTCGGGCAGCTGGCGGTATTGCTTGAGCGCATCCTTCGGCGTGCCGCCAATTTCAAAATTCGTTACCGGCGGCAAGGCAAGTTGTTTTTCTATGCCTTCCATGCCTGCATAAATCAGCAGCGCATAGGCAAGGTAGGGGTTTGCCATGGAATCCGGTGAGCGCAGCTCTGCCCGCCTTCCGTGCTGCACCAACGACGGCAAGCGCATAAACTGAGAGCGGTTTTCGCTCGACCACGCCACATATTTGGGCGCCTTTTCTCTGCCGAGGCGGTCATAGGAAGCATCGGCGGGGTTGAGAAAGACTGTCATTTCCACTGCCTTATCTAAAATACCCGCCATGACATGGGTCAGGTTCTGCGAGTGATGGTCCTCTTTGAGCGAAACGGTAATGTGAAATCCGTTGCCGGGCTTGCCTGCCAGCGGCTTCGGTGAAAAATCGGCATACAACCCGTTGCGATGCGCCACGGTTTTGACAATTGTTTGCAGTGTGAGCACATTGTCCGCCGCCGTCAGCGGGTTGGAGTACATAAAATCAATTTCATTCTGGCCGGGACCCTCCTCGTGGTGGGAGCTTTCGGGGCTGATGCCCATTTGTTCGAGTGTTAAGCAAATCTCACGGCGAATGTTTTCCCCTCTGTCCTCCGGAGCGATATCCATGTACCCCGCTTTATCATAGGGCACGCCGGTCGGCTCGCCGTCCTCACCAAGTTCAAACAGGTAAAACTCCTGCTCGGAACCGAATTGGAACTCCACGCCCTTTTGCTGTGCGAAAGCAACAGCTTCCTTTAAAAAGCTTCTTGTGTCGCACTCAAAAGGTTTCCCGTCGGCATAGGTGATGTGGCAATACATCCTCACTACCCTGCCGTGCTCGGGGCGCCAAGGCAAAATGGAAAGCGTATCGGGCTCCGGGTGCAGCAGCAAATCCGCATACACCGGACCGCCAAAGCCCGCAATGGCGGAGGAATCCACCGCTACTCCATAGGCAAAGGCGCTTTCTATCTGTTCACTTAAAATTGAAATATTCTTTTGTTTTCCGTAGACATCGCAAAAAGCAAGGCGAATAAATTTAACATCTTCCTGCTGCACAAATTGGATAACTTCCTCTTTTGTATACTGCATAGTCAGCCTCTCTTTCCAAATAGTAAAAACGCTCACGGGCAATGCCACTGCAGAACCATTGCCAACATGAACGCCATTGCTCACTTATTCCGATTATTTTACCTTTTCATCATACCGCTTTCAATTTATTCTGTCAAGAACCTATTTTTTTCTTGACAAAGGCTTGCAAGAGATGTATAATTGATACATAAAGGCAAGGGCGTCTTTGAGTTCACACTCTAAGACTCTCTTTTTTTATTGATAATGAATATAAGGCAACGGCGTCTTTTATGCTTGGCATAAAAGGCGCTTTTTCATTTTACCTTCAGGAGGTCGGTTTCATGCACTTCACAAAAATGCAGGGCTTGGGAAACGATTATTTATATGTTTACGGTGAAGTTCCGGAAAACATTGAAGCCCTCTGCATTGCCCTTTCCGACAGGCATTTCGGTGCCGGTTCCGACGGCATGATTTACATTGCCCCGAGCGAAGTTGCAGATTTCAGCATGCGCATTTTTAACGCTGACGGCAGCGAGGCAAAGATGTGCGGCAACGGCATTCGCTGTGTGGGCAAATATGTCTATGAAAAAGGGTACACGGATAAAACAAACCTTGAAATTCAAACGCGCTCCGGTATCAAACACCTGCAGCTGCACCTCGCCTTCGGAAAAGTACAGCGCGTGGATGTTGCCATGGGAAAGGCAGAAGTGGAAAAAGAACAGAGCCTCACCATCGCAGAAAACGAAGTCACCTACACGGCGGTCAATGTCGGCAATCCCCATGCCGTTATCTTTTGTGAGGATGCCGAGAAAGCGCCGGTCGCAAGCCTTGGAAAAGCGATGGAAGAAAGCCCCGCTTTTGAGGGCGGCGTGAATGTGGAATTTGTCAGCCCTGCCGGCAACAACACAGTGAGAATGCGCGTGTGGGAGCGCGGCAGCGGTATCACCATGGCGTGCGGCACCGGTGCTTGTGCAAGCGCCGCGGCGGCAGTCAAAAAAGGGCTGTGTGCCGCCGAGCAGCCGATTGAAGTGAAATTAGACGGCGGCAGCCTGTTCATTACCGTACACTCCGATGACACTATCACGATGTCCGGTCCCGCCGCTTTTGTCTATGAAGGAGAAACCCGACTATGCTAAAACCCAATCAAAACTATGCACAATTAAAACAATCCTATTTGTTTCACAATATTGCTTTAAAAATCAGCGATTACCAAAGCAAAAATCCCGAAAAAAAGATTTACCGCTTAGGTATCGGCGATGTTTCCCTTCCCCTGAGTGACTGTGTCATCAACGCCTTGCACGAAGCGGTGGAGGACCAGGCAAAGCAAAGCACCTTCCACGGTTACATGCCGGAGTGCGGCGCAGGCTTTCTCAGAGAAGCCATTGCCGCGCATTACCGACAGCGCGGGGTGGAGCTTGCCCCCGAGGAGGTGTACATTTCCAGCGGGGCGAGTGATGAGCTCGGCGATATTTTGGATTTGTTTGATGCAAGCAATGCGGCACTGGTAATTGAGCCTGCCTACCCTGCGTATGTGGATGCCAATGTTATTGCGGGCAGAAAAATTCTTCACCTTGCTTCCGGCGCGCACAATGCCTTTTTGCCGGAGCCGGAGGAGGCGGATGCCGATTTAATTTACATCTGCTCTCCCAATAACCCGACCGGTGCAGTGTTCAATAAAGAGCAGTTGAAAAAGTGGGTGGAATTTGCCAATGCCCGCGGTGCCATCATTCTTTTTGATGCTGCCTATGAAGCCTTTATTGAGGATGAGGCGCTGCCGCACTCCATTTTCGAAATTGAAGGAGCAAAAACCTGCGCCATTGAGATTTGCTCTCTTTCCAAAACCGCAGGCTTCACCGGCACAAGGCTCGGCTATACTGTCATTCCAAAAGAGCTTACCCGCAGCGGTATGAATTTGGGCGAAATGTGGGTCAGAAACCGAACCACCAAAACCAACGGTGTTTCCTACATCCTTCAAAAAGGCGCTGCCGCCGTGTTCACCGAACGCGGGCAGCAGCAAATCCGCCAAAACATTCAGGTTTACAAACAAAATGCCAAAGTATTAACCGCGGTGTTTGACAAATTAGGCATTTGGTACTGCGGCGGCAAAAACGCCCCGTATATCTGGATAAAATGCCCTAACGGCATGTCAAGCTGGGAGTTTTTTGACTACCTGCTCCAAGAAATACAGGTGGTCGGCACACCCGGAGAAGGCTTCGGCAAATGCGGTGAAGGATTTTTCCGCTTCTCCTCTTTCGGCGATACTGAGGACACGAAAGTCGCCGCAACACGCATTTATCAATTATTAAAATGAAATATAGGGAGGTTCATAATGAAAAAGTTCACGAAGGAAGCTATTTTAAAACAAGCCAAGGAAAACGGCGTGGAGTTTGTCAGACTGCAATTCACGGATTTATTCGGCAAAATGAAAAATGTTGCCATTACCGTTTCACAGCTTGAAAAAGCACTCGATAACGAATGTATGTTTGACGGCTCCTCGATTGACGGCTTTGTCAGAATCGATGAAAGCGATATGTATTTGCATCCGGATTTTGATACCTGGAGCATTGTGCCTTGGAGAAAGAAAGATGAAATACAAACCGGCAGACTCATCTGCTCGGTATACAAAAACGACAATGTCACCCCCTTTGAGGGCGACCCGCGCAATGTGTTCAAAAAAGTGATTGCACAGGCAGCGGAAATGGGCTACGGTTTCAATGTGGGTCCGGAATGTGAGTTTTTCCTTTTCAAACTCGATGAAGAAGGCAAGCCCACCCTCCAAACCGGCGATGAAGCGGGCTACTTTGATTTGAACCCCATTGACCACGGCGAAAACTGCAGGCGCGACATTTGCCTGGCGCTCGAAAAAATGGGCTATGTCATTGAAGCTTCGCACCACGAAGTGGCAGAGGGACAGCACGAAATCGATTTCCAATTCGGTGAAGGCTTAATGACTGCCGACAGAGTGATGACCTTTAAGCACGTGGTAAAAACCTACGCAACCAAGCACCACCTGCACGCGACCTTTATGCCCAAGCCCATTTATGGCATTAACGGCAGCGGGATGCACACCAATATGAGCCTGTATCAATTGGAGAGCGGCAAGAATGTGTTTGATGACCCTGAGGGTCCGTTGGGACTTTCCAAAGAGGCCTATTCCTTTATTGCCGGCATTATGGAGCACATCAAAGCCATTGCCGTTTTCTCAAACCCGACCGTCAACTCCTATAAGCGCCTGGTTCCCGGCTACGAAGCACCGACCTACCTGGTGTGGTCCACCTCGAACCGTTCCTGCCTTGTCCGCATTCCGGCGAGCCGCGGCAAGGGTACGAGAGTTGAGCTGCGCTGCCCCGACCCGACCTGCAACCCCTACCTCGAAATGGCACTTTGCCTGGCGGCAGGCCTGGACGGCATTAAGAGAGGGCTTGTGCCGAAAGCAGCGTATGACGAAAATGTATTTGCGCTCACCAACGAGCAGTTGGCGGAAAAAGGCATTGACTGCCTGCCGGGTTCCTTAGAAGAAGCTATCAAGGAAGCAGAGAAAGACCCGTTTATTAAACAAACACTCGGCGCACACGTTTTTGACAACTACATTGAAGGCAAAAAGCGCGAGTGGGATGAATACAAAATGCAAATCAGCGGCTGGGAAGTAAACCGCTATATGATCAATCACTAAGGAGGGACTACCATGATTTACCCGCAAGGATATAAAAGCAAATTATCGCAAAGAGAAACGCAGTATGCGATTAAAACAGTCAAAGATACATTTCAATTAAAACTTGCTAAAGCCTTACACCTTGACAGAGTGACCGCACCCATTATGGTGACAAAAGCAAGCGGCATCAACGATGATTTGAACGGCGTGGAGCGCAAGGTGCACTTCACGATGAAAAACATTCCCGGCGAAGCTGAAGTGGTTCAGTCGCTCGCCAAGTGGAAAAGAATGGCGCTGTATCAATACGGTTATGAGCATGACGAAGGCATCTATACCGATATGAATGCCATTCGCCGCGATGATGACACCGACAACCTGCATTCGCTCTTTGTCGACCAATGGGATTGGTGCAGAGTTATTACCCGAGAAGAGCGCAATGTGGAGTTCCTCAAAGAGATTGTGCAAAAGATTGTCAAAGCTATTGTGGAAACCAACGATGTTGTCAAAGAAAAATACCCGATGCTCGGCTTCGAAATGAGCGATAAAGTGTACTTCATAACCACACAGGAAATGGAAGACCTTTACCCCGACCTTTCGCCGCGGGAAAGAGAAAACGCCGTGGTCAAAGAACACGGAACAGTCTTTATTCAGCAAATCGGCGGTAAACTAAAAAGCGGCAAAAAGCATGATGGCAGAGCACCGGATTATGATGATTGGGAGTTAAACGGTGACATCTTTACTTGGAACGAAGTGCTTGGCTGCGCCTTTGAAATTTCCTCTATGGGCATTCGCGTGGATGCCGAAAGCCTGCATAAGCAGCTGGAAATCGAAGGTTGCTTGGAGCGTGAGCAATTCCCCTTCCACAAAATGATATTAAGCGACACCCTGCCGCTGACCATCGGCGGCGGTATCGGGCAGTCAAGGCTTTGCATGCTGCTGCTCGAAAAAGCGCACATCGGTGAGGTGCAGTGTGCTGTTTGGCCGGAGGATATGCGGCAGCAGTGCAAAGTAAACGGGATTGAATTGCTGTAAAACAGGTCAAAACACAGTTTATGTGTTTTGTGCTCTCTTTCTTGTGCGGGCGTGAATCTATCACGCTCGCACCTTGGGAGCACGGTACGCCCGCAGCATGCGGGCATTTTGGGGGGATACAATGAATAATACAATCGTTTCGCTTATCAGCGAAAATGTTTTCGGCGTCTGGTTTTTAATCGGAGCCGCATTGGTTTTTTTCATGCAGTGCGGCTTTGCAATGGTGGAAAGCGGTTTCACCAGAGCCAAAAATGCCGGCAACATCATTATGAAAAACTTAATGGATTTTTGTATCGGTGCAGTGATGTTTATACTGCTCGGCTTTGGGCTGATGATGGGAGAAGAAGCCCTCGGCGGTTTGGTGGGATTGCCCACACTCGGTGTGTTCACCGATTATGCACACTTTGATTGGTCAAACTTCGTTTTCAATCTTGTCTTTTGTGCAACAGCTGCCACGATTGTTTCGGGCGCTATGGCGGAGAGAACCAAGTTTTCTTCCTACTGCATCTATTCTGCCGTGATTTCCGCGGTGGTTTATCCGATTGAAGCCGGCTGGATTTGGAACAGCGAGGGTTGGCTTGTCAAGCTCGGCTTCCACGATTTTGCGGGCTCCACCGCCATCCACATGGTCGGCGGAATTGCGGCATTTATCGGTGCGGCGATGCTCGGTCCGCGTATCGGCAAATACAAAACAGATAAAAAAACAGGCAAAAAGATTGCCAGAGCCATTCCCGGCCATAACCTGACCGTAGGCGCGCTCGGCGTGTTTATCCTTTGGTTCGGCTGGTACGGCTTCAACGGCGCCGCGGCGACAAGTATCGATTCACTTGCCTCCATTTTCTTAACCACGACGCTGGCGCCCTCCATTGCCACGGTTGTCACCATGATTTTCACTTGGGTGAAGGACGGCAAGCCCGATGTTTCCATGAGTCTCAACGCTTCCCTCGCAGGTTTGGTGGCGATTACCGCCTCCTGCGACTGCACGGATGCGCTCGGTTCGATTATCATCGGCACTGTTTCCGGCATTTTGGTTGTGGTAGCAGTAGAGTTTATTGATAAAAAGCTGCATATTGATGACCCTGTCGGTGCCTGTGCGGTGCACTTGGCAAACGGCATTTGGGGCACCTTCGCAGTCGGCTTATTCTCTACCGGTGCCGATGGTGTCGGCAAAGGCTTATTCTACGGCGGCGGCTTCGCTCAACTCGGCATACAGGCACTCGGCTTTCTCGCCGTTGCCGCCTGGACTGCCTGCACAATGGTAATCGTGTTTGCGGCGATTCGCAAATTCCACGGCTTGCGTGTGAGCGAAGAAGAAGAAATCAAGGGTCTCGATGCTACAGAGCACAACCTGCCCTCCGCCTATGCGGACTTTATGCCGGCGATGGCGGTTGCCACTTCGGCTTCTATGCAAGCCATTCTTCCGGAAGCCAAGACAGTCAGTCCTGCGACAGCGGCGCCTGCACCGGTTGAGCGTGCGGTTCCGGTAGAATCCTACATCACCAAGCATAAACCGCAGCTGACAAAAATCGTCATGGTCTTCAGCCCGGCAAGATTTGAAGCGGTCAAGGAAGCCATGAACGAAATCGGCGTGACCGGTATGACCGTGACCAATGTAATGGGTTGCGGCATACAAAAGGGACACAACATCAAGAAATACCGCGGTGTGGAAATTGAAGAAATGAATCTCAACCCGAAAATGAAGCTGGAAATGGTGGTTTCCGCCGTGCCGGTTTCGGAGGTTGTGGATGCAGCAAGAAGAGTGCTGTATACCGGCAATATCGGCGATGGCAAAATCTTTATTTATGAAGTAGACGATGTTGTAAAGGTGCGTACCGGTGAACACGGATACGACGCTTTACAAGGTGAAGACGATATATAAACAGCAACAAAAGAAAGAGAGCAGATAATGTTAAAAGAAGGACAGGTAAGAATCCCGGCGGGCTGTGCCATCGCGGCGATTATTGACAGAAAGGGCGGTTTGATTAACGGCTCCGAAATCATCAAATCCATCGCTTTGATGCACGACCGTTCCAACGGCTTGGGCGGCGGCTTTGCCGCCTACGGCATTTATCCCGAGCACAAGGATGCCTATGCATTCCACATCTTTTACGATAATGCCGAAGCACAGAAAAAGTGTGAAGAGTTCCTGTTTAAACACTTTAATGTGGATGAAGCGGAACGCATTCCCACCAAAAAAATCCCGGCAATCAAAAACGGACCGGATATTTGGCGCTACTTTGCAAGAGTCAACAGGGTGCGCATGAGAAATGCAAGGCTTGATGAAGGAGAATATGTGGTGCAGTGTGTTACAAGGGTCAACGATGCTTATGAAGGCGCCTACATCTTTTCTTCGGGCAAAAATATGGGCTGCTTTAAAGCAGTCGGCTACCCTGAGGATGTCGGTGCGTTTTATATGCTGGATAAATACGATGCCTACCTTTGGACAGCGCACGGCCGCTTCCCGACCAACACACCCGGTTGGTGGGGCGGTGCCCATCCCTTTAATGTACTCGATTGGTCCATCGTGCATAACGGTGAAATCTCCAGCTACGATGCCAACCGCCGCTATATTGAGCAATTCGGCTACAAGTGCACCATGCAGACCGATACCGAGGTCATTACCTATTTATTTGACCATTTAATGCGCCACCACGGCTTGCCCGCGAATGTCGCGGCAGATGTGCTGACGGCACCGGAATGGGATGAAATTGACAGAATGAGTCCGGAAAAGCGGGAATACTTTACCGCGCTGCGCTCCATTTACAGCGGCGCACTGGTCAACGGACCCTTCTCGGTTATTCTCGGCTCGGGCAAAGGTTTGTTGGCAATCAACGACAGGTTGAAACTGCGTTCCTTAACCGCAGCCACCAAGGGCGACAGAGCTTACTTTGCAAGTGAAGAAAGTGCGATTCGCATTGTATGCCCGAACCCCGACAAAGTGTGGTCGGTCAGCGGTGCAGACCCTGTTTTTGTTCCGCTTGAAATACATCAAAAGGAGGAATCATAATGGCTGTTAATTATATTCCTCGCAGATTTAATATTGTGCGCGATAAAGAGCGCTGCATTGAGTGCGGCTGCTGCGTGCGCCAATGCTCCAATGAATGCCATTACTTTGAGGCTGGCGGCACAACGGTCTTGGCAGATTCCACCAACTGCGTGGCATGCCACCGCTGTGTAGACTTGTGCCCGACAAGTGCTTTAAGAATTGAAAAGCATGTATGCGACTATAGAGAAAACGCAAATTGGACACCGCAATACCAGCAGGAAATTTGCCGCCAGGCTGCCAGCGGCGGCACCCTGCTTTCGGGCATGGGCAATCCCAAGCCCTACCCGATTTATTGGGATAAAATCCTGCTCAACGCTTCGCAGGTGACCAATCCCTCCATTGACCCGCTGCGCGAGCCGATGGAAATCAGAACTATTTTAGGCAGAAAACCCGAAAAGCTGACTGTTGAGCGCAAGGGTAAAGCCATCACCAAGATGCCGCCGCAGGTAGTCGTGGAAACCCCGATTTTATTCTCGGCAATGAGCTTCGGCTCCATTAGCCTGAATGCACAAAAATCGCTGGCGATGGCGGCTCAAAATCTCGGCACACTTTTCAACACCGGTGAAGGCGGTCTGCACCCCGATTTAGAGCCCTACACCGACCGCGCGATTGTGCAGGTGGCTTCCGGCAGATTCGGCGTGCATAAGGATTACCTCAACAGCGCGCGCATAGTGGAAATCAAAATCGGTCAGGGTGCAAAGCCCGGTATCGGCGGCCACCTTCCCGGAGAAAAGGTCAATGTAGAGGTTTCCAACGCGCGTATGATTCCCGAAGGCAGCGATGCGATATCCCCTGCCCCGCACCATGACATTTATTCGATTGAGGATTTGCGGCAGCTTATTTGGTCCATTAAACAGGCAACGGGAAACCAAAAGCCGGTCAGTGTCAAAATTGCCGCCGTGCATAATGTCGCCGCCATTGTTTCCGGCTGTGCGAGAGCCGGTGCGGATATCATTGCCATTGACGGTTTTAGAGGCGGCACGGGTGCCGCGCCCACGAGAATCAGAGACAATGTCGGCATTCCGATTGAATTGGCGCTTGCCGCGGCGGACAGCCGCTTGCGCGAAGAAGGCATTCGCTCACAGATTTCCTTAATTGCAGCGGGCTCTTTTCGCTGTTCTGCCGATATTGTCAAGGCAATCGCGCTGGGTGCAGATGCCTGCTATTGCGCTTCTGCTCCGCTCATTGCCATGGGTTGCCATATGTGCCAAACCTGCAATACCGGCAAATGTAATTGGGGCATCGCCACGCAGCGACCGGAGCTGACAAAACGGCTCAATCCCGATATCATGCACGAAAGAGTTGAAAACCTCATCACCGCCTGGAACCATGAAATCAAGGAAATCATGGGCGGTATGGGAATTAACTCGGTGGATTCACTGCGCGGCAACCGCTTAATGCTGCGCGGCATCGGACTTAGCGACAGAGAGTTGGCAATTCTCGGCATCAAACACGCCGGAGAATAAGAAAAACCTTAATAACCTCTCTTGTTATCTTGGACAAATGAGTTGTTCTTTCGTTGATTGGCTACCTGTCAATCCAATCAGAAAACGCTAAAACCCGCTTCAACAGCGCATTTAAGCGATTTCATTGAAATCTACACTGCCTATGGGAGAAAAACATGAAAAGAGTGTATGCCAAAGAAGAATTATGCCTGAATTGCCGCCTGTGCGAAGTGTATTGCAAAACCGCACACTCCGCCTCAAAGGATGTACTCAAGGCAAATAAATATGAAACACCGGCACCCGTTTCGCGGGTAACGGTTTATGGCGACAAGCTGCGCTCTGCCGCAGTCAACTGCCGCCATTGTGAAAACCCGAAATGCGTGCAGGCATGCATTACGGGTGCAATGACAAAGGACCCGGCAACCGGCATTGTTGCGGTAGACGAACATAAATGTATCGGCTGTATGACCTGCCTTGCCGTGTGCCCCTACGGGTGCATCACCACAGGGCGCTTTGCGATTAAGTGCGATTTGTGCCGCGGCGAAACAGAGCCGGCGTGCGTGAAGAATTGCCCGAACCGTGCGCTCGTCTATACGGATTTAGGAGGTGCGCAGGAATGAAATACATCATCATCGGCGCTTGTGCCGCCGGGCTTGCCTGCGCCGAGCAAATCCGAAAAGAAGATGCAAGCGGTGAGATTACCGTTTTCACCAAAGAAGCTTACCTGCCCTACAGCAGACCGAGTATCAGCTATCTTCTCAAAGGCGCAGTCAAAGAAAAGGATATGTACCTGCGCAAGCCTTCCTACTACGCCGCAAAGCGCATTCATTTTGTGAGAGATACCGCCATCACGGCAATCGACACTAAAAACAAAACCGTCAAAGCCGGGCGCAAGGCATATGCCTATGATAAGCTTTGCATCTGCACCGGCTCCAAACCGTTTGTGCCCCCGATGAAACATGTGGAGGGCAAAAGCAATGTGTTTTGCTTTTTGGATTTAGCCTCTGCAAAGGCGGTCAAGGCGGCGGCAAAGCCGCACACGCGCGCGGTAGTCATCGGTGCCGGACTCATCGGCATGAAGGCGGCAGAGGGGCTTTCCAAGATTTGCCAAAGTGTGGATGTTGTGGAGCTTGCACCGCGCATTCTCCCCTCAATATTAGACCAAAAATCCTCGAAACTCGTAAAAAATCATGTTGAAAAAGAAGGACATATCCGCTTCCACCTCGCTCAAACTGTCAGCGAAGCTCGGAGCAAAGGCGAACGCATCAGCTCGGTGGTCTTAAACAGCGGCGAGGTGCTTGCCTGCGATATGCTGGTCATTGCTGTGGGCGTGCGCCCCGAAACAGCGCTTGCCGAAGCAGCGGGGCTTTCTGTGAACCGCGGCATCCTCACCGACTCAAAAACCATGCAAACAAGCCAAAAGGATGTTTATGCCGCGGGCGACTGCACGGTTTCCACCGATATGCTTGACGGCAGCAAAAAAATCATTGCCCTATACCCGAATGCCGTCTACCAAGGCACGGTAGCGGGCGCGCAAATGGCAGGCGGCAGCCAAGAGCTTGGCGGCTGCTATGCAGTCAATGCGATTGATTTTTACGGTCTGCGCATTTGTACCTGCGGTCTGATTAACGCTGCAGGCGAGCCCTACCGCGATAAGGTGCGGCACAGCGGCGAAGCGTATAAAAGGCTGATTTTTGAAGACAACCGGCTGGTGGGCTTTGTGCTCATTAACGCGAGCCAAAACGCCGGTATTTACACAAACCTGATTGAGAACCAATCGGATATTACCGCACTCGAACAGGATATTTTTGATACCCCTTCCCTGTTTATGTTCGATAAGGCACAAAGAGAAAAAAGATTGAAAGGAGCGCTTTAAAATGAGTATTACCGCAGCACTTCGCCGCTATGAAGAAGTGAATGATGAAATTCAACAAGTGCTCCTGACCAAGCAAAAAGCCGTTGTGCATGAGGTAAACGGGCAGCGCTATCTCGGCTGTGCGCTGGATGCCGGCAAAACGCTCGAAATCCACGGCACGGCAGGCAATGACCTCGCCTGCTACCTCAACGGCGGAAAGATTATTCTTTACGGCAACGGGCAGGATGCACTCGGCAACACCATGGGCGGCGGTGAAATTATTGTTCACGGTCACACCGGTGATGCGCTCGGCTACGGCATGCGCGACGGGCAAATCTATATCCGCGATAATGTGTGCTGCCGCGGCGGCATTCATATGAAGGAATTCAGAGCCATGAAGCCCGTGCTCGTGATTGGAGAAAATGCAGGCTCCTTTTTGGGCGAATATATGTCCGGCGGCACCATTGTCCTGCTCGGCTTGCACCTCAAAAGAGGGCAAAAGCTGTTCGGTTCGCACTGTGCCTCCGGCATGCACGGCGGCAAAATCTTCGTGCGCGGCACTTTTCCCAAAGAGCATTTGTCACCGAACATTAAGGTCGTATCGCTCAGCGCCGAGGACCAAAAAGAGCTTGAAAAATATGTAAAGAACTATTGCAGGTATTTTCACGAGGATTATGAGAGCATTATGAAAAAAACCTTTAAAAAGCTAATCCCCGCAACTGCAAGACCCTATGCAAACATGTACATTTCCAACTGAGTAAAAAAGAAAGAGAGCAAGGTATGAACAAGAAGTTTATTTTTGTAACCGGAGGCGTTGTTTCCGGTTTGGGAAAAGGCATTACTGCCGCCTCGTTGGGCAGGCTTTTGAAAAGCAGAGGTTTGAGTGTTACCATTCAAAAATTGGACCCCTACTTAAATGTTGACCCGGGCACAATGAATCCGGTACAGCACGGTGAAGTGTTTGTGACGGATGACGGTGCGGAAACCGACCTGGATTTAGGGCACTATGAGCGCTTTATTGACATCAGCCTCTCCAAAACCTCCAACCTGACCTCGGGAAAGGTGTACTGGAAAGTGCTCAGTGATGAAAGAGCCGGCGTTTACGGCGGGCAGACGATTCAAGTCATTCCGCACATCACCAATGAAATCAAGAATTTCATTTATTCCACGCCTGAAGCGGATGTGTGCATCGTGGAAATCGGCGGCACCATCGGCGATATTGAGGGGCAACCGTTTATTGAGGCAATTCGCCAGTTTTATATGGAAGTCGGCAGGGACAACTGCCTGTTTATCCACGTTACCCTGGTACCCTACATTAAAGCCTCGCAGGAATTAAAAACCAAGCCCACCCAACACTCGGTCAAGGAGCTGCTCTCCATGGGCATTCGCCCCGATATTTTGGTGTGCAGAACCGACTATCCGATCGAAAGGGAGCTCAGGGAAAAAATCGCTCACTTCTGCAATGTGGACACGGACTGTGTTATTGAAAACACCGATTGTTCCATTCTCTACGAGGTTCCGATGATGATGAAAGCGGAAGGGCTTGACAAAGTGGTTATCCAAAAGCTCGGCTTACACTGCGCCGAACCGGATTTGTCCGATTGGGTCGCCATGCTCGAAAAGCTGAAGAACCTGCAGCAGAGCTGTGAAATCGCCATTGTCGGTAAATATGTAGCGCTGCACGACAGCTATATTTCCGTGGTAGAAGCACTCAAGGCAGGCGGGATGGCCTGCGGTGCAAAGGTAAACATCCGCTGGGTTGACAGCGAAGATATTGAAGCCAACGGCGTGGAGCAGGAGCTCAGCGGTGTCAACGGCATTTTGGTGCCGGGCGGATTCGGCACCAGAGGCATTGAAGGCAAAATTGCTGCGGCAAATTACGCAAGAGAAAAGGAACTCCCCTATTTCGGCATCTGTTTGGGTATGCAGATTGCAATGATAGAGTTTGCCAGAAATGTCATTGGTTTCAGCGGCGCAAACAGCGCCGAAATCAACCCCGATTCGCCTTATAAAGTGGTTGACCTTCTGCCTGAACAGAGGGGCATCAAGGATATGGGCGGCACGATGCGCTTAGGTGCCTACCCCTGTGTGCTGGAAAACGATAGTAAAGCATTTTCACTTTACGGAGAAAAAGAAATCTTTGAGCGCCATCGTCACCGCTTTGAAGTCAATAACGATTATGTGGAGGACTTTGAAAAAGCCGGCATGGTGTTTTCCGGCAAAAGCCCCAACGGCAGCATTTGCGAAATGATAGAGCTGCCCTCTCACCCTTATTTTGTGGCATGCCAATTCCATCCGGAATTCAAATCCAGACCCAATAAACCGCACCCGCTGTTTGCCGGTTTTGTCAAAGCGGCAAAGCAGCAAAAACTACAGACACTTAAATAAAAAACAAAAGCATTGGCGCTGCCAATGCTTTTATTTTTATTGTAATTTTTGCTTATGCTTCTCCGATTTGTGCCATCACTTCCAGTAAGCCTTCGCTGCTCATTGCCGCAAAGCGGCATTTGGCTTCAAGAATGACCGGTTGGAGTAACGCCTTATGGAGTAGCGCCTCATCCCTTGCGGCAAACTGTTTCACCCTTTTTTCAAATGTCTCTTGGTCCTCAAACGGCTGCTGCAGGAAGGTTACGAGAACATAGGCGACGACATAGGCGCGAACAAAGGTATATTCCGGCACCATTTCATGGTAGATTTCCGAAGTGGTGACATTCGGGTTCCCATGCAGCTTCAACTTTTCACCGGACATATACTGCCGGGCAATATCCATAATATCCCGAAATGTAAGGTCCTCCCGCTCATCCGAAGGAAAGCGGTAGCCGTACTTTGCGCAGGTATTGACAAACATATCATGCATGGGCAAAATTTCATCATTGTTTGCCCTGTGCTCAGGCTTATTTAACTGCCGTTTCACGGCAAGCGTGGCTTTCGCCGCGGCATATAAAGCCGCGCGCTCTATCGCGCTGCCCCAAGCCTTTTCATCAACATCATTCTCCTTAGCATCAACAGGCACAGGCAGTGCCAATGCATTGCGCAGCAACCGGTTGGATGCGGCATGGTAGCGGTAAAGCGCATTTTCGGCGCGTTCCTTTGCCTGTTGCACATCATTGCCCAGCAGGGAAAAGAACACGGTTTTCGCCTCACCGTCTAAGCGCTTGGCGCTCAGAGAATCCACAGTGTCCGCCATCAGTGTCGGGCTGAAAATTCCGGGGCTGCCTGCAAGCTTTTTCAAAGAATGCACATCGCGCACATCGTTTTCCGCCAGGAACTTGAGCAGCACCATGCTAACAGCATAGATTTCGGAGAACACCTCGTGGTCAAACCACTTGTAAATCTCCCGGCAAAACGCCATTTCTTCCTCGCCCCACTCCACGGTTTTGCCGCGCTTAAGGCGGCGCATATAGTCTATGACATCATTGAGTTTTTCATAGCGCCGCCGCGGTGCTGTGCGATACCAATCCGGCATGCAGGCACCGCAAATGTTATCGGCAATGCTTTTGAGCACATAAAAGGCGTGCACACGGCCTCTCGCCTTGACCGGGCTGTAGGTTGCGGAAATGCTCGCCGCATCCAGGCAATTATAAATAATATGATTTTCCATTTGCTCGGCTGCTTCATCGCTTAAACCGAATTTTTGCGCCACACAGCGCGCCAGCAAGGTTAAGTACTTAACCTGCTCTTCATTGGATGAGCCGAGCTCCTCCAAAATCCTGTCTAAAAACGGCACGGACTCTTCCAGACCGACATAGACATTAATTTTCGGCATTACCATGCCGTACTTTGCCTGAATGACAACAACTTCTCCGTTTTCGCAGTATACCGCGCGCCGAAAGTGGTTGTTATACATCTTATCATACGAATCGCGCACCGGATACTCTAAGCTCAAGCATAGATAGCGAGTACCGTCAGGGTGGCGCTTAATGTCGTACTTACCTTTGGCTTTGGAAAGACTTTTGCCTTTGGAAAAGGACAAATTGTCGAACTCTCTTGTGCCGACTTTAAAAGAAGCTTCCACATTTTTCGGCCATTCCTCATTGGTGATTTCATATGCCTTTTCGAACTCGGCATAGGTTGACTCTCCCGGTTTTCCTACAAAAAAGCAGCTCTTTTTATCCAATTCTCTTAAAATGATGTTTTCACCCTTTAAGAGCTTAATCGCGATATCCTTACCCATCCTGACACTTCCCTTCTATCTGTATTTTACCGGCACCGGCAAGAAGCGGTGCGTGCGCGTGCTTATAGTAATAAAGTTTTAAAACCGACACTCACACTGTCATTATAGCCGATGTTGATAACTTTTGTCAATAATAACAAAAAAACAAAAGATTAACGCTTGAAATCCGGACAAAATGTAACAACCCCTATCGTTACTCGGTAGGGGTTGTTAGTCGATATTATGTTTTAATACAACAAAGCAGCAAAGTGAAAATGCTCAATTATTTTTTGTATTGATTGATAATTTTGATACACTTTTTCATTCCCGCTCTATCTATGGAATTAGAAAAAGTATGCACTTCACCGTATTTCATTTCAATGATAAAAGCTGTCCATACACCACCGTAAGTTGCCTCATAAACATTCTTAATCTGGTCCATGGCAAAAATCATTACGCCTTTTTTTGCTGCCGTCTTTTTTGCCATCACAACTGCCGCTAAACCCGCTACACCTGCTATCGCATTTCCAAGTTGCCTTTTATACTCGATTCTATCAGAAAAAACCTTCAGTTTTCCCGTAGATTCGGCAATCCCTATTACTTTTTTTCCATTATAATGAGAGATAAAATTAAGGGTTAATAATGAACCGTCCTCTGCAACCCTATTATGTGCACCATACCCGGTAGAGTCCTGGATCTTATCAATAGCTTTATCCATACTCCCTTTGGTTTTTTCAAAAGCAGAGGCAGTACTTTTTTTCGTTTTTATACCGATCCGAGAATTTTGGAGCCTTTCCCCTGCTTCTTTTGCCTTGTCGATTGCGCTACTCGACTCTTCTTTGATTTTTTCGGCAGTTTTACTGTTTTGGATTCTCTCAAAGCATTGGTTTAAGGATGATGTGATATCTTCAATTTTTGCTGTTTCAGCAGTGTTTTTTTCTGAAGAGCTGCCAATTGTTTTTCCGCAAAAAGCGCAGACAACCGCTTCTTTGGAATTTTCCTTTTTACAATTATTACAAATCATTTATACATTACCTCAATGATAAAGAACTTATCCTCTATTTCTCGGCAAACTCTTGTTCACAATCATTGTATTGCTTGTATTCTCTAACAATGTAAGCAATATTGTTGTTAAAGAAATTTTCTAAAAGCCGTATATCTTGATGATTTAATATTTCCTCATTCATATAATAATCAAACACTTCAAAAGTGCTTTCTAAAAACATAGACAGCATCCCTATTTCAAGAATTCCGAGTGTCAGATGCGAAGTGGTTCTGATGGAACGAATAGCAGTCAAGATGACATGTTGAATAACACTATCTGCATCCCCGGTTAAATCATAGCAACGAAACTCTATCAGCTTTTCTTTTATTGCTTCAATAAAATTCGCGGTGCGATCAACCCATTTTTCAAATCCATCATCATAGAACAATTCAAAATAGCTTAGAATATACAGATGAATGCTCTCAAGCAATATATCATTGGAAAGAATCGCCATGGCAGCATAGTCATGTTCCAATTCAATATTGCGCACATAGTTGCCCTTAAAGCTATCGGAAAGCTTATAGTCTTCTTTCACATTTGAGCAATTTATTTTCACTTTACTCGGTTTTTTCATTCCTTCGGTTCTGATAAGTGTCTCACCGAGCAAAAGGGAGGAAATACTCGTTTTGTCATCAGGAATAAGCAAAGCGGATGTGAGCAGCTTAATATCCTTTGCATTATCAATTCTATGAATCATCTTCGTTCCGGAATTTTTTATAACATCCTCCGAAATCTTCGTCGGGCTTTGGTCAACAATAAGCATCCCTTCTCCAAAAGCTCGGATTTCAGCCATAAGATTATTGAGATAATCTACAAGCTGTGCAGCAGGATCAATCGTTCCGGAAGAGTTTGATTTATTGGGAGAAACATTTTTAAATAATCGATGTGCCTCTTCAATAACCATAATGTGCTGCAAACCTTTTTTATCTGAGTTAAAATGAAGCTTAAGATACTCAAAATACTGAATCAGCACAGTGCCCATAACAAGGCATTTATCAGCATCATCGGCAAGACCTTCCAATTCAATGATAGTATGATTATTCATAAGTCTCTCATAATCGGGATGTTTTCGAGTATTCAGCAAAAGACCTTTATAGCTACCAACGAAGGATTTAAGCCTTGTTGAAAGCGCTCCTCTGTAGTTACCGAGCGTCTCACCTTCAAATTTTGAATGTTCAAGATAATACTCTATTTCATCGAGTAAATCCGAGAAAGTCGGAAAGAGGAACTCATCGGGTATTCTTCCCTCATAGATATTCTCATTTGTGACAATGTTCCACCCCGCCTTGATATAAACGTTGAACATGCACTGCTCGAGAATATTAGGCATAGCGCAATCAAGTTCAAACGCAGAGGAAATAATGGTTTTTATACTGTCGACATGGAAAGCAATATTGGTATTTTCGGGAAACCAAAAAGGATTTATCTGAAGCAGATGAATACTTTCATCTGTTATACCATCGGCCTTCATTGTCCAAACTTCCGTATTCTCAAATTTTGAACGCAAACAGCGGTATTCACCTTTCACCGGCTCAATAACAAGAAACGGAACACCTGCGTTCTCAAGAATATTGAAAAGAGAATTTGTTTTTCCCGAACCGGTCATCCCGCAGATAAATGCATGACGATTGAGTGCCTTTTCGGGAAGGTAGAAATCAGATACCTTATTGCCGTTAAACAACAACTTTCCGATGTTCATTCCATTTTCGCTTGTTCCGGGTGATTTGAGAAGAAATTCCTCATTTTCAACAAACATAAACCCGGGAAATTCCTTTGTGGGAAACTTGATAATTTTTGCCACTTCTACAGGTGGCATAACAGCAGCGGTGACCTTATTTTTATCCCACTCGAGAGCATATCCCTCTTTTGCAAAGCAGCCGTTTAAAATGGAGCAAGCAGACTGAATAATGTTTTCATCATCAGCTTCCACCGAAACTATCAGCTGCCAAGGGGCAGTCTGCATTTCCAGTTCAATTCGCTGCAGTTCCTTATCGATTCTCTTTAAACAAAGCTCAGCTTTCTTGCTTTTTTCCTTCCGACTTTCGCTAAATGCGGCACTATAGTTTCTTGAACCGCTCTCTTTACCTTTAAGCATTCTTGAGCCCGCAGCCACAACATTGTCGTTAAGTCCCGCCTGTAAATTCGTTACACCGCGGTTAAACCCCAAAGAAACATTTGAATTCAGTCCCCATTGAATATCATAATGTTTATTAAGCGTATCTGCCGCTTCCATAAGAGCTGCTTTCTTTTCTAAAATCAGGGTATTATCTCTTCCTCCCGGAAGCGGTGCAAACTGAATATTTATGCGATAATCTCCTGCTGAGCAAATGCCCGCATGAATCATATCAACCCAGTTTGTGTTTTCCTTTTCCTTATCCTTTTTATCGCCATAGATTTTCTCATCGACAAATAATGAAACAGCAGTAGCATAATATGTATTTTTAAAATTCTTATCCGCATCGTTAAAAGCTTGCGTTTCCACCTGCGAATAAACACTGCTTAGCAATGATTGAAGAACCGGAGCCGACTCTGCCTGCTTCGTTGCTAAGCGAAGAAACTGCTCACCGCCATAACTGCAAAGTGACAGTTCCGCCGTCTCATCATACCCGAGAAGAACAGCGGCAGCTTTCTCGCTCATTCGTTCAAGCTCTTTAGAAGTCCTGTCTTTATCCTTCCCGTTAGGCTTTCCCAATGCCTTAATGCAGATACCCTCTGTCAGGCGATAATTATCCCTTGCCGGAAATGAAATATTCCAATTCAAATCTTTGACAATCTTATTAATTACAGCCGCTGAATCGTCCTCAAAGTCCGGATAGTTTACATTATCTAATACAGCGTTAATACTATTTACATCTCCGTCGGTTATCACTGATTTACTTCTAAAACTGTTAATACTACTGCCCAGTTTTTTATAAACACTTCCTAGCTTATTCATAAATATAGCCTTTCAATAAATAATTAAAGATTTTTCGATAAGATTTTTTTCTCTTCGGCAAGTTCATTATTATAGTTGGTTTCAAGCGTCTGAACATTCTCCCTAATTTGAATAAGCGCCTTCTGCTTCTTTTCCTTTTCCGCGCCTGACGACACAATAACCTCCTTAAGGTCATTAATGTCGAGTTTAACTTTATCGGAGAGTTCAAAGAACATATTTTGAACAACCTTTGTTGACTCATTAATCCATTTGTCAAAAATATTTCTAATGGGAGCAGTTATTTCACCTTCAACGGCTTTTTTCAGAGAGGCGGCTTCTTCGGTAGTAATGTCAAGTCCGTTGATGAATGATTTGAGTTGTTCAACATTCAAATACTCATTATTTTTCCATAAAAAGAAACCGTTTTCTTTAACGCCCTCAAGCTTATCATTTATCATGGATTGATATTTGGAAATAACCTTATCATTTTCCTCTACAATCCACTTATAGATATTATCTTTAATGGCAGATTCGCTTCCCTGCTGGTCCACTACTGTTTGAGCAAGAATTTTCAACTGTTCGGAAACATAGCTCTCGAAGGTTTTTGTTGTTTGGGCGACCGCGGCATAAACATCCGAGCTTAAATCTTCCTTTGATTTCTCGAGGAAATCATCAAGCGAATCGTGAACGCCCTTTTCAAGATTGCCGAGGTCATCCAGAGCGCTGTCATAGCGTTCCTTAACAGCAGTACTGATATCCTCGATAATTTTTACATACTTTTTGTTGATTTTAATAATAGAAAAGGGGAATTTTTTTATCTTCTCTTCCAGTTCAACATACAGATTCCAGTTATGGCTTCCCTCGGGACTTAATTTTGCTCTATAACTGAAAAACGGTATCTCAAACTGAGTACAGATTTCAAGCAAACTTGTCTTATACTTCGAAAGCGCGGAATCAAACGAATCAGCATACTGCTGCTGAACCTTTTTAAATTTTTCTTCTGTTTGTTTCTTTAACTTTTTCTTTAACTTTTTAGCATTATCCGTTTCTTTAGCAATTCGCTGCGTAATCGGAGTTAAAAGCGCTGTTTCAAATTTTTCTATAATTTCATCATTAAGCGCACCTTCATATTCAATCGAGTTTTTAATATTATCAATCTGCTTTTGAACTTCGACGCCAAGAGCTCTTATGGAGTTTTCCATCTGGGAAACCAGTTCTTCCGACTTGCTGATTTTACCCTTTTCAATATAATCGGATTTGAAATAGTTTTCGAGTTCAATAATGCCGGAGCTTTCAAACTTTTGTTCGAGCTGTTTTTTCATACTGGAAAAAGCAGTTGCTTTTGCTGCATCCTCAGGCATTGTCATTGACAAAGCACTTAGTAAAGCTTGATAATTGTCTTTATTATTACTTAAGAAAAGATATCTATCAAAAGGTATATTCTTGAAACGATGTTCTCCATAGATAGCAGAATAACCAAAAATGCTATCCTTGGTTTTTGTTGCTCCAACCCTTTCAAGTCCATCTACAAAAAGAGAATAGACCTTATCCCTGTCCAGTTCGCCATTAATTCTGTCCGACTGATTCACCAAGGGGATAATAAAGTCACTTTGCCTTGTTGTTTCCTTTACCTTTGCGGTCGAAACAAGCTCCTGAACGGCAAGAAAGCCTGTGCTTTGAAGCATAGGTGTGATTGCAAAAACCATTGCATCGGTGCTTTGAATCGCTTCCTTTGTGATATCATCATGGCTTTTGACATTTTTTCCATTCTTCACCGCGCCCTCTGCAAGAGATCCAAGACCGGGAAGGTCTGTAATGACCATACCTGATTTGAGAATTTCGAAATCACCCTTAACCGTAACCGAGAAATTCACCACATTACTTCTAATACCAAAATTGCCGAGAAGCTTTTGCCTGCTTTTCATCAATTCCGCCTTTTCTTTTGTGGGATGACTATCATCCTGACCAACATAGACACTGAACAAAACAAGCATCAGAAACATCACATGATACGGATTTGACGGATTCAAATCCAAATCCGAAGGATTGATAACTTGCCCGAAAACATCCTTATCCGTAAAATAATTAAGATTCTCTAGAATCAAAATTTTGCTCGCATTAATACAGTACTGTTTGAGCAGATTGAAATCGGCAAGAAACTTTTTTTGTCCACCAATATCAGTGGGCATTTCGCAACGGTATTCAAAAACAACTTTGCTTTCATCATCATCAATAGCAATTACAGTCCAGTGCTTTGAATAAGCCATTCTTACGACGGTTGCAGTGGTTGCCGTTTTACAAGTAGGCATGAGCGGGAAGCCGATAAGCGAATTGATAATCGTACTTTTTCCGCAAGACTGCTCGCCGGCAAATCCCACATTAAAAGTAAACCCTTGGAGCTCTTTCATTTTGCTTTTAATGCTTTCTATTCCTGCCGACTTGGTATTCAAGGATATATTATTCTCCGTTGCTAATGCTTCAATCTTAACAATATCTTCAACCGCTTTGATCGATTTTGAATAAACATTCTTTTGAAGTTCATCCACAGCCGAGTTCCCGAAAAAATATTCCTCACTGTGTTGAGCGAAATCATCTGTTGCCTCTATCTGTTCAACAACCGCAGTTTTCTCTTGCACTTCGACGGTTGAAGGGGTCTGTACGGTATCGGAATTTGCTATGTTTGTTTGATTATCTTTATTGAGCCTCATCTTTTCTTCACTTCTCCTCTGACTTATTTATTAATCCAATGCACCTAATCTATCTGCAATGCATATGAAAACACAATTTTGTTTAAGGAATTCTTCAATAATTTCTGTGGTATATTGAGTTCTTTTCACCGGAAGCCCTGCGGAATTCCACATTGCAAAATCTGCTGAACTAAGTGACGCTGCCGTTATTTCTTCTTTTAAAATCTTAACTAAAAACCCCTCATTAGATAAATCCGAAATAAAGGTCTTATCGACAAAATCAGAAAAATCCCATCCGTTTTCATTGAGCATTTCACCCATTTGATTTATCATTTTTGCCTGATTAAAGTAACTGATAAATAGCGGATAATTGATATAAAATAACTTATTTGCAATCGGAAGATTTGGTGCGGGAAAATTCATTTCTTCAAGCGTATTACCTGCTACTATCAATAAATCAATCATCTCATAATTCGGCGAATCGGGTTTAAGGCACGGCTCTACGCTCCAATCCTTGAAATAAAACGAAAGCACCTGGCTGATTTCTGTTGAAAGTTCAACATTTTTTGATAAAATCAGACAGTTTTTTGTTTTTTTCGTGCTACTGTTTAGGATTTGATGAATTGTTTGACTTAATGTATCCTCTGCTGAAATAAAGACTAATTCCGAATACTTTTGATTGCGTTCAAAATTCGTTTCAATCTCTTTTCTCGCTAACTCCCTAACTCTTTCGGGAAAATCGCTTGCCACAACAACAACCCAATGCGTTATTGCAGGATTGGCAAGAACAAAATCCGAGTGATATCTCTGCCAACCACCCGAATTATTTGTTATGATAATTCCCTTTGAATCAGCAGATATTATCTCTTCTGATGCGGCAATATCTCTTATATTGAAAACCGTCACTTCGTCGTTATTCTCAAAGCTCTGCGGATTCAACACATCTTCAGCGTCATAATCCAAAAATATATAATTCATAAAAAACTCCACTTTTTATTACATTTTTATTTCTTTTTCATACTCGTCAATTGCAGCATTCACAATTTCATCCAACCAGTTGTTTATAATATTGCAATTCAGCTCATACTGATGAACCACAAGTTCGTTAATCTGTTTCTTTTGGTCCATGGCAGGAGCGAGTTCTTCCTTTGAAACATTTTTCCTCTTCGCATTCCTGATCTCATTAATTGTATATACGGCTCCTGCAACTGTCAATATGAGCCCTATTCCATGTACAATCGGAGACCAAATGCTGAGCGAAGGAATAAAAAGCCATGCAATAACCTCGAGCGCAGCACCGGCAGCAAAAATATATTTACCTTTTGATTTTTTTAATGTCTGCGCGGTTGTCTCTTTTTCCGTTGAAGGGATTCCCATGCCAATTTCAAAATCAAAGTCTTTTTTATTACAAAGCTGCAAAACCGGAGTGTTGACACGATTCATAACCTTGTTTTCGATAAGAATACAATCATTATCATTCACATCGAGTTGCTTTAGAGATGCCTTTAATGTATCGCGCACCTTATCTTCAATCTTCCCCAATGCTTCCACAGCATTTTGAGATTCCAAAATTGTTATTTGATTTGCCAATGTCTGCAATGGTTCATTTGCAGCCTTCACGGCAATATCGTCGTAAACCGTTTTAATTGTTGGTTTAATAAAGGAATCTTTTAATGCTTCCAAATTTTTCCTTAGTATTTCATTGCCCATAACCGTTTCCTTTCCGGTTGATTCTTCAAGTACTAAAAAACGCTTCACAGCATTCTTTAAAGCGATGATTCAAAGCTGAGACAAAGTGTTTTCCTCCGAGTGCACTATGCCGCATGGCATATGCCTGCTTGACAATCTTTGACCTGATTATTCTTCAACGCTTCAAAGTTTTGCGTAAAAAGCCGATTTTCTTTCTTTTCCTTGCCTTCTGTTTCTTCCTGATGAGAAAAACATATTCCGATTATTCTTAAAAATGCTGTCCCGAGTATTTCAAGACAGCTTTATTCTTACTTTTTTTCTAACATGCTCTGTTTGAAATACTTATCATATGCTTCGAAACGGTCTTTTGACATTCTTTGAAGCTTTCTTTCCTCCCTTTCCAATTTACGTTGTGCTTTAATATCCGTCGGGTTGGAAGCTTCAAGTTTGGCTTTTAAAACAGCTTTTTTTTGTTTTTCGACCTTATTAAGCAATTCCATATGATTTTTTTCAAGTCTGGCAATTTTTTCAGCGCCCATATGCTTCTCCTTTCTAATTGTCTTTAAGTTAATCTGTCATACTTATTGCGTGCCATAGTAGCATCTTTCTGAAGACTTGACAGTTTATCAGCCGATTGTTTTAATCTAAATGCATTCATCTCTGTTGAATTGCTTTTCAAGGCGTTTCTTGAAACTTCAACTGCTTTCTTTTGTTTTTCAACTTCTGCTGTTTTGGCAGCAACTTCCTTAGCTGCTTTTGCAATAGCTTCTGTAGCCATAATAACTCTCCTTAAATTAATTGATACTTATTACTACATTATTGTATCATAAGCTTAGTGCTTTTATCAATACAATAAACATTTCAATATTCCTTGTTTTCTTTAGATGATTTTTCAAAGTGAATCTCACCTGAATTTTAAAACGATATTTCTTCCAAGCTCCTCCTTTCCTCGTGTTGTTGGTGAGTTCTTCATTAATATAGCACACTGTTTCAGTTCGTGTGACAAATTGTAAAAAAATGCGTTTTTTTTGTAAAAAATTGCATTTTTTATAGAAATCTGCAAAATCAATCCTCTGCATAATTTCTTTATTTTTAAAAGACTTTTATAAAAAGACTCACTCATCAACTAATCCGAGGGGCTTGAATAGTTTTATATTATTAAAACTAGTTATACCACAGAAACGCGCCTATTAACGGATAAGAAAATCACAAGGTGCTTTCTCACTGCTGAGAGAAAGCACCTTGTTCTTTAAACTTTTTTTCTTAGAAGTATTACATCAATATTTATTGTGCACGTCCTCGGCAAACATCAGCATATCCTTGATTTCGAGCACGGTGCCGTCATCCAAGGTAGCGGTGCCGTTGAGTCTGCCGAATACCTGATGCTGGTCAGTCAGAATCGGCCCGATTTTTGTCAGGTCGGAGCGGTCCATCACCGGCGTGAAATCGCACTCAAATCTGCCATCGTTAGAAGTGAATTTCCAGGGGCTCATGTAATCTTTCTTGCCATCGGCACCCACCGGAATTTCAAAGCTTACTTCATCAAGTTTGTGCGCCTTGCCGTCATAGAAGAGCATATTTTCGGTGGCGGAGGAACGGTCGGTAAACCCGTAGCCGAGATTGAAGCCGAAGGGCTTGCCGTTAATCGTCTGGTTACCGGAAGACCAATACCATGTGTTGTCATAGGTCCAAACGCCCCTGCCCCAATCCAGAGTACCGTAATCGGTTTCGGGGTCAAAGTAATATTCTCTGTCGCCATAAGTCGCCATCCCCTTGGCTCTCATGCAGTTGATTTTTTGGTTGTAATAGAAGTGGTCGGGTTTCTCCGCCCAGGGCGTAGCGATGCACATGGTATCCATTTCCGGCTGTGCCATGCGAATGTCGCACTTAAACGGTGCACCGTCCAAATCATCATATTGGCAAACAATTCTTCTGTACTGCGGCTCTTGGATAAACTTTAACTTCAGGTTTTTGTTTTTAAAGGTAATGTTCCCGCCGGAGGAATCCTTCGGCAAAGCGTATTTTCCCATCGGTAAAGCGGTAATCACAGGGCTGGTGTGGTTTTCATCCCTGTCAAAATCCAACAGTGTAACGCTAATCATGCCGATATAGCCCAAATCGGAAATGGTGAAAGCACAAGCATGGTTTTTACCGACTACCAGGTAATAATCCCATTCTTTAATTCTCCATTTCGGTGCCGTAATTTGGTCTCTGCTGTAATCCCAAATCAAACTCTTTGCCCAACCCGGTTCAGAAATGTGCCCTTTTTCATTGAGCAATTTTTGCGCCGTGGTGACTTCGTGCTGCATACTCATCTGTATTCCTCCTCAGTTGCTTATATTGATTAAAGTTATATTATTTTTCTTTTAGTACCGCTCTGGTAGAAGTGCCGAACATTCTGCCGTGATTATAAATTTTGCGGTTGTCCAGTGCCCACTGCCGCGAGGAAAATTCGCCCACCGCCACAGCATCGATTGCACTGTTAAATTCAAACAAAGTCGCATCCAGCTTGTCGATGGTGGAAAGCACTTCCGCCTCCGCAAAAGAGGGCAATTTTGCCGCGCCGAATTCCGGCACACCGTGGTGCGAAATGACCATGTGCTCAAGCAATATTTCGGTTTCGCTGCTGATACCGAGCTCCTGCGCCGCCTTGCTGATTTCTTCGGCGCCCTTGACTAAATGACCGACAAGCTCACCCTGCATAGTGTATTTGGATGCCAAGCCCAAATCATTGATTTCCATTTCATCTATCTTGCCGAGGTCGTGAACAATCACACCGGCAAGCAACAGCTCTCTGTCTAAAAACGGGTACACTTCACAAATGCGCTCTGCCACGCGCAGCATGGAAAGTGTGTGAAACAGTAAGCCGCCGCGCTCGGCGTGGTGCATATTGACTGCTGCAGGCGCATTGAGCAGGCTCTCTCCCCTTTTTTGGAGCAAGTATTTAACAATGGTTTGAAGCTCGCTGTCCTCAAAGGTTTCAAGCGTGCGGTAAATTTCATCGAGCATCCAGCGGCTGTCCTCCGGAGAGGAGGCTACAAGCTCGGAAACATCAAAATCATCATTCTCCGAAATCGGGCGAATGTTGCTCACCCGAAATTGCGGACTGCCTTTAAACTCTTCCAAACTGCCGCGCACCTTCACCGGCATAGAGGGTGTTAAGTCTCCGTGCTTGATTTCATCATAATCCCACAGCTTTGCGGAAATTTCTCCGGTAGAGTCCGCGAGCATTAAATCGAGATAGGGCTTACCGTTGCGGGTGCTTTTTTTGTCCAACGTTTTGATTAAACAAAAGCAATCTTTTAAGCCTAATTGGTTGTTGACATCAATAAATTTCATGCTTTCCTCCAAAAAAACTCTATATGCATTTATTTTAGCATATCTATACTACCATTTCAACACCGGATTTTGTGCAAAATAAGCACATAAAACGAATAAATATCCACCCGCATAGCTGCAAATGTCAAGTAAAAGTAGACAATTAAATAAACCACCGTTTAAAAGCCCTGTTCAATTCTAAATTGAATGGGGCTTTTTCTGCCGCATTTTACAGATGGTCGTTCAGTATTGTAGTATTCAATGTACTCTGAAATTAG
>JAFRLX010000119.1 GCA_017430965.1 Clostridia bacterium | reverse complement strand
GAGAGTGACGATAAGGAAGTTTTGGTTCATTTTGACCGCTTTCACCCATCTTGACAATGAAAAAATAAGACAATACGACAAGTATTCCCTCATTTTTGTCATTGCCAATTTGAGCCAAATCAATCAAAATGAACTGCAATGAACCTCAAATTCTATATTTTTGTGCAAAAAGAAGGCAAAAGCAGCCCATCAGGCTGACGCCTATGGACTGCGTTTAACGCGCTTGTTGTGCGAAAAGATAGAATTGTGAGGCAAAACCTTCTTTTCGCCACTCTCCGTGCGAAGACAGCCCGATTTTTTTATTGCTCTTTTCCTTTGTATTCAAGGCAGAGCATAGTGATATCATCAAACTGCGGTGCATCCTTCACAAAGCCCTCTACCGCTGTGTCGACAGCCTCCAATATCTTCTTGGGCGGTTGGTCTTTTGCGCTGTTGAGCGCATCAATCATTCTGTCGGTACCGAACAGCTTTTGGTTTGCATCGGTCGCTTCGGGAACACCATCTGTGTAGAGGAAGAGCTTGGAACCCGGCTGCATTTGCATTTCGTGTTCTCTGTATTTAATGCCTTCCATAGCGCCGATAACTAAGCCGTGTTTTTCGCGCACCAGTTCAAAGTCGCCGCCGGGAGTAAACAGGGCAGGGAAATCGTGACCTGCGTTGGAGGAGGTCAGCTTGCCGGTTGTTAAATCCAAAACGCCCAGCCACACCGTGACAAACATTTCTTCGCGGTTATTCAAACAGATTTGGTTGTTGACCGCTTCGAGTGCTTTGGCAGGGCTGCTGCCGATGATGGTGTAGTTTTGCACCAAGATTTTGGACACCATCATAAACAGCGCAGCGGGCACACCTTTGCCCGAAACATCCGCCATTACAATGCCGAGGTGGTCTTTATCGATTAAGAAGAAATCGTAGAAGTCGCCGCCGACCTCTTTGGCGGGATTCATGCTGGCATATACATCAAACTCATCCCTTTCGGGGAAGGCGGGGAAGATGTTGGGCAGCATATCCGCCTGAATGCCGGAAGCCATGTTCAGCTCGGTTTCAATGCGGTTGCTCTCCGCGCGCTGCTGTTTGTACTGCTCAATTTGGTCTTGCATAATGGTGGCAAACATAAAGGCAGCGCCGAGAATGGTGGCAATGATAATGAATTGCACATCGGCAACAAAGGTTTGCAGCAGAATGGCGAAAATCGGCAACAGCATATATAACCATAGAGCGCAGGCTATGCGCTTGCGGATGTTTTTGCGGTAGCGAATGAGCAGGTAGATATCGATGCACATCATCAACAGCTGCGGGATGTTGGAGATAACATACAGCTGCGAACGGTGGTAAAGATTGTTTTCATCGAAGAAATAGAAGAACTTGCCGAACTGTGAAGCAATTAAGAGCACACAGTGAATCAGCAGCAGAGCAAGAAATACATAGTTGAAGCTTTTCGGTTTTTTCGGGTTGCTGACAGTCGCAATCAGAAGGCTGATCATGAAAGCCATCAGACCCGTGACCATAAACTCAATAAAGGTCACAATGTATAGCGCGGTTCCGATACCGGCACCGGGTAGCCCCTCCATTGTTTGCCGTGCAAGGTGCGCGGCAATGTAGATAAGCAAAGAGCTGAAGAAGAACAAAAAATACTTTCTTGCATCCTTGCGCATCCAAGTGCTGGCGCTGATTTGGAAAATGTTGAGAGCGCAAATGCCGATACCGACAGCAATTGCAATCACGTTAATGAGATTACCTACCGTGATTTGAAAAACCATATAGTTGCCTCCTGCTGTTATTTATACATCTATTATAAAAGTAATTATGTTTTTTTTCAATCATTTATTTTATTGCAGAGAAAAGAAAGTTGCGCGTGAATGCTTGACGAAATGCCAAAACTCGGGTATAGTGGAAATAGAATTGTGCGGCTTTAAGAAAGGGGGAGCATATGGAAAAGGCAGAGGTAAAACAATTACTTTCCAAGGCGGAAAGCCTGGAACTGACAGAGCAGGAGCACCAAAAAGCGCAAGGTTCGTTTATCACCTTGGCGGCAGGCACCACCCACTATGAACTCAAAGGGGAGGGGGAGACCGTTGTTTTGGTGCACGGCTACTCTACTCCTTACTATATTTATGACAAGCTCTTTGAGCGCTTTGTGGCAGCCGGCTACAAGGTGCTGCGCTACGATTTGTTCGGCAGAGGGCTTTCGGACAGGGTGAAGGCGGTTTATAACACAGCGCTGTTTTGCACCCAGCTTGAGCAGCTGTGTGAAGCTTTAATCCCTTCGGAAAGCTTCATTTTGGTCGGCACCTCAATGGGCGGCAGCATTACCACGGAGTTTGTTAAAAGAAACCCCGAAAAAGTGGAAAAGCTGATTTTGCTTGCCCCGGCGGGTATGGATTCCTTCAAACCGCCGTTTTATATGAAGATGTGCAAAATCCCCGGTTTCGGCAAGTGGATTTTTTCAAAAATCGGCGCCAAGAGCCTCTTTAACGGCTGTGCAAGAGAAATCATTTATTCCAAAGAGGAAATTGATGATTACCAGCGCCAATTCGCCTATTCTTTGCAGTATAAGGGTTTTGTGGAAGCAACCTTTTCGAGCTTGATTCACACCATTCTGGATACTGAACATACAGTGCAAGCTTATAAAGCCGTGGCAAAAACCTCCCTCCCCATGCTGGTGATTTGGGGGACGGCAGACAAAACAATGCCCTACTACCAAATTGAGCGAATGAAAGAGATTTGCCCGCAGGCAACCTACATTACCTATGAAGGCTCCGGGCACATTTTCCTCTATGATGAAGGGGAGAGGACATATAAAGATATTTCAAATTGGTTGACCAATTTGAAATAAGGCAACAGGTTACAGGCTACAGGCAATAGAAAAAGGATGGGCTCTGCTGCCCATCCTTTTGTGTATTCTATAGTCTAAAATTCTGCATTGCCTGTTGTGCGCGGGAAGGGGATAACATCGCGGATGTTATCAATGCCCGTGGCATACATTACAAGCCTCTCAAAGCCCAAACCGTAGCCGGAGTGCACCACACCGCCGAACTTGCGCAGCTCGGTGTACCACCAGTATTCTTCTTCATTGAGCCCGAGCTCCTGAATGCGCGCTTCGAGTACCTCAAGCCTCTCTTCACGCTGTGAACCGCCGATAATTTCGCCGATACCGGGGACTAAGCAGTCAACTGCCGCCACGGTCTTGCCGTCATCATTTTGGCGCATATAGAAAGCCTTAATGTCTTTCGGGTAATCGGTCACAAAGACCGGGCGCTGAAAGACGGTTTCTGTCAGGTATCTTTCGTGCTCTGTCTGCAAATCAGAGCCCCATTCCACTTTGTATTCAAAGTTGTCGTTATTCTTTTTGAGCAACTCAATCGCTTCGGTGTAGGTGATTCTGCCAAACTCGGAATTGACAACACCTTCCAGGCGTTCTTTTAAGCCTTTATCCACAAACTTGTTTAAAAACTCAATGTCGGCAGGGCAGGTGTCTAAAATATACTTTAAAACAAATTTGAGCATTGCTTGGGCCGTTTCCATGTTTTCCTCTAAATCGGCAAATGCCATTTCGGGCTCAATCATCCAAAACTCCGCCGCGTGGCGACCGGTGTAGGAGCGCTCGGCTCTAAAGGTGGGGCCGAAAGTGTAAATCTTGCCGAAGGCAAGCGCCATGCATTCGCCGTGAAGCTGACCGGAAACAGTTAAGCCGGTGGGTTTGCCGAAAAAGTCCTGCTCATAGTCAATCGCACCGTTTTCTGTTTTGGCGGGGTTCGCTAAGTCAAGAGTAGTGACTTTGAACATTTCGCCGGCACCCTCGGCATCGGAGGTGGAAATGAGTGGAGTGTGCGCATAAATAAAGTGATTGTCCTGGAAAAACTTGTGCAGACCGAAGGCAGCCGCATTGCGGATTCTAAAAGCAGCGCCGTAGAGGTTGGTGCGCGGGCGCAGGTGGGCGACCGTGCGCAGGTACTCTCTGGTGTGGCGCTTCTTTTGCAGCGGGTAATCCGGCGTGGAGGTGCCGATAACCTTGACCTCTGTTGCCTTAACTTCATAGGGCTGCGGTGCATCGGGTGTGAGGGTGAGAACGCCCTTTACCTCGAATGCCGCACCGATGTTTTGAGAGGTAAGCTCTTTGTAATTGGCAACAGCCTCTTCTTCCACCACTGCCTGCAGGGGGGTGAAGTGCGAGCCGTCATTCAAGCCGATAAAGCTGATGCTTTTGCCGGCGCGAATGGACCTTGCCCAACCGCAAACCGTGATTTCTTTGCCGGCATAATCGGCAGGTGCTTCGTGTATTTTGTAAATTTCCGTTCGTTTCATAGTCTCACCTTATTGTGTTTAAAATTATAACTATATTAGTATAGCAACTTTGGCTTGATTTTACAATACCTAATCCATACATTTTGCAAATGCGGTGGGGAGTGCATAGTCGCTCTCGAGCGATTCTGCAGTGCACCAGTCAAATTGGTCGTTTTTTTCTTTCACCGCTACCGTAAAGCAGCGCATTTGCCACTCAATGTGGGTGAAGAGGTGCTTGCAGTCTTTTAAAAAAGCAATTTCGGTCGGCTCTAAGCCCCACTGCTGCGCCTGTGCGCGCACGCCGGGTTCCTCTAAAAAAGTGTCGACATGGGGCAGCTCATACAGCCCCGCCAATAACCCCTTTGCGGGGCGTTTGCGCAGGGCAAGCTCTCCCTGCGGTGAATAGAACAGGAAGACTGTTTTTTGCTCTTTCTTGCGTTGCGTTTTTTTGATTCTGACCGGCAGCTCGGCAGTGCGGTTTTCGGCATGTGCCCGGCACTGCGCCGAGAGCGGGCAGCTCTCGCACAGCGGCAGTCCGTTTGGCAGGCAAACGGTTTCGCCCAGCTCCATTAAGCCTTCGTTAAAATCGCCGGCTTCTTCGGGCATGATGGCGCGCAGTAAGCCCTCGGCGCGCTTTTTGGTTTCGGGCAGCAGCACATTGCTGCTGTCGGCTTGCAGGCGCGCAAGCACGCGCAGGACATTGCCGTCTACCGCCGGGACTTTTTCGTTAAAGCAAATGGAGGCAATCGCACCGGCAGTGTATTGCCCGATGCCCGGGAGCTTGATCAGCTCTGCATAGCTGCGCGGGAAACTGCCGCCATAGGTTTCCACTATCACCTGCGCCGCTTTTTTGAGGTTGCGCGCGCGGCTGTAGTAGCCCAAGCCTTCCCAGAGCTTGAGCAGGCGCTCCTCCGGCACCTCAGCTAAGTGCTGCACGGTCGGCAGCGCTGCCATAAAGGCAAAGTAGTGTTCGGTGACAGCTTCAATGCGCGTTTGCTGGAGCATGATTTCACTCACCCACACATGGTAGGGGTCTTTATCCCTGCGCCAGGGGAGCAGGCGCTTATTCTCTTGGTACCACGCTACGAGCGGCGCGGCAATCGCTTGCAGGTTTTGTTGCATTGGCAGCCACCTTTCACCATAATAGAAACAGTATAGCATATTCTGCCGCAGAATGCCATTGCGAATTGTGTTCGGCGCCGACAAAAGTTTTTCGAAAACAGAAAATAACTATTGCAATTTTGAGAAACTTTGTGTATAATAGCATAGTCAATCGAATAGGGATTGAAATGATTTGGAGAGTTGTCCGAACTGGCCGAAGGAGCACGACTGGAAATCGTGTAGTGGGTAAACGCCTACTCGAGGGTTCGAATCCCGTGCTCTCCGCAAAAGCAAGACCGCCTTTTGGGCGGTCTTTTGCTTTGGCGGAGAAAAGGGTGTTCGAACCCTTTAGGCTTGAGCGTAAGCAAAACAGTCCTGTGAACTGTTTTGTAGCGAAAGGTG
Organism: Clostridia bacterium; assembly: GCA_017430965.1. GTDB lineage: Bacteria > Bacillota > Clostridia > Oscillospirales > Acutalibacteraceae > RUG714. Next base: position 6,328 of record JAFRLX010000119.1, on the reverse strand, counting down.
GTGAAGCCGGTACCGAACGCGAAGCGTTGGGTGGCAAGCCACGCGATTTGAAAAAGCGCGAATCCCTTGCTCTCCGCCAAAAACCGCACTGTTACAAGGCTTGAAGCCTGTGCAGTGCGGTTGTTTTTTATTGACTTTTATTGACTTTTGTTAACTAAAAAGTGGGTGAAAAGTGGGTGATTTTTGCCTATTTGGGTGATTTTTGGGTGATTTTTTGTGTGAAAAAAGGGTGCGTTTTTGCACCCTTTTTTGGTTATACGACGCTATTGAGTTTGTCGGTGAAGGATTTTCTGCGCTGTTCTTTGATATGCACATAAATTCTTTTTGTGGTTTCGGCATCGGCGTGTCCGACGATATCTGCCATATCTTTTTCATCGAGCCCGGCGTCGAAGCAGAGGGTAGCGAAGGCGTGGCGGAACTGGTGACCGGTAGACTTTATACCGGTGGCAGCGCGGTAGTCGTTATAAGCATCATCGAATTGTGACTTTGTCATAAATCCGCCTTTTTCATTTGGAAACAGCAAGCCGCTTTTCTTTTGCCACTGCAAAATCTCTTTGAGAGGGCGCAGCAGCGGCACGGTACGGGTGCCGGCTTCAGACTTGGAACCTGACAGCAGCACCGGGCGGTTATTATCGAAGATTATTTTTTTATTGATTGAGATTAAATCGTTTTCAAAATCGATATCTTTGTAGGTCAGAGCGAGGGCTTCTTCTTTGCGCACGCCTGTATAGTACAGCAGCACCGGGTACAGCCCGAACGGGGCGCTCAGAGAGCCGAGGGCGGTTTTTATTTCTTCATCGGTCGGTGGTTCTCTGCGTGTTGTTTTCGCTTTTTTTGGCACCTTCACGGTGCTGACAGGGTTGGTTTGAGTAATTTTGTTAAAAATAGCATAGTCATAAATCATATTAAGCACAGTACGGCGCAATTTTATTGTTTGCTTTGCATACTTTTGCTTTGCCAGGTTGTTTAGAAATCGCTTAATGTCAAGTGGCTGGATATCATCCAACAAACACTTGCCGAAATATTCTTGCACATCCTTTAATGGTTTGCGGTAACAGTCAGCAGTATACACAGAGATTTCGTTTTCATGTTCTGCCCACCATTTATCTGCGACCGCCTCAAATGTCGGGTGCAAGCTTCTTTGCCATGCCGCCTCTGCCTCGGCTTCCTTTTTTGCAATTTTCTGCGACAATTCTTTTATGCTGCCGGCATAGACATCCATGCGCTTTAAGCTCCCATCCGGCTGGCGCACCATAGCTTTGCCTCTTAGTTTTGTTTTTTTCATTGTATCACCCTTTCTTGTTATTTTAAAATGTGGAATGCGGTATTATTTTGGTGGAAAAAGTGAAATTGGTGTTTTATTATTCAACATTGAAGTCAATCCAACATATGATTTAATTGTGATGAAATAATAATATCCATAAAGAACTTGTATTAAAAACAAAAAAATATTATTTTTTTGTGCAAAATGCCTATATTATTTATTAAAAAAAATGTTATAATATGTTTGGGCATCTTGTTACGAGTTGTGTTATCCTATTTTATTATAGTAAGGAGGTTGATAACATGGCAACAAGAAGTATCCTTACAAATGTCAACATTAATAACAAACAATTGGCAAAAGGTTTTGTTGATGCGTTATCTAACGCAGAAAAAAAGCATAGCAAAGATGTGGTTATGAGTAAAAAAATTGTTAATGTTGAAAAAGGAAAAATAAAGGATTATTTTTCGAAATGAGCGGTTTTTTACAGGTTAATTTATTGGATATGATTAGTGAACTGGGAGAAAGTCAAACACAAAAGATTATCTCCCAGTTTTCTTGTCCTCTTAACCCTGATGTTGAAAGGTTTCTCAAAAAAAGTGCTATTCCATTTGCTCAACAGAGCATAACATCTACTCATTTGATTTTTACATCTTATAAGGGAGAGCTTGTCTTAATTGCTTATTATGCTTGTGCAAATAAAATTCTCCATGTAAGCAGAAGTTCGATAACAAAATCATTACGGAAAAGAATTTCAAAGTTTGGAATGTACAATGATGATACTAAAGCATATGTTATAGCAGCTCCATTATTAGCACAATTTTCAAAAAATTTTCTTAATAATTATAACAAATTAATTTCAGGTGACGAATTGATGAGAATAGCGCTCGAAAATGTCGAGCAAGCGCAGCTAAATATAGGCGGTAAGATTACATATCTTGAATGCGAGGATAATATAAAACTGATTGAGTTTTATAAAAGTCATGGATTCGTTGTATTTGGCAGGAGAACATTAACCGGTGCAGAACGAACAGAAATGGGGGAATACCTTGTTCAAATGTTAAGGATTAGAAAGTAATAATTATGTGCAATTTGGGCGCAGAAATACGGCTCTTTTCCTAAAACCGTGAAAATGATGGTTTTAAGTAAAAAGTTTATTTTCCCTACGGGGGTTGACATTGAGCCTCTGTTGCCGTGATTGTGGCAAATAAAGGGGCAGAAACGCCGATTCCGGCTTGATTTGCCCTGCAAAAAAGCATATCACGGCAACTTCTCAATATAAACCCCGCTTCTGAAAAATGAACTTTTCACGGAAATAAGAAAAGAGACAGAAATACCCTGCGCTTGCAATTCGGCGCAGGGTATGGTACAATTCATTTGATGTGTTGAGGGTGTACCACACCCCGCATTTCAACGCTTCGGACGGTGGCCGCCGCCCGGGGCGTTTTTTATTATTCATCTTTCAATTTCACTTTGTATTTTTCACAGTCAGTTTTTATTCGGCTTTGCGTTTCTTTTCTTTATGGTTAGCGATTATTCGCCATATAACAAAGGAGACGATAAGGATGCCGACCACAGACCAAACAATAGTTTTGACGGTTTTATCGTGTTTTTTCTGCCAAACGGCATGACCGCTTTGATATCCGCTTTCGTAAGCCTCTTTATATGCTGACTCAAAACTCTTCTCAAAAGCGCGCTTATACTCGGATGAGGCGTATTGATAATAGTAATTGTCGTCCGCATACAAAGGAGAATATAGTTTCGGAAGTTTGTATTCGTTGTTGCTTAAGCCGTCTTCTTCTCCGGTTTCTTTTCCAAGAATGGCGCCGGCAGACTTGCCGGCTGCCTCGCCTTGCGCTTCGTCACTCTCAATCCGTTTTCTTTCTTCTTGAGCTTGTTCATATTCTGCAACCCACTTTTGGTAGAGTTCCTCATTGAAATAGGAAGAGCCGCCGCTATGGTCGGTGTTGTCCACAAAGTTGTAAGGACACTCACCGTTAATATGTTGATGGGCCGGGTAACCATGGTGATAATGGTATTCACCTGTGCTGCGGTCGTAGTGACCGCCGTATTCATCGGTATTACCAGGGTGGGCGAAGGTGAGAATACCGAGAGCGAAACACATAAAGAGAATGACTGCTAACAGGATAATGCGTTTATTCTTCATTTTTCTTCTTTCTCTTCATAATAATTGATCCAAGAGAAAAGGAAATAACTGCAGTAAGTGAAACAATTATAATTGTACTGTGGATGTTATCTTTTTTTGCACTTTCAATGGCATCATTCATTTTCTCAGTATACTCATTTGTTGCTTTTTGATAACCTTCTTTGAGACCATCATCATATGTATGGACGGGCGTAGCATCTTTTTTTCCTTTTTTATAACCCTCGGTGTATCCGTTTGAATAAGCGATATCGGTCTCGTTTTCTATAACAGTTTTGAAATCTTTATCTGACATGTCATAAACAGCTTCATCATATCCATCGTCGTAGCCATCACTATAGCCTTCCTCGAAACCATCCTCGTAGCCATATTCATTTCCAACATCATAGCCTTCTTCGTAGCCGTCGTCATAATCCTCAGCAAAAGAAGGCATAGCAAGTATAAATACAAAGAGTAAAATAGTGATAATAGTAATTACCTTTTTCATTACTTTACCTCGATTAATCTTTAATGGTTCTAACCAACACTTTCGGGACACCGACAATGCGGCACTGGTCGAGGGCGGCGCCTTCAATGCGCTGCGGGGGGAAGTTCGGGTTGATGGGGCGCATCAAGAGCCAATCTTCACCTTTTACAAAATCGACGCGTTTCAAAGTGGCACAGTCTTCATACACCAAAACGCCAACCTGCCCGGAGTAATCCAGGGTGGGTTGTTTTTTTAATAACACACGGTCACCGTCTTTATAATCCGGGTACATAGAGTCGCCTTTTACGCGGATAACGGCATAGTCTTCTTTCTCACCATGGATATAAGAGCGGGGGATATCAATTGTTTCGCCTTCCCATTCATCTATTGCCATTGCCATCTTATCAAAGCCGGCAGCAACATCATAGAGAACCGGGAAGGTAACATAATCTTCGGTGATGGTCGGCGCCGGTGCAGATTCTCTGCCCAAAATATAATCAGTTGAAACGCCAAAGTATTGTGCAATTTTAATCAGCGCTTCTGACCTAGGCTCTCTTTCACCCTTTTCATAATTGACATAGGTGGTGTAGGGGAAGCCTAATTCTTTAGCAGCTTGCGCCATACTGATATTTTTTTGTTCTCTTAACTCTTTTATTTTTGTCATGTTAATTCACTCCTTATGTGAATTATTACACAATTTGCGTAATTTATCAATAAAGATTTAGGGAAATTACTCATTTTGTGCATTTTGCACTGTTTAATTTGCTCAATTTGAGTATTTTTTCTACTTGCAATCTACTCAAATTGGGTATATAATGAAGAAAACTACTCAAAATGAGTAACGACAGAAAGGAGAAACGACATGTCAAAACCGCGTTATCCAAATAGCACACGGGACGGAATAGCACACGGGACGGTTCCTTGTGTTCAAGATAGCGGTCGAGAAATCGGCTGCTTTTTCTTTTGATTTTTGCGAAAAATTTAAAATCGCATATTTTAATCGCAATCGCATACCCAAGGGAAAATCAAAATTCTTGTATCATTTATATAAACAGCAGACAAGAAAGAACGCCATTTTTGATACATTCAAAAATGGTGTTCTTTCAGTTATATTCGCCTGCGGCGAGTTATATTGCTACGCAGTTATATTGTGCTTACGCACAGTTATATTGCACTGCGTGCAGTTTAGGGCGAATGTAATCTAACTTTGCAGTGAAACGGCAAAATATCACTACGAACGAAGAGAGTAATATAACTGTGAGTGAAACGAACAATATAACTCGCATCGCGCACCCATTGAAAAATCAATCGCACTAATGGGAAAACTCACCCACCCATTGGAAAATCGGGCTGTTTTTGGCGGGTTTGAGTGCGGTTGCTAGGCTAGGGATGGGGAAATAGATGGGATAGCCTGAAAGGGGTTAATTTAGATACCATCAAGCAGAATATGAAAGTGCTTTAATATTTCTGCTTTTTTTGATTTTTCTGTCTTTTTTGATTTGATTATTTTTAGATTTCTCAACATCTTTGTACAATTCATATATTTTTTCAATATATTCTAATGGAAAAAATATATAAGCAGTTTGCATACCATTTTTGTTTTTGTCAATTATTTCAATATAGGGAGTACCATTTAATTTGCTGATTGACGCATTTCCATGTGCTATAGAATTTCGTACATGTCTTATAATGTCTTTTCCCTCGCCATTACCTTTTACCATTAAGATTTCAAGTGTTTTAGATTCATTAATACTTGGAAATTCTATATTTGAGTATGTATCATAAGTATAATTATTATTTCCAATTCCTTGGAGTCTTTTTATCTTTTTTGTTAATGAACCGACATACCCTGAAGTCCAATATTTAAACTTTTTATCATCGAACAGCCAATCAAATATTGTAGCCCATTCATTATAATCATTTAATTCAGAGAGTTTTTTGAAAAAATCAGACATTTTATTAAGTCTCCTTTCTTTTTACTATAATAATTATACCATATTTACGCGAAAAACTCAATCACTTGACAAAGCATAAAACTAATTTTAGTACTGAAAAAATCACTAAAAATTCACATGAAAACTGTGCAGTTGTTCAAAACAAACTTCATGCTTATTGACAAAGTCCCTTATACAATGCTAAAATAAAAGAGCCAAATAATCTCAATAGAATAATTGAGTCCAAATGAGGTGTGTTTTTTTATCTTTTGATAAAAATGCATGCTCTTTAATTGCATATCTTGTTTGGACGAATATGTGAGATTGTTTGGCGACAGTTGGGCTTGCGTTTTTGGGCGTACGGCTTCGCTGACTGTCATTAAGGATTGATTTTTAAGTATGTTAGGTGTAGTCGCCTTTGGCGGCTACACCTTTGCTTATGCTGTTTTTAATAATTGCGGATTTGCTTGTAATTCCGCCATTATTTTCTTGATTTCCTTCTC
>JAFRLX010000118.1 GCA_017430965.1 Clostridia bacterium | reverse complement strand
TAAAGGTGCTTAAAGAAATGCTATTAGGCACATCAGCCTTGATTGTTTTTATTCCCATGTACCGCAAGCAGAGATTGGCAAAAACGCAAAATCGCCGTATTTACGGCGATTTCGTAATATTATGCTTTAAATTACTTATCTGTAAAGAATGATTTAATACAATTTAAAAATAAAATGATATTATAGGAATGATAAATAGTCGCGTGGTTTCAGCCACTTTTTCGACAGTCTGAGAGAACCGTGAAAAGATTTCACGGTTCTCGCTCTCTTGAAAAACCGGCTCATGAACGCAGTCGGGTTATTGCTTTAAGAAAGACTCCAGTGTTGCTTTTAACTGCTCAAATTCAACCGGCTTGGAAAGGTGGGCGTTCATCCCCGCCTGCAGGGAGCGCTTGACATCCTCATCAAAAGCATTTGCCGTCAAGGCGATAATCGGCACGCGCCCGGCATCTTCTCTCTCCAGGGCGCGGATAGCTTTTGTCGCCTCTAAGCCGTCCATTACCGGCATGCGCACATCCATTAATACCACATCGAAGTAGCCCTCCGCGCTCTCCCGAAATGCATCAAGCGCCGCTTTGCCGTGTTCGACATAGTTAACTTCCATCTCCCACATACCTAAAATTTGTTTCATAATTTCGGCATTGATAATCATATCCTCGGCAAGAAGCACGCGCTTGCCTGCAAGAACACTCACCTGCGCGCCCTGTGCGCTCTCGGGAGCTGCCGACTTTTCTGCCGCCGGCGCACCGGTGCTCTCGCTTTGGCTGTCGCGCATGGTGATGGTGACTGTAAAAGTAGAGCCGACACCCTTTTCGCTCTCCACGGTAATGGTGCCGTTGAGCATATCGACAATGTTTTTGGTAATCGCCATACCTAAGCCCGTGCTGCCGAATTTATTGGAACGGCTGGACTCCTCCTGGGTAAAGGGCTCAAAGATGTGCTCAAGAAACGCTTCATCCATGCCGACACCCGTGTCTTTGACCGTAAAGCGCAGGGTGGACTGGTTCTTAAACGCGGCAACTCTTTGGGCGGTGAAGCTCACTGTGCCGGGCACCTCGGTAAACTTAATTGCATTACTGAGGATATTGATAAGCACCTGCTTAATTTTCATCGCATCGCCGATGTAGCGGTCGCCGAGGTTCTCGGAAAAGCGGCATTCAAATGTCAGCCCCTTGTCGCGACAATGTGCCTGCATCATGTTGGTGATTTGCTCGAGGATTTCGCGCAAAGAAAAATCTTCTTTTTTGAGCGCCATTCTGCCCGACTCAATGCGGGACATATCCAAAATGTCGTTAATGAGGGTCAGCAAATGGCGGGCGCTTTCATCAATTTTGAGCAGCTGTTCTCTGGTGCCTTCGCTCAAACTCTCATCCATCAGCGCCAATGTGTTTAAGCCGATAATCGCATTCATCGGTGTGCGGATTTCGTGGCTCATGTTGGACAAAAAGACCGTTTTTGCCTTATTGGCGGCTTCTGCCGCGGCAAGGGCATCCACAATGGCTTGTTTGCTTGCCATGGCTGCGCGCATTTCGGTGTCAATCACTGTCATCCCCAGCCCGACGGCATGCACGATGTTATCGTCTCTGTCCGCAGGGTGGCGCACGCCTGCCATGCGTATCATTTCGTAGTAATCTTTCCCGTCTCGATGCGCCAAATAGCGGTAGGCAATAATCGGCTCGGTGAGCAGGCTTTGGCGGATATTCTCCGGCTTAATGAAGTTTAAAAATTCCTCGCGGTACTTTTCATCGACCACCTTTTGCGCATACAGCACAAAGCGCTCATAGTAAGGAAAATGCTCGCCGGCAGGTGTTTGGTGAGAGTCTGTCGGGTCCTCGCGGTAGCAAACGGCATCGTTTTGGTCAAGGTCAATGTGGTAGACACTGCGATAGTCGGATGCCAGGGCGGTAATCATTCTGTCCTGCTGTTCGCGGACATCCTGCACCATTTCAAACTGCTCGCGCTTTTCGGTAATGTCGCTGATAAACACATAGTAGACACCGCCGCTTTCGCCGTTGTCGTGGTAATGCCCGTAGTCCTCCAGCCAGCGAATGGCGCCGTCGCGCCGCACAATGCGGTATTCGACATAGTCCAACTTTCCTATGCTGTTTTTTTGGATTTGCTCGTTAATGGAATTGCGGATGCTTTCATAATCCTCCGGATACACCATCCCTTTGAAGGTATTGCCGGTGATTTCGGCGAACTGCTCCACACGCTCGCAACCGAAAATGTGCAGCGCCGGTTTGTTGATATAAAGGATTTCCTCATCCGAGGCGCGGTAGATAAAGAAGCCGCCGGGCATCTGCTCTCCCAGCCACTCCAGTGCGCTCCCGAAACTGTCTTGTGAAAATATTTCTTTTCTGTTAGGCATAATCGTTATTCCTTTGCATCATTATGCGTTATAAAAACCCATATTATCTTTTATTATACTATTATTTAATAGCCGCCGTCAAGAAGGCAAAGAAAAAGCCGTTTGGAAAAAGCTGAGTTTGCGCCACGCAGCGCAGCCCTCCAATCACATTTTTTGCCATAATGGCATTAAAACAGCCACTCAGGCGGATGAAAAAACACCGCAAAAACCAAACTTCGTTATCTGAAATCACCTAAAACAGCATTTTCCTCTTGACAAATGCCCGCAATGAGAGTATACTAACTATATCACATAAAAAGGTTAACAGTGTTTACCTTTTCAAAAAGGCGTTTGAGCAAAAAAGAGTAGCTTTCCGAAAGCGCACAGAGAAGCGGTGGCAGGTGAAAACCGCAGGCGGAAAGAGAGTGAATACCTTTTGCGAGCCCCGCACCGAACAGGCACCTCAGTAGGCTGCGGCGGGCTGCTCCCGTTACAGAGCCAATGAGGTCAAAGGCTTTGCTTTTGATAAACTGAGGTGGTACCGCGTTCATTCGCCCTCTGTCGATTGGCAGAGGGCTTTATTTTTACCAAATTGGGGGGAAACAATATGGCAATCAAAATAATCTTATTGGTCGTATTCTTCGGCGTGATGATTGGCGTCGGCATCTATGCAAAAAAACACTCGACCGATGTCAACGGCTTTGTGCTCGGCGGCAGAGCGGTAGGTCCGTGGCTGACCGCGTTTGCTTTCGGCACATCCTATTTCTCGGCAGTTATCTTTGTCGGCTATGCCGGGCAGTTCGGCTGGAAGTACGGCATTGCTTCCACCTGGATAGGGCTTGGCAATGCGTTTATCGGCTCGCTCCTTGCCTGGGTCATCCTCGGCAGAAGAACCAGGGTCATGACACAGCACCTGGGCTCCAAAACCATGCCCGACTTCTTCGAGCTGCGCTACATGTCGACACCTTTAAAGATTGCGGCATCGATTATTACCTTTATCTTCTTAATTCCCTACACCGCTTCGCTTTTCAACGGTCTTTCGAGGCTCTTCAGCATGGCGTTTCCGCAGATTGACTACTCGGTGTGCGTGATTGTCATGGCAGTTTTAACGGCGATTTATGTCATTGTCGGCGGTTATATGGCAACGGCGATTAACGACTTCATTCAGGGCATCATTATGCTTGTCGGCATTGTTGCGGTCATTATTGCGGTGCTCAAGGTCAACGGCGGCTTAACCGGCAGCATGATTGAGCTCTCGAAGCTGACCGCTGTCACCGATAGCGGCAAGGAGTTTTTAGGCGGCTTCGCTTCCTTCTTCGGTCCTCAGCCGATTTGGCTGCTCGGTGTGGTGCTCTTAACCTCTCTTGGCACTTGGGGCTTACCGCAAATGGTCGGTAAATTCTATGCCATTAAAGATGAAAAGGCAGTCAGAAAAGGCACCATTATTTCCACAGTTTTTGCAGTGGTTGTCGCGGGCGGCTGCTACTTCCTGGGCGGCTTCGGCAGGCTCTTTGTGACCGGCGACCAAGTGGATGCGGCAACCGGCAACCCGGTCGGCGGCTTCGACAGCATTGTGCCTTCCATGCTTGAAAACCTCTCGCCGATTTTGATTGCGATTGTGCTCATTTTGGTGCTTTCCGCTTCCATGAGCACGCTCTCCTCACTGGTGCTGACCTCTTCTTCGACCATCACGCTCGACTTTATCGGTCAATTTACCAAGATGAATGAAAAGAAAAAGCTCATCTCTTTGAGAATTTTTGTGGCAATTTTCATCATCATTTCCGCAGCGATTGCGATTGTGCAGGCAAAATCCACCGTCACCTTTATCGCCCAATTAATGGGTGTGAGCTGGGGTGCTCTGGCAGGTGCCTTCCTCGCTCCCTTCCTCTATGGTTTATTTATGAAGAAAGTGACCAGAGCGGCAGTGTGGGCAAGCTTTATTGCCGGTGTGGGCATCACGGGCTTTGAGCTGTATGTGATGATTAGCAAAACCACCTTTGAAAACCCGGTGATGAACTACCTCTTCTCCACCCCGATTAACGCGGGCGTGCTCGCGATGGTGGCAGGGCTGGTGCTCGTGCCGCTGGTCAGCCTCATCACTCCGAAGCTTGAAAAAAAGAAGGTTGACCAAATGTTCTCCTGCTATGAGGATAAGGTTACCGTAGAAATCACAGAAAGTTTAGGTGACTAATCAATTTTGATAGTGTTCAGTACGCGGCGGTCAATGACCGCCGCCTTTTTGTTGCCTGTTTCCTGCCGCCTATTATTGCCTGAGCCTGTCGGCACTTGATTCTGCTGCACTTATCGGTTATGATAGGTGCAGTAGTTTTTTTAAAAAAACTTTGCAACACTTTTACATCTTTTTAACACTCTCTATTTGGTAAGAGAATGAAAGCCCTGACAGCCTCTTGCCCCGGAAAGGCGGTGAACACATGGAAGAAAAATTAATTGCCGCGGCAAAAAGCGGCGATAAAGAGGCCTTTGCACAGCTGTATATGCTCTACAAAGATAAGCTCTATCGCTACGCCTATTACCGCCTGGGCAATGAAGCCGATGCGATGGATGCGCTCTCCATGTGCATCACCCACGCCTTTGCGGGCATCGGCGCTCTCCAAAGTGAAAAAGCCTTCGGCGCCTGGCTGTTTAAAATCATGCACTTCAGCTGTGCCGCAGTGCTCAGGGAGCGCCAAAAGCACGCTAACCACGCCGACCTCGACACCATTTCCCCCGCAGCGCTAAGCGAACCTGCCAACACCCTCTCGGTGGAGCTCAAACAGGCGCTTGCGCAGTTGAGCGAAACAGAGCGCGAAATTGTTTTGCTTTCCGCGATTGCCGGCTACAAAAGCCGCGAAATTGCCGCGCTCACCGGCAGCACGCCCGGCACGGTGCGCTCCACCCTTTCGCGTTCGCTCGCAAAAATGAGACAGTATTTAGGTGATGAAAGATGAAAAAGAACGATTTTGACTATATCAGCCAACAGCTGAATGCCTCCGTGCAGGCGCCGGAGACAGTGGATGAAGCCTATGTTCTGCAGCAGTTAGAGGGCGCGCAGCCCGCCGCTGCCTCCAATGTTATGCCGCTGTCCGAAAAGCGCCGCCGCAAAAGAACCGTTTCGGCAATCGCAGCGGCAGTGGCAGTCGTGCTCATCGGCGCCATCGGCATCGGCGTGATTCCGAACATTCCCAAAAACGATGTGCTTGCCACAACTGCAAGCGGCAAACAGGAGGCTTTAAGCGCCTACTCAAACTACCGCCAGGTGAAAAAGGATATCAAAAAGCTCAACACCCGGTCGTTTGACTTTTTCTCCCTATTCGGCAACCTCTCAAAAGGCGATGCCAATTACAATGTGTTGGAAGAATACGCGCTCTCCGACAGCGGCACCGAGACCACCGGCGAAACAGCCTACGGCAAAACCTTTAACCAGGTGGCAGGTGTGGAAGAGGATGATATCATTCAAACCGACGGCAAGTACATTTACTATGCCGGCGGGCTGAATGTAGAGCAGCGCGAGGATGACTTGGAAACGCGGGAAACAGAGCATAACCGCGTGTACATTTTCTCTGCCGAAGGCAAGCAGTCCAAGCTTGTTAAGACCCTCTCCATCGGGGAGAGCTGCAACACGATTGACGGCATCTATGTCAGCGGCAGCCGCCTTATTGTGCTCTACACTTCGGAGAAAGCGGCGCACACCGAAGTCTACGATATTTCCGATATCGAGCACATTCAAAAAACCGCTGCCTTCTCCCAAAGCGGCAGCTATTCCGCTTCGCGCCTTATCGGCAACAAGCTCTACCTTGTCAGCAACCAAAGAGAAGCGGAGATTCCCCTTGTCTGCTGCGGCAATGCCGAGCAAAAAATCCCCGCAGAGCAAATCTACAAAACCGCAAACCCCGCCTCCGCAAGCTTTTTGGTGGTCAGCTGCATGGATATTACCAACAGCGAGAAAATGGAGCAGGCAAAGGCTGTGCTTGGCGGCAGCCGCAATGTCTACTGCAACAAAGAGCACATGTTTGTGCTCGCCGACATTGTCAACAATGCCGAGGGTGAATACCGCAGCCGCTCGCAGATTTTCAAAATCGACCTCGCCGGTGAAATCGCTTTCACCGCCGCTGCCGAAATCGCCGGCACCGCAAAAAACCAATATGCACTTGATGAAGCTGACGGCGTGTTCCGCGTGGCGGTTACCGACACTGTCGGCGGCTCCGACACCAACCACCTCTATACCTTTGATGAAAGCTTAAAGCAGCTTGGCAAGGTGGAAGGCTTTGCCACGGGCGAGCACATTGAGGCAGTCAAATTCTTGGGTGACACGGCATATGTTATCACCTACGAAACCACTGACCCGCTCTTTGTCATTGACCTTTCCAACCCCAAGCAGCCTGCTATCTTAGGTGAAGTCAAAATCAGCGGCTTTTCCACCACCCTCATCCCGGTGGAGGACAATTTGGTGCTCGGTATCGGTGTGGACGACCGCGACACTCCCACCGGCATCAGAAACCTCAAGCTGGCGCTCTTTGACATCCGCGACAAAGCGCACCCGCAGGTGGTTGATGAACAGGTGTATGAAGGCATTTCTTCCGATGCGATTTGGAATACCAAACAGATTTTGCGCAACTTTGAAAAGCAGAATTTCACGGTCTATGCACAGTTTGAGGAAAATGTGACCAAGCGCCACAACAATGAAGCGGGCAATGAATATGACTATTATGAGAGCGACACCGCTTTCGGCACACTGACCTTTTCTGTCAGGAACCGGAAGCTTGTCACCGAGCAGCAATACCGCTCACAGAAGTTGCAGGATGTCAGCGGCAGGTGCACCTTTATCGGCGACACGATTTATATGATAGATGAAAGGCTGTGTATAGACAGCACGCTTTATAAATAAGCAAACGCAGGGCAGCTGCCCTGCGTTTTTTAAATGAATAAGGGCGAGGCACTCGCTGAGCTTCGCTCTGTTTGCAGGGGAGGGACTCTGGGAGGTGACAGGGGACGGTTCTGTGTCTTGCT
>JAFRLX010000117.1 GCA_017430965.1 Clostridia bacterium | reverse complement strand
GCTATCTGCACGAACAATTCCCGGAATTGGTGGATAGCAGCGGTAACGGTTGGTTTTATTCCTTTGTGCAGAACACAATTAGGTTCATAAAGGATAATCCCGAGAAAGTGCCAAAGCCGGATTTAAAAAAGCCGGAGCAATTAAAAGGCTTTGCCGCAGCGTGGCGCAAAAAGGTGATGCAGTATCAAGTACCTCTCTATTCTGCCAACACCAAAGCCGCTTGGATCATCCGCTTTGATGATATTCTTGCCGATGCTCTCGAACAAGGGGCGCTTCAAAACAAGGACTTTGCGTTAACCGAAGCAGTAGAAGAAAACCTAAAAGCCGCCACACCAAAAGGTGTAAAACCGGAAGTGTTAATTACGCTTTACAAATATTATATGGCAAACACGCAAGTCGGCACCGATTGGGTCATCCTGCCCGTGACTAATTTTGATGCTTATTTCTGCACGACCGCTTTCGGCAGAAGATGTCTGCAACTCTTAAAGGAAGCAAACATCATTGAAACCGAAACCGGTTATGGGGTGAATCGATTGAAATTTAGTATTTTAACACAACCATATCAATCATTTGGTTTGCAAAATCAATAATTTACTTTACTAATACTATATGATATAATAATTTAAAAATATTTTATCCGTTTCTAAAAAAAGGGGCTTGTATATGAAAAAGGTTTTTTCACTCGTTTTATCCATCTTAATGGTGTTTTCCTCGTTTTCGGCAATGCCGATTGCGACGTATGCAACGGATTATTGCGGCACTCAAACAAAGGCGAGCGCCCTCGTTACGGGCGATACCTTTGAAATGGGAATGTATCCGCAGACGAAGGTAACGGACGACGCAACGCTCACGGCGCTCGGCGCCATTGACTGCACAATGACCAACTACGGTTATATGCAGAATTCAAACGCAAGTGAACATACCTTTGATGCGGTGGATATGACCTATGCGGACATTGCGTATAACGGAGAGGTTTACCGTAAGGTAACGATTAATCAGTACAGACCATATTATACCAGTGGGTCTTCTTCAAATCAGAGCGATAACGGCTATACAACGGGAAATACCTACTATTTCAAGTGGGAGCCGATTGCGTGGCAGGTATTGGCAAAGGAGAGCGACGGCGTTTATGTAATGAGCAAAACGCTCCTCGATTCACAGGCGTATAACAATTATTATGAAGATACAACTTGGGAAAACTGCTCGCTGAGGACTTGGCTGAATGATGACTTCTATGCAGCGGCTTTCTCGGAGGATGAACAGGCGAAAATTGTTTCCATTACCCACGATAACGAAGACAGCCCGTATAACAGCAGTGTCAGCGGCGGTAATGATACAACAGACAAGCTCTGGGTGCTTTCCTATAGCGACGCCAAAAACGACGCCTACGGCTTCAGTACGGACCTGGGAACGGCGGATGACGCAAGAAAAGCGCAGGGTACTGACTACGCAAAGAGTCAGGGTATATGTGTAGCTTTTAATGGCAATTCTGAGTGGTGGCTCCGCTCCCCCGGTACTAATGCGATTAGAGCGTGCTGGGTCGATGATATCGGCGACTCTGACCACTTCAGTCATGTAAACTACACTGACTTAGGCATTCGCCCGGCTTTTAAGCTAAATCTGACCTCTGAAATCTTCAAATCTGACCCTGCCATCTGCCGCATGGCAGGACATTCCTGGGACACGGAATGGCAAAAGGACGGAACAAAGCACTGGCATGAATGTACCGTCTGCGGCGCAAAGAAAGACGAAGCTGCACACAGCTTTGAAGCCACTGCCCGTTACTGCCTGAACGGCTGCGGTGCGGAAAACCCGAATTATACGGGTACGCCCGCTTCAACGCTGACTAAGGGCGATACCTTTGAAATGGGAATGTATCCGCAGACGAAGGTAACGGACGACGCAACGATAACGGCGCTGAATGCCGTTGACTGCACGATGACCAATTACGGTTATATGCGCAACGCAAACGCAAGTGAACATACCTTTGATGCGGTTGATATGACCTATGCGGACATTGCGTATAACGGCGAGGTTTACCGAAAGGTAACGATTAATCAGTACAGACCATATTATACCAATACGGTTTCTGCAAACAACAGTCAAAGCAGAAACGGCTATACAACGGGAAATACCTACTATTTTAAGTGGGAGCCGATTGTGTGGCAGGTATTGGCAAAGGAGAGCGACGGCGTCTATGTGATGAGCAAAACGCTCCTCGATTCACAGGCGTATAACAATTATTATGAAAATACAACTTGGGAAAACTGCTCGTTGAGGATCTGGCTGAACGACGGCTTTTACAATGCGGCATTTTCCAAAAATGAAAAAGCAAAAATCAACTCAACCACCCTTCATAACGAAGACAGCCCGTATAACACCAGCGTAAGCGGCGGCAACCCTACAACGGATAATCTCTGGGTGCTTTCCTACAGCGACGCCAAAAACGACGCCTACGGTTTCAACACGGACCCGGCAACGGATGACGACGCAAGAAAAGTACAGGGTACGGACTACGCAAAGAGTCAGGGTATATGTGTAGCTTTTAATGGCAATATTGATTGGTGGCTCCGCTCCCCCGGTGTTAATGCACATAGAGCGTGCAATGTCAATGAAGACGGCATCTTTGTCTACAGCGATAATGTATACTACACTGACTTAGGCATTCGCCCGGCGTTTAAAGTCAATCTTGATTCAACCGTCGGCAAATCCGACCCGAAGGAAATTAAAGAACCTGTTACAGAGATTTCCAATTATGACGAGCTCAAAGCCTTTGCCGCAGAGGTCAACGGCGGCAAGACTGCTTTAAAAGGCAAGCTGATGCAAGACATCGTGGCAGATTCTGCCGACTGGACGCCAATCGGCAGTGAGTCAAATAAATATATGGGCACCTTTGACGGCGGCGGTCATACGATTAGCGGTCTTTCCAACGAGGATGTTGCCGTAAAGCCGGAATATGCCGGCTTGTTCGGCTATCTCGACAGGGGCGGCGTTATCCGGAATGTCGGCTTGCTCGACGGAAGCATCGAGGGAACCAACAAGGTCGGCGCCGTGGCAGGGTTTAGCGAAGGTTTAATTCAAAACTGCTATAACACCGGAGCAGTGAACGCAACCGGTGATACTGTTGCTGCCGGCGGAATCGTAGGGACTGATTATTGCTTTAATTCTTCGTCCGCTATTTTGAATTGCTATAATACCGGTGCGGTTACGGCAAACGGCACTTATGTTTACGCCGGCGGTATCGTAGGCAATTTAACTGCCCATTACGGCACGGTGAATATTTCCAACTGCTACAATATGGGTGCCGCTACTGCCAACGGTGGCAACGAAGTCTATGCAGGCGGTATTGCAGGCAAATTGTGGGCTAATGTAAATACAACCGTGGATGTCACAAAATGCTACAGTGTGTCACCGGTAAATGCTACCGGAACACTATTGGATGCCGGCGGTGTAGCAGGAAATGTCGGTAGATGTGCCCTGCAGAATTGCTATTACGATCTTTGCCTCTGCGAGCTTAGCGACGCCGTTGGAAACGAAGACGATAGCGTTACCGTCAAAGGGCTTACGACAGCGCAGATGACGGGTACTAACGCTTTGACGAATATGACGGGATTCAGCGATACCGATTGGATTGTTAAAGCGGACGGATATGACGAGGTGAGCGGTAAATATTATTGGTTCTATCCGCACCTCAAGGGTTTTAACTTTAACGGCAGCGGCGAACAGAAATCGGCTGAGGATATCGGCGCGGCTGACTGGCCCGCAAAAGTCGAGGTTGCCGTAACCTGGAATGAGCCCGGCTCATATGTATATACCGGCTCGGAAATAAAGCCGGTTGTGACAGCAATTACCGTAGGCGGGAAGGCGCTTGACAGCAGCGATTATACAGTATCCTGTTACAAAAAAGCAGATGATTCCTGGAGTACAGAAACGGTAGTACCCATAGATGCGGGAGATTACAAGGCGGTTATTAAATTTGTTGACGGACACGAGCCTGTAACAAAGGCGTTCACCATTACACCTAAAGAGCTGAATATCATCGTTTTTGGACAGCAAGTTTACGCTCAGTATAACGGTACGGAGCAAAGCCACACCGGCAATGTGTATTGGCGATACAATCCGAACTATAGTGACACCACAGGATTTGATGAATCAAAGTTCAGCTATACCGGCAACACCACCGTAAAAGGAACCAACGCGGGAGATTATGAAATTACGCCTTCGCCGGAGTATTGTGTTTATAACGACAGCAACTATACGGTTAACTTTACTTCCGAATCTCCTGTCAAAATGACGATTTCCCCAACGGCGCTTGATATTACCGCGGAAAATAAGCAAACCAATCACGGCGATGATCTTGCCGGGCTGACATATACCATCAAAAGCTATCACGGCTACTATTATAACGAGAATGAACTCGATATCGGCATCAGCACCAATGCGGATAAAAACAAGCCCGGAACGTATGCCATTTCGTTAACCGTTGAGGATAATCCGAATTATGACATAAGAACATTTGACGGCACCTACACGGTTGGCAATTCCCCGCACACCTGGGGCGATGTGAAGTACACCTGGAATGGCACTGCTTCGGTAACCGCAGAGCGCAAGTGCATTTACTGCGAGGAGGCAGAAACCGAAACGAAAGCAACCACACCGCAGCAGACCAAGGACCCGACCTGTACCGAAAAGGGCGAAACGACCTATACGGTGACCTTTGACAATCCGGCGTTTGTCAAGCAGGAAAAGACGGTTGACGATGTGCCTGCGCCGGGTCACAATTATCAGAAAACAGTGACAGACCCGACCTGTACAGCGAAGGGTTATACGACTTATACTTGTTCGCGCGGCGATGACGAATATGTCTCTGATTATGTCGACGAACTCGGTCATGACTGGGCAACCGAATGGTCAAAGGATAAGACAGAGCACTGGCACGACTGCTCCCGCTGCAGCGAGGTCAATGACAAGGCGGCGCACAACTATGCTGAACCGACCTATACATGGAACGGTACTGCTTCGGTAACGGCGGAACGCGTCTGCGACTGCGGCTGGAAGGAAACCGAAACAAAGGCAACGACGTCCGAGCAGACCAAGCCGGAAACCTGTACAGAAAACGGCGAGACAACCTATACGGTGACATTTGAGAATCCGGCGTTTGAAACGCAGTCAATGACGATTGCCGATGTGCCTGCGCTCGGCCACAATTACAGTAAGGCCGTCACCGATCCGACCTGTACGGAACAGGGTTATACGACCTATACCTGCTCCCGCGGTGACGACGAATACAAAGACGATTATGTTGACGCGCTCGGTCATACAATGAAGCATTATCCGGCGAAAGCGCCTACCTCCACCGAGGATGGTAATATCGAATATTGGGTATGCGGTGTGTGCGGTAAGTATTACGCGGATGAAAACGGCAATACGGAAATAACCGACCCTGCCAGCGTGGTTCTTCCGGCGGTTCCCGTATACAGCTTTGTCGGCGATAAGGTTACCTATACAAAGGACAGCAATAAGCCGGCGGAATTCACGGTGAAACGCAGTCTTGATGACGAGATTACTTTTGATAATTTCACGGGAATTGAAATTGACGGCAAAAAAGTGGATTCTGATTCTTATGACGCGTCAAAGGGCAGCGTGAATATCAGCCTGAAACCGTCTTATCTGAATACGCTTTCCGTTGGCGAACACACATTAAAGGTGAACTTTACCGACGGGGAAGCCGAAACGAAATTCAATGTTGCGGCAACGCAAAAAGCGGATGAACCCAATGCGGATGCAAAGAAAGATAACAGTATGATTTCTCCCGCTACCGGAGATGAAACGGCATGGTTTGAGACTGCCGCAATGACTGCCGGCTGCGGTCTGCTTTACCTTGCTCTGAGCAAAAAGAAAAGGAAGGGGCACGGAGAATATCGGTAAAGAAAGGTTTGTCTCAATATTTCATCTTTCCGCACAATAAGTTCGTTAAAAGCAGTTCATAGGCGCCAGCCGGTTGGACTGCTTTTGACTTATTATTACACAAAACGGATGTTTTCAAGAAAGGTATTCAATTATTAAATTATTCTAAAGAGACAAAGTAAGCCCTCAATAATCCCGCGTCTATTAAAATAGTTGAATAAATGTTAGACTGTCTTGATAACTCTAAAAACCAAATTGGAGTAGGTGAGACAGTCTCATTTTGTCTATGGATTTTGTCAGATTAGGGAATATTTGAACGCGGTATTCCAAGACACGAACAAACCGCTGCTTAGTTAAATAAAAACAACACAACCCCGACAACAATCGTTGCCGGGGCAATTTTCTTATGGAGCTGCGGGATGTTGAGGGCTTATGATTCAATTACCTAAAAAAGGCAGACTGGGATTAACCAATCTGCCTTCATTATTTTAACTCAAATATAATGCCTGTTCATTGTTAAAACTTCCTTATGCGAATATGGCTTCTGCAGCCGAAGCATATCTGTATACACCTTTTGCAAGGTCTTGAAGTTTTGTATTCGTTACGCTTTCATTAGTAAGAATGGTATAAAGATATGCATAGCCGTTATAAGTTAATACCGTATCGCCTACCGTAAGAGTAAATACCTTGGCAAATTCGCTTGCATTTAAGCCTGTTACCCTTACGCATATACCATTCGTTGTTTTTACTGTCCGGGCGGATAAGCCTTCTTGGTCTATGCTCACAACCAGTTTGGCTGCTTCCGTTTCCGTATAAGGCGTTCCGTCGGCTTTTGAGATATAGAAACGGAATTCAGGCGCAAGGAGCGCTACATATGATACGCCCGCAATTTTAACACCATTTTGCGTAATGGAAGCATGAGCGTTTGTCCTCAGATGAGATTCATTGGAGGTATCAACACTATCCTTATAGTCTGCGGAATGATTCACTGCATAATTGCCTTCAACTTCGCCGGGGTGTTCCTGTGCGTAAGCATTGTGAACAACTGCATAGCCAAAATATTCATCTGCAAGAGCACCGTAATTAAGCAGTGACTGTGCAATATCTTTATACGGTGTTAGTCTTTCGTCATTGCTTCCCGTTAATGCGTTACAGTAATCTTCAATAGAGGCTGTTATGGTATCCTTTTTATTTCCGCTTGCATCATAAACGGTGATGACATAGTCCTCGGCAATCTGTGCGGGCGCAGCAGATAAGGTCAGCTTTCTCGTTGCGTTTGACTGTACTTCAAGGTCAGTAACATTAACCTCATATTTCGTTCTTTCTGCGTTCTTATCCTCTGTTGTTGTAAGGTAAGAATACTTAATCTTTCCGCCCTCCGCTTCGTAGAACGGAATATCAATGAAGAAGTTGACCTTAATGCCGTCATCAAGAGTGAGGCTGTAATAGTTTGTAGCACTTGATTTAACCTTAACATCTGTGTATTCGTTGCCGTTAAAGGTTGCTTTTGCGGTATATGTTTTTCCGTCAGCGGATTTATTGACCGCCGCGCCAACCTCCTGCTTATTATCGCACCGTGAGCAAGTGAATTCTGCCTTTGCCGAGGCATAATCCTCCGCCCAAATCCACTCGGGTTCACCGTAGTTATGACCGAGCGCCGGAACATATGAATCTATGAGTTCATCCCCGCACACGCTACACACACGGCGCGTATATCCCTGTTGCGTGCAGGTGGGCTCTACTACTGTTGTTTGATTGCGGTCATGCGCAGCACTCTCTTGTGCATGGCACACACTGCACTCGTGCATATGATATGTGCCGTCCAGCCTTGTCCAGGCTGACCAACTGTGCCCGGCAATACGGCAGACAGGAGAATCCGATGGGGTGACGGTTGCGGTTTTATTCAGTTTAAACGCAGGACGGGTTCCCATGCAGGAATTGTCCACATAGGTTGTTCCGGAGATGTGTCCTTGCGTATCCACCGCCTTGATGTGGTATGCATCGTCGCCGGCGGTGCGCATCAACCACTGAGAATTTTTATCGGAATAGCTGTAGCTATCCACCCATATGCCCTGGCACTTGGCATAATCCGTGCCCGCCATTTTTCTTGCCTCATCGGCAGTGGCAGCGCTTGTTGCAAAGCCGTAAGAACCATTCAATAATTCACTGCGGGAAAGTACCCATAGCTTATCGGTTGTGGTATAGTCATCATCGTTTGACAGCGTTGCACTAATCATTTTACTTTGCTCCGCGGAGGAAAACGCATCATTTAAAAATGTGGTGTTTAACCAGTTTCTCAATGTGCTGTCCTGCCATGTGATTCCCTTATAATAATTATGATAAGGTTGCGCATCCGGCAAATTGAATGCAATGACATACACGCCGTCATCCTCTTGCGCCAGCACCTTCCAGTTAATCGGTTCCCATTTGAAATAATAGGTGCCGATGGTGTAACCGTTATCATCCTGATTGGAGTTATCGGCATTGCTGCTGCTGCGCAGGCAATACGGTCTGTACTGATTGATGACAACCTTACGGTACGCAACGCCGCCATACACAATATCCGCATAACGCATATCTACCTCCGAGGAAGTTTCGGAGTCTGCATTTGCATTATACATATACCCGTAGCTTTGCAAGGTACATTCGATTTGGTTGAGCGCTGCAATTAAGCTGCTGTCGGAGACTTCGGCTTGCGGATACATGCCCATTTGAAACGTATCGCCCGATGCCAAATCAGCGGCATTGACTGTTTCCCCGCTGTAATCGGTCGCATGTGCCGCAAGCGGCACCGTGCTCAAGAGCATGAAAAAGCAGAGAAAAAATGCAATTATTTTTTTCATTCTTTACACCTTTTTCGATTGTTTGTTTGAAAGAAAAGTTTTACTAACCTTCATCCGAAAGCGGTCTGCGCCCGCAGACCGCTTTCGCACATTAATACACGATAAACGGTACATCTTCGGCTTCCCAGCCGGAATTGCCGTCGGGTAGCCCGGAAGAGGTTAATACATCGTTCTGTTTAAAATATATCAGCTCTATTTCAGGCTCTATATACTGTTTTTTCATCATTTTTCCTCCCTTATGCGAATAATTTTTCCGCGGCTGCCGCGTATTGATAAACACCTTTTGCCAGGTCTTTCAGGTTTGTCGATACAGTGTTCGAAGAGAGCACGGTGTAGAGATAAGCGTAGCCGTTGTAGCGGATTACAGTATCACCAACGGTTAAGGTGAACACTCTGCCGAATTCGCTCGCCATCAAACCTGTTACACTCACACAAATGCCTTTGTTGGTTTTAACAATTTGTGCCGCCAAATCGGCTTGGTCAATGCTCACAGCTAACGCTGCCGCCTCCGCCTCGGTGACACCGGTAAGGTAGAAGCGCAGTTCGGGATCGATCAATGCCACATAAGACACACCGGAAATTCCCACACTGCCTTGGGCGACGGAAGCGCTCGCCTTGTTCTTGAGTACGGCTATATCCACATCATCCTTGTAATTATCGGAGTGCGGTACATAGTAATTTTGCCCCGTGATTTCCTTGTGCAAATCCGCATAGCCGAAATACTCGTTGGCATGCTGTCCGTAATTGAGCAGTGCCTGTGCCAACGCGTGATATTCCGCATAGTTTTGAATTGTCAACAACTTGGAACAGTATTGCGCAATGGATGCATTAATATTTGCCTTTTCTTCGCCCTTGGCATCAAACACGGTAATCTGATATTTTTCGGCTAACTGCGCGGGCGCGGCTTTGAGCGAAAGTTTACGCGTGCCGTCATCCTGTACGGCAAAATCTCGGCTGCCGTCCTGCGCGGTATAAGTGACACGCTCCGCGCTCTTATCATCGGTCGATTTGAGATAAGAGTATTCAATATGCCCGCCTTCCGCTTGGTAAAACGGCATATCAATATAGAAATTGACATGTATCCCGTCGGTTAATGTCAGATTGTATGCATTGCGCGCGCCGGTATAGACATCGGTATACTCTGTTTCTTCAAACTCTACGGTTGCGGTGTAGGAATTATCCTCATTTTGGGTGACTTCCGCTTCCTTCACCTGCTTATCGTTACAGCGTGCGCACACAAAGGTAGCACTTGCCGTTGTTTCTGTTTGATACGGTGAAGGTTGGTCGCTGGTTCCCGTTACGGTAAAGTTTTGATAGTTCTTAATCTCATTAATATCATCTGCTGTAATACCTTCATCCCCGCCGCTATATACTTCCATGGTGTAGTGACCGACTTGTATAAAGTTGATGTTATCCGTTGCCATATTGACGCCGTTGGTAAAGGAAGCGAGTACAAAGCTGTTTTTCAAGAAGTCATCATTGTTCCCCTTGGCAACATTGATGGTCGGCTCTGCACCGGCAGGGCTTTGCGAAGCAATGACGTGGTCTTCCGCCAAAATCTCGTTTCCGTTTTTCAACAACAAATTCACGGTGGCTTGGTTGCCGTTTACGGTGAGAAAATCTCCTTTTGTATAGATAACATAAAGAGAGTCAAAACAAATGTTGTAGGTTGCCGCTTGCTCTTGTGCATCATGCACGGTGATATGGCAATCAAGACCGTTCAAATCGGTTCCGCCACCTGTAAATACATAGGTGGTTTGTGCACTGTCCGCTGCAATGGGTTCACCGTTATTCACCGTATAATACGATGGGTAAATATTCACAACCGTATCCGCCTCGATGTTCAAATTAACAGTTTCCATCAGGCTCCAATTCCACTCGGGTTCGCCGTATGCGTGACCGAGCGCGGGAACATAATCCTCCGTATAGCCGTATTCACAGCGCTTACAACTGTATCTGGTATAGCCTTGCTCCGTACAGGTCGGGGCGATGACCTCGGAGATAAATTCGTGCACAATATTCAAATTCGCACCCTTAACCACAACATTGTAATCGCCGGTTACCTGCAGATTGCTCGGAGTAATCGCATAGGTGCCGACATCTTCGCCTTGCTCACGCCCCAGCGAGCAGGTAATGGTATCTCCCGACTCCAGTCCTAACGCCTCATAGGTCAGGGCGGGGTCGTTATCACCGTGGAACTTTGTTTTTTCATCCACAACAATTAAGAGCTGCTTCTTGGTTAAGCGCATCATTTCCACAACGCTCATAGACCAGTTTTCCCCATTGGAATCGGGGTCGCTTGCCTTGACCAAATACCAGCCGTTGTAGAGGGTCGGCCAAGTACCGTCCTGCTCAGCATACGTAGGCTTCGTGATTAAGCCGTCTTCCTTCGTGGCGGAAATGCCGGAGACATCAATCACCGGGGTACTGCTGCCGTCGCTCGCCGTGGCGGAAACTTTAATATATGCGCTGTCATTATCGCCGAAGGCGACATTATCCGTCAGTTCAACATCCGCGGCGCCACCTGTACCGTTCTTCATCAGTTGTGCTTCGATGGATGGCACAGCGGGTACTGCACCCTGCGTATCCGTGCCAAACCAATCTACAGTGAAACTGTAAGTGTTGGTATTGCCGTAGTCATCCTTCGCAACTAAGGTAATATCCTCATTTTTGTTAAACGACAGATTCACAATCCAGAAATTCACATCCTGCTTGGTAATGCGGGTTACTTTTTGTCCGTTCAGCGTAAAGGTATCTATGCCGGTTTCATCAAACACAAATACCTGCAGGTTTACTGTCTTATCCGTGCCGACCGAAGCGGTCTGCGGGAAGGAGCGGCTGAAATAGAGTTGCGGTGCATTTGTATCCACCTTCGGTACCGGTAAGCCGCCCTCGAAATAGTGCTCTATAACACGGTCGAAGGAGGCATAATCTATCGGTGAACCCTCATGCTTGACGGCTTCTTTAACCTTAATGGTGATGGTATGCTTCACACTCTTCGGATTGCTGCCAAAGTAAACGCTTGCATATTCACCGGCTGTATCGCCGTCACCGCCGGTAGCGGTGATGGTAACCGGTTCAAAGCCCTGCAAGGTGCTCGAAACCTCCACCGTTCCTTCAAATACCAGGTCAATGGATTCCGCCACCGAGTTAAAGGAAAAGCTGCTGTCCTTTTCCGCCTTGGAAAGGTCGCCTAAATACGGTAGGGTGTTGTCGCTGCCCCATGTATCGACATCCTTCGGGAATGCCCAGGTGTTACCGGTTCCCGTTTCCATCACCTCAGTGTTATCGGAATTTATGAATTTGAATATTTCATTGTCGTTATAGATGTTGATGCCCGGCTCGGAATCGGTAATGCTGTAAGAAATATCATAGTAACTGCCGGTGTTGGTGTTGAGAATACGAATGTAACCCTTGCCGACACTTGAGGACTTGAGTTCGAGTGTGCCTTCACCGCTGCCGTTTTCAAACACGCCATAGCGGAACGATGAGTAATCGAAGTGTGTTTCGCCCGCCAAATCGGGGAACTCCGTTATCAAAATGTGAGGTGTTTCGCCGCCGGTGGAGTAAGAGCAATCAATCGGAATGCGCAACTCATTGCCTGCGGGCAAGGTGATTTTAGAGGGCGCGGAGAAGAGGGTTTCATGCTCCACATCCTGCAACAAAATGTTATTCTTTTGGTTGTATTCCCCGTGCACGCCGGAAACGGGATTGTCACCGTCGGCATCACTGAACAGCTCCACTTTGAGTGCAAATGCATCCGTTGTCTGCCCGCGGAAGCAATCCGGAGAAACGGTCATTGTACCGCTGATGTGCTGCATGTTGCCGACCTTAATATCATCTAAATTCAACTCGCCCTTTTGCGGGTCACAGCTGTCAAAGAGTGCGGTGATCGCCGATGTTTCGACATTCAAATTGCTGTCGGTAATATTCAACAGATTGTATTCGGGGCTGCTGTCATCATCTAACGAGCCGTTTTCATAGCTGAACACGGCTTTTACATTATTTGCATCCTGCGTGCCGCGGTTGTATGTCATGAAGTCCACATTGATGACGGCATTGCCGTTTTCATCAATATCGCCCAAGGTGATATGGCTCTCGCCGACACTCAACTCGGGGCGTCCTTCTACGCTCAGGAGCGTACCGCTTACGGCGCTGAAGGGAGTGCCGCCTTCAATATCATCATTTTCCTGCACACACAGGTAAATATCTGTGCCTACCGGCAAGGTGCTTGCCACCGAAAGCGCACCGTTCAGTTCAACCTTTTGACCGGGAACGATGTTTTCGGTGATTTCCCACTGTGCCAGGGGAGCATCCGTACCGGAAGCTTTTACGGTAACGGTAATCGGCTGATTCTTACTACCGCGAATGCCGATGTCGCCGGTGTTGACAAAGCTGACCTTTGCCTGCTGATTGGCGCCGGCACTGAAGTCATAGGTATCCATGTTCAGGTTGGCATTGCCGATTGCCTGTGTGCCGACACCGTATGCAATCGCATACACACCGGTACCCGGAGGCGAGGTTTTGCTGCGCGGGAACTTGTCGGGGTTGTTGATTACTTCATCATCATCCACCGTGATGACAGGATATGTGTCTTTGGTTTGTGTATCATCATTCTCGGCGCAATAGGTCATATTGCCCTGTGTGAGTACCAACAATGTGGGTTGTTTTGTCACCTTGCCACTCTCATCGGTAACCGATTTTTCACCCAGTGCAATCTGCGGGTTCTTAAAGGTGAATTGGTCAAGGCTGCCCTTTTGGTCTTTATCAATTTTTCCGTCGCCGTCCTCATCGAGCAATCCAAAATATGCCTTTTGGGCAGTTTCATCATCTCTGTTATACAGGCTGTTATCCTCATACACGCTCAAATGATTCATCGCCAACATTGTCTTGGTGCCCCAACCGGTATTGGGGTCGTATTTGGAAATACACAGAGCGGTATTGGAGGTATCTGTCACCGAAGAGGTATAGACCGCCACAAGGTTCCCGTCGCCATCCGCACCGATAATGGTTTCATTGCGACCGGTGGAGGCGGTTAAGTTACCGTCGGCGTTATTGGAAGTGTCCGGTGTGAAGAAGGGAATGATGTCGCCATCGGTTGTCATTTTGCCGTTGGCGCCCGTCACCATATTCTCACCGGTCATGCTCTTGAGAGTAGCCTCCCGAATCAGATAGGTGGAGCCGTTCATATCAAAGAGCAGGAAGTCCTCGGCTGAGGTGGCGTTGCTGTTTTTATCCAATGCTGTGCCGAGGTTGGCATGCAAGAACTGCAAGTTGGCGAAATACGGGTCATTTCTGCTTTCCAACATTGTTCCGTTTGCATACACACCATCGGGAAGGGAACCCTCCACATCACAGATGTTGCCCTTGTTTTCATAATCATACAGGGTGCGCACAAGAATCGCTTTGCCATCCATTCCCCAGGCAATCTCGCCGTTTTCAACCGTAAAGGTGCGCAAGTACAGGCGCTTAATGGTGAGCATATTATCAATGAGCTTTTGGTCATCGGTGATATTGCCCTGTGCATCCGTGAATGCTTCTTGATTGGTGGTATAGGCAAGGTAATAGGTATTGTCAATTTTTTGCAGTGCGCTGTGGTACAACGAAACACCTTCGCCCAAATCGACGCTTAATTCTTTCGCGCCGGGAACATGCACGCAAATGTCTGCGCTGTCGCCGGTGGTTGACCACTCGCCCTCTTTGGATTGCACGCGAATTTCGGCAATGTGCTTATTGGCTTCATCGTCGCCGTTTATATCGTAGCCTTGAGTGGCAAGATACGCTTCATATTCACTCACGCGCGTTTGCATTTCATCATTACCGATGGGATTGGTGAGCGCATACACAGTGGCATCATCCGCGCCGACAGGCATGGTAACACTGTTTTCCTTCTCTGCGCTGATTACCTGTACATCGCTAAAGTGCGCATCCGTTTGCCCCATGGTGAATACGGCGGATTTAATCTGTGTATTATTGGCAGCCTCCTTGAGTGCGGACATACCGCCGTTAGCGCCGGAAGCCGCTTCTTGGTAATCCACCCAAACCACACGCAGGGTTTTTCCGCTTGCGGTGACTTCAAAATCAAGGTCGCCGGTGCTGCTTTCTTCCACCGGAATATACGGTGTTTGATTAGCGGAATCAACAGGATTAACAACGCCCGGTTGTTCTCCCGTCATCACCAATTCACTCAACACAAGCGTGGATTTATCCTGTGCGGCGGAATTTTCGGAATTGCTGATATGGTAGAGCACATAGTTTTTGCTCTGTGCGCTTTCACTGTCGCTCAAAGTGACAACCCTGTAGTCGTAGCCAAAGTTGAGACCATCCGCTAATTTTGCCGCATCGGAACTCGAGGAATAGCCGCTGAGTTCAAACGGTACACTTGCATCGGTCGGGTCATACGCTTTGAGCCACGAACTCTCGCGCTTATCCTGTTGCTTGTAGATTGTTTGCGTATCCGAGCAGTCCTCGGGCAAACTCAGTTCCGAGGCAGCCGAAACGCCTTTGCTGTTATTATTCCACTGAAGCGATTTATCATAGTGGTGGGTTTCTGGATTGTATTTATAAGTGAGACCCATTAACTGATAACTGAAGTTGAAGAAGAAGAACTGTACCTTGAGCGAAAAACCGATTGCAAATACGGAGCTGAGCATATCGCACTCCTTGGTGCCGTTGACACCCAATGCGAAAATACCGGACCAGGAGAAAGAGGTATCGACTTCCGCCTTGACGGGACCGCCGCCAAAGCCGACTTCCACATTTAAGCCCACACTCGGGCTGATTTCAACGCCGTTAAACTTGCACTTGGTTTCACTTTTTTCCACGCCGGCAAGTTTGTAAATGGTAGTATCAGCCAACGGCGTAATTTTCAAATAATAGATAATCGGGTCGCCGCTGCTGTCCGTTCCGAAGGTATCATTGTGAGTGGGTGCCATGGAAACGGTGAGCACTTTATTCTTATTGGTGGATTTTAAAACACCTGATTTTGCTTTGTTGACCGGTGTGGTGCAGTCTTGGCTCGTATATAGACCTATCTGCACCTCGCCCTTAAACTTCAAATCTATCTTGACTGTGTGAATGCCGACCGCAATCGCTTTATCGCCTTTCTTTAATGTTGTTTGTGTACTGATTTCCGGCGTTGCGGTTTCTGTCAGGTCTTGGTCTGCGTGCCCTCCCAAGCCGACTTCCAATGTGAATGTTACGCTCGTTGTCACGAAAAATTCCGGGCAGGGTAAAAAGCGCGCGGTATAGGCAAAAGAGAGGGTTCCTGTTGCAGAGATGGCAAATTTTTCAAATTTAAACTTACAATCAATCGGGTCATATTTCAACAAGAAAGCGGCACCGACCGTTGCCTCTCCGGACACCTTAAAGTAGTTTATTTTTTGAAAATCTAACTTGTTTTTATAACTATCGTCTATTTCGGAGAAATTCTCTCTGGAGCGATTATTAATCCAATTTTTTCCTTTATCAAAAGCCTCCGCGGATTTATCTCTGAGTGCTTTCGGATTTTTCGCAATACTGCTCTCGTCCTTTTTATCTTTAGATACGCGCGCCATCGGAATGGAGCAGGAGATAATAATCTCATCCCCCTTTGTGGTGGCGCTGAATGCATGTGCTTTCAAATTAATCTTTTTGATGGCACTGGCAAATGATACATTCACGGATTTAAACGCATCATTATCCGCGCTCGTATCTGCGGTGGGCGAGCCTTGGTCATCGGAATTTGCCGGAGGGAAGTTATTTTCATTTGGCAAAGCGCTGATACCGCTTAGAGCGGAACTTTCATCCGCCTTGTCCGTGCCGGTGGGATTCGCTTTCAAAATCCCGTTTTGCGCGTTGTGGTCAATTAACTGGTCAGTGGTCTTTTCCTGCTCGCGCACACACAGCGCCATGGTGGTCCCCTCCACTAAGGAGCCGAGATAACCGTTAATATTTTCTTTATCCTCAATGGGGAAATTTTCACCGGCAGCGCAGTTTTCTATGTAAATGGGCGACGGATTGTCGTATTGGTAAATCAAATTGCCCTCATACTGCGGGGCCCAGGTATAGACCTGATTGCCCTCGCTGTCCGTTGTGGTGGTCATCGGGCTTTTGTCGCCGCCCAAGGGAGCATCCACATACTGCGTTGCGGAGGCTTCGCCGCCATACATCGGGTGATTATCCGCCGTATACGTGCCGTCCGCATTTAAGCCGCTAATCAGGTAGCGGTAATTTTTTTGCTCCTCGGTAAGTTCGAAATAACGCTCTTGGTCGGTAATGCTTGTAGTTATCGCCGGCAAAACCTGGGCATGCTTATCTTCCTGCCCTTCCGGTGCCTTGAGTGAGCGGGGATTCATGGTGTAGAAGAGTTTGAAGTACATCTGCCCCCACTTGTCTTGTTCGTTTTTATAATAGTTGAAAACGCTTTCGCTGTAATCGGTGTTGGGGTCAAGGTACATAACTAACTCATCACCGCTCTGCTTATCCAACTCAAAGTAGCCCGTATCGGGATTAAAGGTACCGTCAATCTTACCGTTGGCGCCGCCGTCCCAATACAGCCCGATTTTATCAATCGCGGCATTCATGACACAGGGGATGGTCAGATACTCTTCGGCATAGTAATAGAAAGTCAGGTTCGCACTGCTGAGGTCTGCCAAAGAAAGGTATATATCCTCATTGCCGGCGAAGGTTTTACCGTTTAAAACAATACGGTCTTCGTTGCGGCGGTTGAAATTAATCCACTGCAGGTTTTCGGCATACTCCGATTGCCACCAAAGGGAACGGGCTGAGCCGTAGATATGCAGCAGCACTCTCCCCCCGGAAATTTCCGAAGAAAACGAAGCGGGAGAGCTGTCCCTGCTCAGTATAAATTCCTGTCCAATATCGCTTTCCGTATAGCTGAAAAACGGTGCTTGTTGGGTGACGAAGGAACTATTGTAAGAAACAACAGAATTGGAATGGAGGTGATTGGAAATAAACGAATCGATTGCCTCATCGGCTCTATCCAAATCCGGTGTCATACCGTCCTGCTTACGCGGCACACTCGGTGTAATATCCACGGTAACCGTCTGCTTTCTGGTCATCACTACATTGACGGTGTAGGTATCCTCCAAATCTTCCTCGGACATACCATCCCAAACCAGGGTGAAATAATATGTCTTTTCATTGTCGCCTTGTTCCCCCTTGAGCACGGTTTCGCCCTTGGAGTTGGTCAGGAAGACAGCGGTATTATAATCATCATTAAACTTTGCAGGGTACAAAGAAGCCGTATTTTTTAACTCTACCGATAGTTTAGAGCCGACATATAAAGAGGTACCGTCAGCTGTGCCGCCTGCATTCTCTACAATACTGACCACGGGCTCAATTTGGTCATATACCGTGCTATCGGCGGTATAGGCGGCGCATCCGTCGGGCGCCGTCGGCACATTGCCGTTTCCGCTCTCACCGTCATTGGCGGTATAAATGGTCAAATTCAGCGGATTTGTGAAATTACGGCGGTTAAATATCGTATGCAGTCCACCCCAAGATCCTTTGTCGGATAAAGAAATAATCATAGAATCGTATTTTGCCGTAATATCATCAAAATCCATAGACACAGTATATCCAGGGTGTGAGAAGATTTGTTCAATATTGCCTCCGATGCAGATGCCGGCCTGAGCGATGCTGCTCAAGCGTTCGGTGAGGAAACTGCAATTATAATCGACCTTACTGAACATCTGCGCCATGTGCGGCATCGACAGTGTTGCGCTTCCGGTATCGGAGACCAATTTGCAATCTGCGTAGTAGTCATTGTCGATTACCGATAATTCATTTTTTACTTCTATCCCCTGTGCAGACCAAGTCGCATTTTCTCTTGCGGGATTATAGGTATCGGTCCACAACTTGTCACTACCCGTGGGAAATTTCAAATAGCTGTATTGATAGGTGCCCAATGTGCCCGGAATCGTGGCATTTCCTGTTTTGATAGTGGCTTTTACGGGTTGCGATTCCTTTTGCGAGCCTTTCACGGTTTTGGGTGCGGTATCGGCAACCCCGTTGCCGGCATGGCTGCCGGTAAAATCAATCGCCTCGGCATCGGTCAGCGCCGTGGCAAGATTTTTCTTGTTGCCCGTACCGGAATTATAGAGCGATACAACCGCTTCGGTATCTGCAAGGGTGCAAAGGTTCTCACTGTCGCCCTTGACTTCGGTCAGGCGCAGTGTAAGGGTTTTGTTTTCTTCGGTAGCAATCCCGTCATCAATAAGCGGGATTTCAATTTCTAACTCGTTAATATCGCCGTAAAATGCAAGTTCACCGGTCTCTTCGGTGTAATCCACACCTTTTTTGGCAGTGCCGTCCACCGTTTCATACAATACCGAAACGGGCTCTTGGTTGCCGCCGGTGCGGCGCACGGTAAAGACCGCCTTGCCGCTCGCTTTATCGAATCTGCCCTCGGTTTCGGTCAACCCGATTTCAAAGGGTTGCGCCGGGTCATTATCGAGCACATTGAGTGCCAAATTGTCGGCACCTTGAAAAACGGTACCGCCCTCATTATCCGCAATGAGCAGAGTGCTGTTTTCAAGACACTCGGAAAGATTATCTTCCTTTGCGGTAAAGCGCAGCTCTTTTTTCCACTCGCCATCGGCAAAGGTGAGCGCAATCTGATAAGCACAGTAAGGGTCGCTTTCATCCGCCTCGAGGGTGGTGAAAGTTTGCTCGGGATTGAGCACCAAATCCTTCGGGCGCTCGGGCAAAACTTCCTCTTCGGGCTTTACATATTCCTCACCCTTCACGGAATCCGTGCAATACGACACTTCATTTTTGGTATATACGCAACGAAAATCATAGTAAGGATAATCTTTTTTGGCTACGCGGAACTCTTTTTCAGTGGCATCGGTAACATCTCTCCACTTTTCTTCGTCCTTTTGCTTGGACTGCCACTGATACGCGCCTGCCTTTTTGGAAACCTTGAGCAGGTAATCATCTCCGTCGCTGCTCTTTTTGACAGAGGTCCAACATTCTTCGGGGTCGGGGTCCTTGCCCAACGGGTCATATTGCGCCGCAGGGTTCGGGTCCTCCGCCTCAATGATGATATCATCGGTGGAAATCGCGTTGGCATAGCCTCTCTGCCCCTCGTCGTCTAACTCGGTAACAGAGGGGTTATAGGTGATAATCGCGGTTGCCCTGCCGCAGGTGCCGCCCAAACGGTACACGGGAACAACAACGCTGTCGCCGCCCTCCTCAAGCGGCGTTTCACCGTTTTCAAAAGCAAAGGCACCGTAAGGATAGAGCTTGCTCCAATCCTTCTCCACCTCCACTTCGCCTTCCGCGGTCTGCAGTGTGGTCGGCTTTTTCTCTTTCTGATTAGCCATTTCCGCAAATGTTTGCATGGGAAGAATCCCCGCAATCATCACCAAGCATAAACACACACTGAGGATGCTTTTCATTACCTTACTCATTTTTTGCCGCCTTTCTTTTGCTAAAAAAGCAATTTATACTCCGATTTTATCTATCCGAGTTGATAATTTCTATTATAAAACGCAAAGGGCTGCTTTACATTTTATTGTAAAACAGTCCATACGCTATTTGTGAATTTTGCCCTGATATAGCGTTAGTGGAAAAATTAAAGATTTTCCGCTGTTACTACATCAGTATTGCCGTCTGCATAATTGATTGTAAGAGTGTTGCCTGAAATGCTGAAAGTAGCCTTTGTGTTATCATCGGCGCTTCCCATATGGAAGGTGATATTTTCACCATCAACCTCATATTCAAACGGAGTGCCTATGCCTTTGTTATTGTCGGTGATTTCGCCGCTACCGTCCTCACGGAATACATAAGTTACGGAAGAATCGGACCAAGTGCCTGCAAGAGATGTTTTTCCTTTATCGTCATTGTCTTCTTTCTCTGCACGCTTTAAGGTATAGGTTTTGCCGTCCGCATATTTGAGAATAAGTGTATCTTCGTCAGGAACCTCATAAGCAATATCCTCGGTATCATCGGGGCTGCCAAAGGAAACTGTTACAGTGTTGGAATCCGTTTTTTCCTTGTATTCAATAGCCACACCGGTGCCGTTGTCCTTGTGAACAACCTCTCCGCTGCCATCCTTGTTGATGACATAGCGGATTTCTTCATTCTCAAATGTACCTGTCGGAAAGGCAACCTTTTCGGCTGCTTCGGTAGTCTGCACATTTGTTTCACTCGTGGTGCTTGTATCAGTCTTACTTTGTTTTGAGCAAGCCGTAAATACTGCCAACGCCATTACTGCCACACAAATTACAGCGATAATCTTTTTCATCATAATTCATTCTCCCATTTATCATTAAAGTTTTTATAAATTAATTTTAATATAGTTTAATTATATTGTCAATTATTTTAATACTTAAAATCAACCTTATTGATATTGTATTGTGGTAAACTGTATTAAAACGGAGGTAACAATATGGTTGATTTCGGCAACAATTTAAAATCTTTGCGGCTAAAGTACAAAATGACGCAAAAAGAATTGGCTGAACAAATCGGCGTTACCAAATCAGTCGTTTCATACTACGAATTGCAAGAGCGTGCTCCGTCACCCGAGGTATTAATAAAGTTGTCTCGCATATTTCATGTCACAACCGATTATTTGCTCGGTATCGAGCATAAACATATCATAGATGTTTCAAATCTGTCACCGGATGAACTAACACTTGTGGAACAAATGATTCAACTTTTTGAAAGCAAAAAATAAGCAGGGAGATTTTTCGCTCCCTGCTATCGCTTTAATCGGCATATATAATTTCGTTGTTGACTATTTCTCTTGCGCGGTTAGAGATGTTGTTCATTGCCGCAACCCATTGCATCATATCCGCCGCTTTAAGTTCCTCGGTGATGCCTTCCCAGGCTGCAAATTGTTTTATAAGTCGGTCATACATTTCACTTGCCCGCATATCCACCTCCCGCAAATGTTCATCTAACTTGCACTGCATTTTGAGGGTAGTGTAAAACGCCTTGCGATGTGTTTTGATGTGCTCCAAGTACCTTTGCCCCCATAAGCCGATGGTTTCATCGCCATGCGGCAATACAAGGTTGGGTAAATACACCTCCCCGACAAGGGTATAATCTATGCCGGTGTTTTCATTGTGAATGGTTTGTTTCATTTTCAATCCTCCTTCACTTTTTTCGTCTTTTTCCTTGCTTTTGTCACTTTGATAATCACTTCGTCCACGGCATCCGTGTATCTGCCCTCGGCAATTAAGCTGTTACGGAGAGTGTTAAGTCCTTCCAAGAGCAAACACCTTTCTTCCGCAGTGAGAAATACATAGCATTTTTTCTTCATATAAAACCTCCTGCTTCTTTTATTTCGGTTTGATTATATAAAGAAAAGTAAAATAAATCGAATGTGCGGATTTTGAAAATGTGCGTAGCTGTCAGGTTTTTTGAAAAATAAATCCGTTATCAACACTCCGACCAGAAAAAAGCAGTTCCGTAGAACTGCTTTTTTCAATGAAATAAATTCCTGACGGAATTTATGAAGTATCTCTGCGAGATATGAAGTAGCTGATGCTATGAAGTGTGCTGCGCACATGATTGGAATTTATTTTACTTCATATTGCAGTGAAACTGCAATACTTCATAATGGCAAAGCCATTACTTCATATCCGCCTGCGGCGGATATTTCATTATATAAGTGCAATTTAAAATATACGCATAGCTATCAGGTTTTTTAAAACACAAATCCCGTCACCCGTTAAAAAAGAGATATCCTCGCGGATATCTCTTTTTTGATTTCTGCCGCAACAGAAGATAGATGCTGTTGCATATGAGCGGCATTAGTAGTAAATCACCAACCTAGTGTTGGCTACCCTCATTTCGTCTCCCGAGGAGATGGGGGTCGGTTGCTGAATACACTTGCCATTGACAAAGGTGTGGTTGGTG
This sequence comes from Clostridia bacterium, assembly GCA_017430965.1. Taxonomy (GTDB): domain Bacteria; phylum Bacillota; class Clostridia; order Oscillospirales; family Acutalibacteraceae; genus RUG714. Next base: position 17,664 of record JAFRLX010000117.1, on the reverse strand, counting down.
GAACCGAGATCCTCAACCCACAGCTTGTTGTTGTTGACAAACAAGCGGCAGTGTTTTCTGGAGATACCCGTATCGTTCGGGATGACATAGACACCGCTTGCCGCTTTCCTGCCGATGACCAGCTCAGGGTTCACCGAAACCGAAACCTGCTGCGAAGTCTTTGCATTGACCATGCGGATTCTCAACCCTGCGGCAGCCGGCTGAGAGTAGCCCTGTACCGGTTGCGGAGCAGGAGGCTGAGGCGGCTGCTGTGCCTGCCGCTGCGGTTGCTGCGGTGCCGGATAGCGGTTCACTTGCTGTGCAGGTCGCTGCGGTTGTATCGGCTGCGGCGGTTGTTGTGCCCGCGGCGCCGCGTAAGGTGCGGCGGGCTGAACTGTCACGGCAGCTGCCTGTGAAGCCGGCGGCATATTGCCGGCAGCCTGCCGGTTGCGTGCGGCGTAGTTTTCATTGATATAGACTTTAAACTGGGTTGCACCGTCGAACGCCACCGGTTTTTCCGAACGGGGATATTTTCTGCATTCGGCAACCGTTTCCCGAATTGCTATGGTTTCAAAATCTGCAGGATTGTTGATGGATCTGATGTGCACCTTCATGCGCTCAAACACTTCGCGCAGAATCGACTCCGCTCTGGAACGGTCGCCGAGTTGCTGATCAATGACAGCGCAAAGTGTTTTGTGAAGGGCATCATAAAGCCTGTCAAAGGCTTTTTGCTTATTTCTTTTTGCCTCCATCACCAAGGAGAGCTCATATTCGCTCATTGCCATATTGTTTCGCCTTTCCGCCCACGGGAACCTGCTAATATTTTCATTGCCAAATACCTTATCGTGGGCTGATAAGGTATGCAGGCAGATTGTTTCTGCCTATTCTTCTCAGATGCTGTAGCGCGAGAACGGTTGGATTTCCAGCCGGATATCTGCCAGCTCCGCAACCTGAGGAGAGTGCGTTACGATAATGACACAGCGGTTCAAATCATGCGCCAGGTGCGTAAACACTCTCATGATGTCGATACTGGTGTCTAAATCGAGGTTACCGGTCGGTTCATCCGCAAGGATAACGCTCGGTTGAAAACTCAGCGCGCGCGCAATGGCAATCCTCTGCTGCTGACCGCCGGAGATGTGCAAAATTCTTCTGTTGCCGATTTCCTCCGGGTTGAGCCCGACTTCGCGAATGAGCGAATCGACATATTGGCGCTTATTTTTGTACTGCCCGATTTCACTCAGCTGCTTGCCGGAGATGTCCAGAGCGAGTTCAATGTTTTCTCTTACCGTGAATTTCGGGAGAAGGTTGTACTCTTGGAAGATAACGCCGACATCCCTGCTGCGGTAAATGTACTTGTCGCTCTCGTCAATCGGGTACCCTTTGTAGGCAATGTAGCCCGAGCCGGGGTCCATAATGCCCGAAAGCAGGGAGAGAAGTGTGGTTTTGCCGGCACCGGATTTACCGGTGATGGCATACACCGTACCCTCTTCAAAATCGTAGTCAAGGTTCTTGATAACGGGATTGTTCGGGTAAGAAAACGAAATATTTTTTAATTCGATAACACTCATAATCAATCCCCCCTAATCCCTGTTTGCTAATATCTGTTTCGGGTCGTAGCGTAGGATAAACAGTATGGAAGTAAAGCCGGATACGACCGAAAGACCGATGCCGATAGCCAGCATTTCCAGCACAACAAAAATGTTGACGGAGAACTGCACCTCTTCGACATAGGTAACCTGACCGGTGACCTCGCCGTCCTCAGGGCGCTCCATGTTGCCGGCAGGCATGCCGGGCTGTTGCTGCTGTTGCTGTTGAGAATCGGTTTTTTCCTCCTGCTGCTCCACTTGGGCAGACAGCAGGTTATTGGTAACGGGCACCGAAGCCGCAGAGCCGATGATAATGCCCGCCATGATTGCGACAAGCGTAACCATTAGGATTTCAAGCATAAACATCATGCTCAGTTTGAACTTTTTGATACCCATTGCGGCAAGAACGCCGATTTCGTATTTGCGGTCGCGAATGCTGATGACCGAAATCACAACCAGCACAATCGCACCGATTGCCAGTGTCAGATACAGGAAGGTCATCGCGAAGGATTTTAAGTTTTCCAGCGGCTTTAACCCTGCTTTGAAGGTCGCAACATCGCCGGAGGTGACAATGTACATATCACCATCATACCCATCGCTGACTGCCTTGTTTTTGACCTCTTCTTTAAATTGGTTATAGTCATCCACGGAACCGAACACAAACGTGCCGTCAAACTGGCTGACCAGGACTTTGGAATCCTCATCATCGGAACTGCTGTCCGCATTGGTTTTCTCGGACTGAGATTCAATGTCCTTTACCACCGCATAGCTGGTGATAATGGTGTTGGCGGCATCGGAACCTTCGGAGGTCGAGCCGGAAGAATTTTTGTAGATACCGACTACCTCCAGCTTGTAGGTTTCCTCTTCATTGTTGGGGTTCACCAGGGTGATGCTGTCGCCCACACCGACATCATTGAAGGTGGCGAGGTTATCCTCAATCAGGCAGACATAGTCGGAGGTGTTGTCCTTGAACATCTCACCCTTTGTGACCGAGCAGCCGTTTTCTTCATCGGCAAAATCTTCCATTGCCTTGTAAGCGCTGTAGCCGACCAGGGAGAAGTCGCCTGCCTTTTCCATCTGCTGGGGCTCCTGCTGTTCGGGCGCCGGCGGGGTGGGTGTCTCCACCACATTGCCCTGCGGGTCGACAACGGTATTGGTCTTGCTTTCTTCGGTTGTTTTCTGCTTTGAATCGGACGATGAATCGTCATCCGAAGCAGTCAGGTCGTACTTTTTAATGCTGTCGCCGTTGATAGAGAGCGAGGCATTGTAGTAGTAATCCTTGACAAGCGCTTCATCGGAATCCGCCTTTTTGATTGCCGCGTAGGATTCCATGTCTTCTAAATCAATCGCATTCTCTTTCATCAAAGACATCATCTCGGGCATCAGAGCGGACATTTCCTCGGTACCTTTGTTTTCCTTAGCCTTTTGGTAGATATAGCCGCGGTCGATGTTGACCTGTGCGGAAATATTCATGCCTTTGAGGCTGTTGGAAGCAGCGGTCTGTGCTGCCTGCCGGATAGACATTGCAATGCAGGCAGCAGTCGCGATAATCAAGACAATAATACCGATTAGGATGTTTCTTCCGATGGAACGGGATATGCTTTTCAAGGCATATTTGAATATGAACATCCGAAATCCTCCTTAGTCTTGTGCAGGCCTTGTGGGCGGGTCGGGAGGCGTTTCGCCGTTGGGACCGACCGGTCTGTCTGTGTTTTGGTCAGGTGGCAGCATATCGCCTTCCTGCCCCTGCTGTAGCGGTGCGGGCGCCTTGGGACCTTTAGAGCGGGTGAAGAAGCCGAACGCCAGGAAAGCCACAAGCAGGAAAATAACGGCGGCTACAATGCCGATGACCAATGCTTTGGTTGATTTTCTCTTTGTCGGCAGCGTGAACGCGACGGCGGAGTATTCATCGGGGCTGTTGACAGCGTAGCCGAGTTCATCCCACAACGCTTTGAGCCAGGCGGAACAGTTGACTTGGCTGATGGTTTTTTTGCCCTTTTGGGTCACATGAGTGGCTCGAATCAGCGCTTGCTCGAGTTGGTTCTCGGAAAACGCTGCCGCAAACTTTCCGGAACAGAGCAGGAAGGTGTTTTCACCCTTGCCGAAGGGAATCTCTCCGCTTACCTTCGGAGAGGAAAAGCTCAGATTGCCCAAACACAGGGCATCTCTGTCCGGCGAGCCTTTGAACACATTTTTGAGAACGCCGTTGACAAAGTGGAAAACCACATTGTCGCCTGCTGTGGCGAAAATGAATTTGTTCTTCACAAAGAACACGGCATTTGTCGAAACAAACGACGGATACTGCGGGCTTTGGTTGAGGAGCACGCGGTCGTTTGCGCGGCGATAGATGCCGTCAGTCGCTTCGGCGCTCAGCGCCGGGCGGCGCATAAAGCTTTCTACAACAATTTCGGTCACTTTTGCCGGGGTGGATTGGTCAGCCGCCTTCGGCATGCGGATGCCGCACGAAAGACAGCAGACACCGCGCTGTCCTTTCACGACAGAGCGGGCGTTGATGTTATTGTTGGGGTGGTTGCTGATGCTTGCGCTTCTTATCTCCATTTTTTCTCTCTCCTACTTTAATTTTTTCTTCTAATTCGAATATTAATACGAACCTTTGCGGTATCAGCTGTTCTTTCTTGATGAGTTTGAAGCCGTAGAAGGAGAGCTGAGAAATAATCAGCTCAGGCATGATACCGGGGCCGTAATAAGCCGGGGTGTCGCGGTCTGTCACATCGTTGTCGACAATAATGAGCTTGCCGCCCTGTTTGAGACCTTTTTGGATGCTGGCAATGAAATCATCCTTAACAAATTCAATGTCTGTAATGTATACCGCGTGGTACATCGAACACATAAACACTTTGTCGCAGGAGTCCTCTTTGAGCTTGCAGTCATCCATTTTGGTGACGATGGTATGGATGTTTTTGATGTGGCAGTTCTCTCTGAAAGCATCCAGATACTTCATCGCATCTTTATTGATTTCGGTTGCGAAAACCTTGCCGCTGTCACCGACAAGCTTTGAAAACTCGTAGGTAAAGTAACCGCCGCCGCAGCCGAGGTCGGCAATGCTCTCGCCTTCGCGGATGTCAAAGAGTTTGAGCATTTGGTCGGTCTTTTCCCAAAGACAGCGATTGGGGTTGTTAAAGACAAAATATTCGTTCCACTCGTTGAGCGTGGCAATCGGGAAATCCTTGCCGTCGTACTCAAACGAGGTTTCGATATTGGCGTCTTCATCCTCCTGATGCTCCAAATAGAACTTGATGTAAAGGTATTTCTTCAACCTCTCATAATCGTTGCCGCCGAAGAAATCAAAATACGCGCGGTCTCTGAGGTCGGAGAGCATTGCCTGCTTTCCGGCTTCATCCGCGAGGTAGTGCTCGCAGAACCACATAAACGCCGTGTAATCATCGCCGATTCTCTCCTGCGGCCAAAGCGCGGCAAACATATCATGTGCCTTTTGGATGAGTGCGGGGTCATTGTTTATAAACCCTTCATACATCACCTTTCCGCATGCCTTGCCGCGAATCGTATAGCCGGCGGTGGAGGTGCCGATAATGCGGTAGCGAATCAGCGAGCCTGCCGCATTGACATGGATGTTGCACGGGTCGTTGATGCTGTTGGGGATGGGCTTGGTGTTTTCGGGAATATCGGTTTTTTCATAAATGAGCACATAGCGCTGCGGTGTGAACTGGTAATCATCCTTGAGCTTGAAGCCGTAATAGTACAGCTGAGAGGTCAGCAGCGCTTTGCTGATATAGGGACCGTGGTAGGGCAGCTCCTCGCTGTCGACCAGGTCGTTATCGACAATAATCAGTTTGCCGCCGTCGACCAATGCATTGCGGATGCTGCCGACAAACTGTTCTCTTTCAAAATCGGTAAAGGCGGCGTAGACATTGTGGTACAGTGAACAGATAAACACGGTGTCCACGCGCACATCCTTATCCAGCCCGATACCCTCAAATTGGCTGACAACGACATCCACATTTTTAATGCCGTTTTCTTCAATATGCCTTCTGAGGAAATCGAGGTGCATGGGGTTGGTCTCAATCGCATAGACCTTTCCTTCCTCGCCGACAATGTCGCCAAACTTAAAGGAGAAATATCCGGGGCCGGAGCCGACATCGGCGATGCGCTCGCCGGGGCGGATATTGAATTTTTCCATATTCTCTCTGGTCTTTTCCCAGCGCTCGCGGTCCGGATTGTTAAAGAGAATAAAGTCTTCGAGAAAACGCAGTTTTTTCTTTGTTTCAATATCGTTCTTATCGATTTCCACAATGTGGTATTTCAGCTGAATATACTGTTTGAGATCGGCAAAGTTATCTTTTGATAAAACGTTGTAAAAGCTTCTGACCAGCGGTTGGCTCAACAGCTCTTCGCGTTCTTTTTCCGGTGTCAACAGCAGTTTGCAGAGCCACTCGAGTGCGGTGTACTCGCCGCCGAAGTTTTCATCGGGGATAATCTTTTCATAAATTTCAATCGCTTTGTGCAGCGACTTTTTATCGCCGTTATCCAGATAGCTGAGCAAAAGCTTGCCCGCCTTGATGCCGCCCTTGGTAATGTCAAAAGAATCCAAGCTGCCGACATGGACCAGGCTATCCTTTGCCTCTATTGTGATTTTGGTTGGGTTTTCATAAAGGGGATTGCCTTCTGTGTACATTTTTATCACTCCATTCCGTAGCTTTTTTTATATCAGACCGAGTGCATCCTCGGTAGTGTTGTCATCGTAAGGATACAGCTCACCGTGAATATACTCATCTTGCGCCCAAGGGATAAACTCATTGCTGTTGAATTCCTCGGCAACTTCATCGGCGACAAATTTTCCGAGCTCCGTTTGAGTATAAGAGGGGTAGCCGAGCACTTTTCTGTCCTCCACCAAACCCGCATCCATCAGCTTCTTCCATTTCTTTTTAAAGCAGTCCTCAATGTCCATGCCGTTGATTGCCTTAAAGCGGTCCTTGCGCACCTCCGTGTTTTTGAGCGGCAGTGCGATAGACCAGCGCAGCTGCTGCTCTTTGTCGCGCACATAACCGCGGTTGAGGGCGAGCTTGCCGCTATCGGTGAGAGCATAGTATTCTTCAAAACTGTCCGTGTTGATGAAGAAGCGGTCCCTCAATGAGCTGAATGCCGTTAAGCCCAGACCGATTTGGTCAAGCTGCGCACAGCACTGGTTGTAGGCATAATGGGAATAGATGTACGGGTCCTTGGTATAAACGCGCCGCAGGTTTCCTTTCAGCCCGTAGCGCTTCAAAATCTCCTCGGCAACGGCTTTTTGGAGCATGTTTTCCTGAAAGTCCGGGAAAAGGGAGGGTTCGCGGTCATATAACAGACCGATAATTCCCTGAAAATCGCCGTAGGCATCCACTTTGAGGCGGTAGAGCTGAATTTCATCAATCTGCCCTTGCTCTAACAGGCGGCAGGCGCGCTCAATGGTGTCGGCAAAGATGTCGACATTGACACCCATGAAACCGAAGATGAATTCGAGGTTGAGAATAAACCCTTTGCGGCGGGTGCTGTCCAGCAGCTCTTGGGTAATCTCAACGCCTTGCTCGCGCAGCCGGTTGATTTTTCTGTAGTCAACGCAGTCGAACTTGTTGCGGCAGTTATCCACCGCTTCCAGGATGGTGTCGACAGTTGCCTGCCGAAACATCAGCTTCAATATCTCGGGGTGGAAGGACTGGGAGCCTATGGTCAGGCGGTCAACACCGTAGCGGGACATAATCTCCAGGCGCTTCATACCGTCCTCACCGACTAAAGTGACTTCGTCCACATCAAAATTAAACTGGGTGACCGTGGTGCGGTCAATGCGGTCGGTAAAGAGCTTCAACAGGTGCTCAAACAGGTCGGGGTCCATGTGTGAGGGAGTGCCGCCGCCGAACAGGATGGAGCGTGCTTTGATTTTTTCCACGCCGAGCACCTTCATGTAATTGTCCATCTCTTTTTCCAGATGGTCCAGATATTTGATTTGGTTTTCCCGCAGTGCCTTGCAGCTGCCCAGCTCGCCGGGATAGTGGCAGAAGCTGCAGTGCTGGGCGCAGAACGGAATATGAACATAAATGTCGAACATTTCGTCTGCAGGTTTTTGATATGTGCGCATCACTTCTTCCTGCGTGCGGAAGGGATACTGGGTAATGGGCGGGTAATGCACGGACGGCACAAATTTGCCTGTCGTGCAAATCAATCCCTTCTGTTGTAACGCCAGAACTTCGTCTACCCGCTTGCGGGCAGCCTGCATAATCTCATCTTTATGTTTGACATAAACTGAGTTTTCGACAAAATCAGGTGTCGACTTTTCCACTTCTTTGACTATCTTGCGAATTGCCAAATACTGTGCATCGGAACACTCTGTTTTAGCCAGCATGTCTCGTCCCCCTTTGGATTTTATTTAAAGCGCTGTCAAAATAGTCTGTCAGTCGCCTTCTATACATTTGTTTTTATATAAACCATAGTAGATACCGCGCTGCTCGAGCAGCTGCGTGTGTTTGCCCGATTCCGCAACCTTTCCATCCTCAACGACCGCGATTTTATCGGCATTGCGCACCGTTGAGAGCCGGTGTGCGATGATGATGCAGGTTCTGTCGGACATCATGCCCAGCATTGCCGCCTGAATTTTTTCTTCCGTTGCCGAGTCGACCGAACTCATGGCTTCATCCAGCACGAGTGCCCGCGGCTGTGTTAAGGAAGCGCGCGCCATGCACAGCAGCTGCCGTTCGCCTTGACTGAGCTCTGTATTCTCGCGCGAAATTTCGGTATCCATGCCGTTTTCCTGTTGAGAAATAAACCCGTCGGCATAGGTCATTTCTGCAGCGCGCTTGAGGGTCTGCGGGTCTGCGGAAAAGCGCCCGTAGGCAATGTTATCGCGAATAGTGCCATCCAACAGCGCTGTGTTCTGCAAGACAATGGTCACGGTTTGCCTGAGCTGTGCTTTGGGAATTTCGCGGATGTCGACACCGTCAATCAAAATGCGCCCGCTGTCGGGTTCATAGAAGCGCATGAGCAGATTGACCAGCGTGGTTTTTCCGACACCTGTGCGCCCGACCAGCGCCACGCGCTGCCCCGGTTCAATCGCCAGGGAAAAATCATCGAGCACCTTGACTCCGAAAACATAGGAAAAAGTGACATGTTCAAAGCGAATGGAGCAGGCGGCCTTTTCGGGCAGAGTCTGCCTGCCGTTATCCTCCTCGGGTGAAGCGTCGATGATTTCAAACACTCTCTCGGCGGAGGCAAGGGCAGTCATGAGCTGGGCAATAATTCCGGAGAGCTCATTAATCGGCTTTGTGAATTGCCTGGAATACAGTGTAAATGCCTGAATCATACCGATTGTCACGCCAAAGCCGCCGTGAATGTACATCAGCGCGCCGACAGCGACAATCAGCAGGAAGTTGAGGTTTCCGATGATGCTCATGAGAGGGGGAATCGCCCCGCCGAGCACCTGCGCTTTGACCGCGTGGCGGGTCAGTTTGTCACTGAGGCGGTCGTTTTCGGCAATGTATTGCTCTGTCATCTGATAGCTGTCGATGGTTTTTTTTGCCGCCACCGACTGCTCAACATGGCTGTTCATTTCGCCGACTGCTTCCTGCTGCTTGCGGAAGGAGCCGAACATTTTGCGCGAAAGGAGCACACTGCACACGACATTGAGAATGACCGTGCTCATGCAAACCGCTGCCAGCAGCGGACTTTTAATCAACATAATGACCACACAGCCGATAATCACAATGGCAGAGGACAGCGCGGTGCCGACTGCCTGGCTAATCAGGTTGGCAATGTTGTCGATATCGTTGGTAAGGCGCGCCGTGATATCTCCGCTGCGGTGGGAATCGAAAAATTCCACGGGCAGTCGAATCAGTTTTTCCGATACCTGCTTGCGAATTGTCAGCGTTGCGGTGCGGGTGAGCTTTGCGGACAACCTGCCCTGCAAATAGCTGAACAGCGAGGAAAAAGCAAAAATCAGCAGCAGGATAACTAAAATGGTAATGAGGTGGCGCCAGTCGATGGAGGCACCCTCCAAGGGCACCGCAAGCAGGTCAATCGCTCTGCTGATAAACTCGGGAATGAGCAGATTCAACAGGGTAGAGGCGGCGACCAGTACAAGCATGCCGATGATCAGCCCGCGACAGTTTGAAAAGTACCCGACCAGGCGCTTTGTGATGGCTGCGGCGCTGCGCGGCTTTTCTCTCTCCACGGGTCCGCTCGGCGGAAGTCCGTTATGCAAGCGCATCACCCCCTTCGGGATCCTGTGAAGCGCAAATGGCGCGGTATGCCTCGGATGTGTCGAGCAGCTGTGCGTGGCTGCCCTCGGCATCCACAGTGCCGTTGTGCATAAGAAGGATTCTGTCCGCATCCTGCACGCAGGAAACGCGCTGGGAAATCACAATTAAGGTCATATCTTTATATGCACGCCGGATGTCTTCAAGCACGGCGCGTTCGGTGGTCATATCGAGGCTGGAAGTGCTGTCATCAAGAATCAGCACCGAAGGCTGCCGCAGCAGTGCGCGCGCAAGAGCCACGCGCTGTTTCTGCCCGCCCGAAAGTGTAGCGCCTCGTTCCGCGACTGCGGTGTCATAGCCCGCTTCCAGGTGGCGGGCAATTTCATCGGCATGCGCCGCGCGAACCGCTTTTTCAAACGCTTCCTGCGTGCAGGCGCAGCCGGCTTCTATATTCTCTCTTAAAGTTGCCGGAAACAGGTCGCTGTTTTGAAACACAAGCAGGACCTTGCTTCTGAGCTCCGGCAAGCGGTAGTCTTTTATGTTTTTATCATTGATGCGCACTTCTCCCTTGTCGGGGTCATAGGCGCGAATCATCAAATTGGCGAGGGTGCTTTTGCCGGCACCTGTCGGACCGAGGATGCCGATACACTCTGCGCGGCGCAGTTTCAAAGAAACATTGTCCAGAGCGGGATACAAAGAGTCCTTACTGCGCGGGTAGCGGAATGTGACCTGGCACACTTCCAGTGTTTGCGCCTCTGTCTCCATGCTGTCGGCACCGGAAGCCACGCACGGTTCTGTTTCCATAATTTCCGCGATTCTCTCCGCAGAAACCTTTGCGCGAGAAATGTATTGGAAAATGCCGCCCATGGTCATCATCGACATCAAAATCTGCTGCGAATAACTGATGACAGCCATAATAGAGCCGATTTTGATAAGTCCTGCTTCCACCTGAAAGCCGCCGATGAAAATGATGGCAACCACCACGGCGTTGAGAATGAACATCACCAGCGGATTGAGTATTGCCATAAACAGTTGCACTTTCATCACCGTTCCGGTCAGGTCAATGTTTTGGCGGTCAAAGCGGGAAGCTTCATAATCCTCTGTCACATATGCCTTAATCAGGCGGTTGTTGGCAACAATGTGGATGGCGGTAGAGTTGAGTTTATCCACCAGTTTTTGAATGACTCTGAAAAACACTGAGGAACGGCGGATAAAAAAGACCATCAGCGCAATTTGCAGCGGAATCGAAACCAACAGAACGATTCCGTAAAAGGGTGCGAGCGACATTACCATCACCACGCCGAGCACTAACAGCATCAGCGGTTTGACAACGGTGGTGATGACAACTGCCGAAAATTCGGTAATGACCTTGGTATCTCCGGTCATGCGGGTAATCAGCGAACCGGGAGAGACAACATCCTTCTGCTCGGCAGACAGCGACATCACTTTTTGATAGAGCGCCTTGCGCACATCGTTGCCGAAGCGCTGGGAATAGATGTTGGAGCAAATGCAGGAGATAAAGCCGCCGATGCCGCCGATGAGCGCGACTGCCAGCATCAGGAGACCGTCGTGCACCACGGTGTCAATCTGCATGGGCAGGATGCCGTTGTCCACGATTTGTTCCATGTACTTCGGCTGCAAAACATTGGAGCCGACCTCAACAATCATCAAGATGATTGAAGCAATGACCAATCCGGTATACGGCTTGAGATATACGAAGATTTTTCGAAAACTGGTCATGGCACTCCTTCCGGGTTCGGATAGTGGTTTGAACGCTGTGAGGGCAGTTCTGCCCTTCAGCTTTATTTGCGTTTGGAATAGGAAAAGCGCTTTGCCGAGAAAATATCAAAGTGCAGCTTTTGCTGAAGTGTGCCGACAATTCCTTTCGGCAGGAAGAGAATGGTCAGGATGGTGATGACACCGAGGATGATGTTCGACCACCCCGGGAAGCGCGCGAGAATCTCTTGCAAAAAGACATAGATAACCGAACCGACAATCGGTCCGCCAATCGTTCCCGAGCCGCCGACAACGACAATAAAGATTAAAGAAACTGTCCAGCTGATGCTAAAGCCGCTCTCGGGGTAGACAATACCCTTGTTGACAAGGAAGATGCTCGCTGCTGCTGCCGTGAATGCCGCTGCAATCACGCAGACAAGCAGCTTGTGGCGAAAGACGTTGACGCCGACCGCCGAAGCGGCTCCGACATCATCGCGCATCGCATTCAGCCCCAGACCGACCTTTGTCCTGAGCAGCAGGTATACCACGACAATGGCGCACACACAGATGGTCAGGGAGATAATGCAAATGCTGTGAATGCGCGGATAAGGCTCAACGCGGATGGTCATGCCGCTGCCTTGACCGACAAATTTCCAATTTAAAAACAGTTTTTCAAAGATTTCCGCCACAACCCATGTTGCAATGGAATAATACATGCCTTCCATGCGGAACAGCAGCAGCGAGAGCACGAGTGAAACGAGGATGCTCACACCGATGCCCATTGCCATTCCCAAACCGAGGGAGAGGTGCAGCATGGTTGTCGCGACCGCAACAGAGTAGCCTGCAAGGCCGATGTATAGCTGCTGCCCGAGGCTGGTCATTCCCGTAAAGCCCGAGAGCAGATTCCACATCTCTGCCATTGCGATGTATAAGAAGATTTGTATCATGTAGCGCATCGCATTGGTCGATGCAATTTGTGTAAAGCAAACAAGGTACAGTGCAAGAATAACCGCGATACAGACAATGAGCATCGGAAGGGAATCGAGCACTTTGATTTTGCCGTTATTGAGTCGCCTTTTCTCCATAGTGCCCTCCTACTTTCCGAACAGACCCTTCGGTCTGACAATGAGCACAATCAACAGCAGAACATAGCTGATGGGTAAGCCGTAGCTTGCACCGCCGATAACCTGCGCGAGTCCGAAAAGGATGCCTGCCACAAGCGTGCCGGGAATGCTTCCCATGCCGCCGATGACGACCACGACAAAAGCGATGAGCAAATAGCTGCTGCCCGCGCTCGGGTCATAGGTCCATTTCATGCCCACACACAGTCCGGCAACAGCCGCGCTTGCCAGCGCAACACCCATTGCAATAGCGTAAATCCTGCCAATGTTGACTCCCGACAGTGCTGCGACATCGGCATCATCCGCAGTGGCGCGGATGGCCTTGCCTGTGTAGGTGTATTTCAAAAACACGGTCAGTGCTGCCATGGTCACCAGGCTGATGGCGAACAGCATCAAGTGCAGCGTTGAAATCTCCAGGCTGCCGAGTTGAATGGTTCCCATACCGTTGGGAAGTGAAATGTGTTGTGAATCTGCCAAAAAGAACATCAGCATACCGTCCTGCAAAATGACGGATAAGCCGAACGTTACCAGCAGCGCGGGCTCGTTTCCTTTTTTCATTGCGCGCCCGATAAGCAAGTATTGCAGTAAATAGCCCAACAGGAACATCAGCGGAACGGTAATCAACAGTGTCAAAATCGGGTGAATGCCGAGCAGAGGGGCAAGCACGGTAGAAAGGTAAGCACCCAGTACGATAAATTCACCGTGAGCAAGGTTGGTGAGTTTTACGATGCCGAGAATCATGCTCATGCCGACTCCCAGCAACGCGTAAACGTTACCCAGCATTATTCCGTTGATGATTACCTGTGCGACATACATAGCTGTTTCCAATCAGGCTGAACCACTCAGCCGACTCCTTATATTCCGAAGTATGCTTTTTTGAGCGTTTCGGAGTCTATTTCCGAAGATTTTCCGGAGAGGACAATCTTGCCTTTGAGCATAATGCAGAAGGTGTCTGAAACCTTCTGCGCTCTGCGGATGTCCTGTTCTATCAAAATAATTGAGGTGTGTTCTTCTTCATTAATGCGCGCAATCTTGCGGTAAATGTCATTGATGACTGCGGGGGCAAGACCCAGCGAGATTTCATCAAAAATCATGCAGGCGGGTGCCGCCATCAGTGCGCGGCCGATTGCGACCATTTGCCGCTGACCGCCCGAAAGGTTTCCGGCGGGGCGCTGCTTCATTTGCGCCAAATCGGGGAACAATTCATACACGCGCTCAAGCGTTTGCTTTGCGTTTTTGCGCGCCGAGCGCACGTAACTGCCCATGAGCAGGTTATCTTGCACCGACATGCGCTGAAAGCACCTTCCGCCCTGCGGCACCAGTGAAAGCCCCTTTTGTACAATTTTGTCCGCAGGCAGCGCGGTGATGTCCTCACCCTTGAAAAACACATTTCCCGCGGTGGGTTTGTGCAGTCCGGCAACCGTGTGCATCAGCGTGGTTTTTCCGGCACCGTTAATTCCGATGAGGGCGACAATTTCTCCTTTTTCGACTGCGAGGTTGACTGCATCGACAGCGACAAAGTCTCCGTAGCCGGCGTGGAGGTTTTCCACCCGCAAAAGTGCATCACTCATCGTCATCCACCCCCAAATACAGGCGCTGAACCTCTTTGGATTCTATCACGCTGCGCGGTTTTCCCTGCACAGCGCAGCTTCCCTGCGCCATGCACATCAGGTAGTCGGTCGAGCCGACCATTGTCTCAATGATGTGCTCAATCCAAATGATTGTGTAATGATTGGCTTTGAGCTGCGCCACCAGCTCCATCATTTCCGCCACTTCAAGCTCAGTCAGCCCGGCAGCCACTTCGTCGAGCAGCAGTAATGTCGGGCGGGTGCCGAGCGCGCGGGCAATCTCCAGGCGCTTGCGCTCGAGCAGGGTTAACTCTCCTGCGCGGCTTTCGCGCTTGTCATACAAGCCGGCCATTTTTAAACACTCTAAAGCGGTATCGCGCGCGGCGTGTTCGCTTTGGGAGCCGCCGTGGACCGCTGCGGTCAGTACATTTTCGTACAGGCTCATGCTTTCAAACGGACGGGGGACCTGAAAGGTTCTGCCCAGCCCCATTCTGCACCGCGCGTTGGCGGAAGCGCGGGTAATATCGGCTCCGTCAAAAAGGATGGTACCGGCACTCGGCTTAATCTGCCCGAGCAGCGTGTTGAACATGGTGGTTTTTCCGCTGCCGTTTGGACCGATGATGCCGAATACCTGCCCCTTTTCGACATAGAAAGAGAGATTGTTGAGAATCTGCTCTTTGCCGTAGCCGGCGTTCACATTTTTAAATTCCAGTATTTTATCCATCGTGATTCCCTGCACATTCGCCTGCCGCCATGCGGCAAGACACAGGGTTAACTCCGTTATTATTTTTTGGTGGTTGCGTTGCCTTTGAGGTAGCTTCCGGTCAGCGGAATGTCGGGGTACAGGGAGTTGTCGATAATGACAAGGTTGAGTTCTCCGTTTTCATCGCGCTGCCACTGACCGCCGGTCAGAACCGAACTGCTGTACGGCAGCCCTTTGAGCTTTTTGGAATAATCCACCGAGCCGACGATAGTCTGGCACTTCAAAGCGCCGATTGCCTCGTACACCTTCTGCTTATCGGTCGTGCCGGCAGCGGTGAAGGTCTGAACGGCAAGCTCCAGCGATGCATAGGCAAATGCGGTCGGCTGCGGCATCACTCTGCCGTTATCCGCTTTGTAGCGCTCGTTAATCTCGGAGCAGTTCAAACCGGTTAAGTCGGATTTGAAGGGATTAGTGGGTGCCCACCACACCTGGGTCATAATACCGTCGGCAAGCTCGCCGAGAGCCTCCACATCACTTTGGAGCAGGCAACATTTGCCCATGGTGACACCGTCTACCTCAACGCCGGCTTCGATAATGGCGTTATAGGCGTTCATAAAATCAGGCGGGATGTTTGTGCCTGCAATCAGGTCGATGTCCGCTTCCTTGAATTTGTTGGCGACATTGGTAAAGTCCGTTGTCTTGGAAGCGTACTGACCGGGGTCGACTGCCGTGTAGCCGTCCTCGGCAAGCCTTTTGATGAAAAGGTCGTGCCAGGAGGTGCCGTCGGTATCATTGGCAAACAGCAGACCAATCTTTGCGCCCGAACCGGGAGCATAGCCCGCCTTTGTCCAAAGCGCTCTTTGAGATTCGTAAACCTCATCAAGCGTATAGAAAAAGTCGTAGGTCCATTTGAATTCATCAAGCGATGCGGCAAGAGGGTCGACAGGTGACTGGGTGGCAATGCAGGGAACACCGTATCTCTCTGCAATCTGTGCAACGGGAATGACCGTGTTCGGGGTTTGGATGGCAATCATCAGGTCAATATTGTCTTCCTCAATCAGTTTCTGCGCCATCTCGGTACAGGTGTTTTGATCGGACTTGGAATCATAGACAATGACTTGGATTTTCTTCTGCTTGCCGTCAACCGTGATGGGGTGTTCATTGACATAGTCCGTAATTTGCTTGACCGCCCATTCGCAGCCCTCGCCGTTGCCGGCAAGCGGACCGGTTGTCGGGTTGACATAGCCGATTTTGATAACATCGCTGTCACCGGAGCCCGTTGGGGCGCCGCAGGAACAAAAAGTCGCGAGCATGAGCATCGCGAGAAGGATAGCTAAAATTTTTTTCATGATCTGTGCCTCCGCTAAAAATGGGTATAAAAATGAATGTAGATACAGAATTTTCTTTATAAAGATATCATATATAAATAATATTTGTCAATAAAAATGCAGTGAGTAAATATAATTTCTACATTTTCAATATAAAATACAACAGTTTGTGTGTTGTTTTTTCACACTTTTGGCGTAATTTCGGGAAGAATTGATTTTATTTGAGGGATGTGTTAAAATGAAGCCGTTAACAACACACACGGGAGCTAAAGATGAACAAAAAGAAGAAAGTGATTATTATTTGTGTGATTGTCGGTATTGTGGTGGCAGCTGTGATTGTGCTGTTTGTTATCAGAAGACCGCCGAAAGCGCCTTCACCCGACAGCACTGCGCCCACCGCGGTCACTTCTACCGACCCGTCGGCAAAGACAGGCACGACAGTGACACAGAAAACCGCCCCATCAAAAGGCAAGGATACGGCGCTGGATTTCTTTAAAACCTTTACGGAATACCCGGCTCATTTTGTTGCCCACGGGGTGAAGCCCGGCGATGAAATGTCCAGCGAGTATTATTACCACGCCACGCTGGAGATTGCGGCAAACGGAACACTCAAAGGCACATATTTTAACAACCTGGATTCCGCTGCGGGCAAAGCTGTCGAACAGAAGAGCAGCTGGAGCGGGAAAATTCGAGGCAATAAAGTTTACCGAACACAAGAGGGCGGGTACTACATTTACCTTGAAAAGGTTGTGTATGAAAAGAAGCCTTCGAGCTCCGAGCAGAAGGGCGGGAAAACCATCGAATATGTCTGCGGCTTCGGGCTCAACCAAAAGGCGGACAATAAAATCCTGCTCTATCCGCCCGAAACGGCGATTGACAGCATCACCCCGGAAAACTCCGAAATAAATATGCGCGATTTTCTGCAAATGATGCGCAAAGATGCTCAGGGAGATACCCTCGGCTGCTACCTGCTGTGCGGCGAGAACAACAGTTTCTATGTCTCTATCAGCGATGAAGAAGCGCAAAGAGGCGAACAGGCGGAAGGCGACAGCCAAAAACAGCCGCCGCAAAAGCCCCAACCGCCGCAAAGGCCGCAACGGTAGGCGCGCGAGAGCAGTTCGGAAAAAAGCTGTTTTTTAAAAGGAAAACAAGATAAGCTATTGTAAGCCGCACCACGATTGCGTTGATAAAAAAATGTTGAAAAACTCGTGGAAGAAAAGGGCAAGTGAGCGCGGCGCAAAAAGCAATCATTTCACCAAACGCAGCAAACAACACAAAGTGTTTTTACTAAGCATTTAAGGCAAAAGAAGGAGCAACACCCATAAAGGTGAGTCCCCGTAACGAAGGTTAGCCCTCAAATCGCATCTTTTTCGCCATAATTGCATTAAAATAGTCGCTTAGGCGTCAGCCTTAAGCGACTATTTTGCTTTATTCTGACAAAAAATCTGCCGATTTTAGGGTG
>JAFRLX010000116.1 GCA_017430965.1 Clostridia bacterium | reverse complement strand
ATTATTCACTTAGCCGAGCAACACATAGTGTTGCGAACGCCAAGGTTCCGGGCACCAACTCCAAATCTTTGATTTGGTTAGTTGGACGGGTTTTTAGCCGAGCAGCGCAAGGTGCTGCGAACGCCAAGGTTCCGGGAACCAACTCCAAATCTTTGATTTGGTTAGTTGGTCGGGCTCTTATTCATTATTCACTTTTCATTACAAATCCTTATTTGTAATACTTGACCGCACTTTCAAACAGCTTCATATCGTAATCGCCCGGCACATTTTGGTAAAGCCCGGGGTGATAGCGCTCGCTGTGCCCCATTTTGCCGAAAACTCTGCCATCGGGCGAGGTAATGCCCTCTACCGCGCAGTAAGAGCCATTGGGGTTAAAGCGAATGTCCATGGTCGGCTTACCGCCGGCATCGGCATATTGGGTCGCAATTTGCCCGTTTGCCGCCAGGCGCGCGTAGAGCTCGGGCGAGCAGATAAACTTGCCTTCGCCGTGGGAAATCGGCACGCTGTACACTTCGCCGGGCTTGGTTGCCATCAGCCACGGCGACTTGTTGGAAGCAACTGCGGTATGCACAATGCGCGACTGGTGGCGCCCGATGTCGTTAAAGCTCAGTGTCGGGCAGGCGGCATCGGTTTGCACAATCTTTCCGAAAGGCACCAACCCTAACTTAATGAGCGCCTGGAAGCCGTTGCAAATGCCCAAAATCAAACCATCGCGGTTTTCGAGTAAGTTTTCAATTTGCTCGAAAATGGCGGGGTTTTTCAAAAACGCCGTAATAAACTTGCCGGAGCCTTCGGGCTCATCACCGCCCGAAAAGCCGCCGGGAATAAAGAGGATTTGGCTCTCTGCCAACCCCTCTGCGAAACGCTGCACGCTTTGCGCAACACCGGCTGCCGAGAGGTTGTTGATGACCATAATCTCCGCTTGGGCTCCCGCGCGCTCAACTGCCTGGCGCGAATCAAACTCGCAGTTTGTGCCCGGGAACACCGGAATGAGCACCTTGGGTTTTGCGGTATGGAAGCGCGGCTGCGGGTAAGAAGCAGCGCTGAAAGCCGGCACTTCTATGTGTGTGTTTTCGGTGGGAATGTTGCAGGCATAAACGCTCTCTAACTTGTTTTCATACACTGCCTGCAAAGTGTTCAAATCAAGCGCTTGACCTTTGTATTTGAGCGCAAAATCAGCAGTCGTGGTACCGACAGGCGTGCCGCAGTCCAAAGCGCTCTCGCTCTCAACGAGGAACGCACCGTAGCCGTAATCAAAGAGCTGTTCTAAAAGCAAACTGTCCGCAAGGCTCACACCGATGCGGTTGCCGAGGCTTTGCTTAAGCAGCGCTTCGGCAATGCCGCCCCTGCCTAAAGCGTAGACAGCGCGCAGCTTCTTTTGCCTGCCGAGTTCTTTTATCGTTTTAAATACTGCTTTCAGGCTCTCTGCCTGCGGCACAATGCCGTTATACTGCGGTGCAATCAGCGTTAAGTGACTGCCCGCCTCTTTGAAAGCGGCAGAGACAATCTCAGACTTATCTTGTGTGGTCACCGCGAAGGAAACGAGGGTGGGCGGCACATCAATATCTTCAAAAGTGCCGCTCATTGAATCCTTACCGCCGATGGCTGCCACGCCGAAATCGGTCTGCGCTTTGAGCGCGCCGAGCAGCGCCGCCAAGGGCTGTCCCCAGCGTTTCGGGTCTTTGCCGGGCGAAGGGAAATACTCTTGGAAGGTCAAATACGCATCAGCCGTATCGCCGCCGACCGCCACCAGTTTACAAAGGCTCTCGACAACTGCCAGATAGGCACCGCGGTAGGGGTCTTTCTCCATAATCTCCGGGTTATAGCCCCACGCCATCAGCGAGCAGGTGTTGCTCGCCTTTTCACCGCCGATAACGGTTTGCACCATTGCCTGCTCGGGCGTTTGCTGGTACTTGCCGCCGAAGGGCATGAGCACCGTGCGCGCGCCGATGGTCGAGTCAAAGCGCTCGGAAAGCCCGCGCTTGGAGCAGATGTTTAAATCACCCGCCAACGCCTGCATGCCCGCTTTAAAATCGGCAGGAATCTCTTTTTGTACAGGCTGTGCTGCAGGGGTTTCAATGTCAATGTGCTTGGGTGCACCGTTGGAATTTAAGAAGTCGCGACTGACATCGACTATCGCCTTACCGTTCCAGTTCATCACTAAGCGGGGCGCTTCGCTCACCACAGCGACCGTGGTCGCTTCGAGGTTCTCCTCTTCTGCGAGCGCCTTGAAGCGCGCGGCATCCTTGGCTTCAACCACCACTGCCATTCTCTCCTGGCTTTCACTGATGGCAAGCTCGGTGCCGTCAAGCCCCTCATATTTTTTGGGTACTTTGTTTAAATCAATTTCCAAGCCGTCCGCCAATTCGCCAATCGCGACCGAAACACCGCCCGCGCCGAAGTCGTTGCAGCGCTTAATGAGCAGCGAGGCTTCCTTGTTGCGGAACAGCCTTTGCAGTTTTCTCTCTTCGGGTGCGTTACCCTTTTGCACCTCTGCCCCGCAGGTCTCCAGCGAGGTTAAGCTGTGCTTTTTGGAAGAACCGGTTGCACCGCCGCAGCCGTCTCTGCCGGTTCTGCCGCCGAGCAGTATCACCACATCACCGGGTGCCGGCACTTCGCGGCGCACATTCTCTGCGGGCACCGCACCGACCACCGCGCCGATTTCCAGGCGCTTCGCCACATAAGCGGGGTGGTAAATTTCATCCACCTGCCCGGTTGCCAAACCGATTTGGTTGCCGTAGGAAGAATAGCCCTGCGCCGCGGTTGTCACAATCTTTCTTTGGGGCAGCTTGCCCGCAATCGTTTCACTAAACGGTGCTGTCGGGTCTGCCGCACCGGTCACGCGCATCGCGCCATAGACATAGGCTCTGCCCGAAAGCGGGTCGCGAATCGCGCCGCCGATACAGGTCGCCGCACCGCCGAAGGGTTCAATCTCGGTCGGGTGGTTGTGGGTTTCGTTTTTAAACAGCAGCAGCCACTCCTGCGGCTCTCCCTCGACATCAACTTCCATTTTCACCGTGCAGGCGTTGATTTCCTCGCTCTCGTCGAGCTTTTGCAGCAACCCGCGCTGTTTAAGGAGTTTGGCGCCGATGGTGCCGATATCCATTAAGTTCATCGGCTTTTCCCTGCCGAGCTCTTTGCGCGCGGCAAGGTAGTCTTCATAAGCGCTTTGCAAATCGGCATCTGCAAAACGCACGCTGTCAATCGTCGTTAAAAAGGTGGTGTGGCGGCAGTGGTCCGACCAATAGGTGTCAATCATGCGCAGCTCTGTAATGGTCGGGTCGCGCTGCTCGCTGCGGAAGTACTCCCTGCAAAAGCGGATATCGCCCTCATCCATCGCAAAACCGTATTGCCCGATAAGGGCAACCAGTGCCTCATCATCGAGCGCGGTAAAGCCGGTGAGCGTTTCCACCGCCTCCGGAATGTCTGCCGGCTGCTCTAAGGTCTCGTAAGTCTCCCACACCGCTTCGCGGCTCTCAACCGGGTTGATGAGGTAGTGCTTGATTGCCTGCACATCTTCTTCGCTCAATTCCCCATAGAGCAAATACACCTTCGCCGAGCGCACTGTCGGGCGCGGCTTGCAGGAAATAAGCTCAATGCACTGCGCCGCGGAATCCGCGCGCTGGTCAAACTGCCCGGGCAGATACTCGCTGACAAACGCCGCATCGCACTGCTTAGGGTCAAGCGCCTCATACACATCGTCAAGCTGCGGTTCGGAAAACACATTTTTGACCGCCGTTTCAAACAGTTCCTTATCAATATGCTCCACATCGTAGCGGTTGACAAGGCGCAGACTGCGCAAACCGCGAATGCCCAGCACATTCTGTAAATCCTTTAAAAGCAGCGCCGCTTCACCGCGGTGCGCTTCTTTCTTTTCTACATAAACTCTGTAAACCATACTCTTCTCCGTTTAGCCGAGAATTTTCAGGGCTCTTTGCCCGATGTCGTTGCGCTTTGTCTCATTGTCAAAATGCACCTGCTCTGCCGCCTGATAGGCAAGCTCAACCGCGCTCTTTAAATCGGCGGCAACGGCTGTCACTCCGAGCACTCTGCCGCCGGCGGTGACCAGGTTGCCTGCGCTGTCGAGTTTCGCACCGGCATAAAAGACAAAGCTGTTTTGGGGCAGCTCCCCGCAGGTAATGGCAAAGCCTTTTTCATAGGCGCGCGGGTAACCTTTACTTGCTTTAACCACGCAG
The DNA here is from genome assembly GCA_017430965.1 of Clostridia bacterium. Classification (GTDB taxonomy): domain Bacteria; phylum Bacillota; class Clostridia; order Oscillospirales; family Acutalibacteraceae; genus RUG714. Next base: position 43,167 of record JAFRLX010000116.1, on the reverse strand, counting down.
CACGCGCTCTTTTGAGAGAAGCGCACATCCGCCTCGGCGAGTGTTTTGTTTCTGACTGCCATCATAATTTCAAGCAAATCGCTTTCGAGCAGCGGCAGCACCACCTGCGTTTCGGGGTCGCCGAAACGGCAGTTGTATTCAATAACCTTGGGACCGTCCTTGGTTAACATCAAGCCGAAATACAGGCAGCCTTGGAAGGGTCTGCCCTCTTTTTGCATCGCTTGAATGGTCGGCAGGAAAATTTCTTCCATGCACTGTGCGGCAATTTCTGCGGTATAGTAAGGGTTCGGGGCAATCGTACCCATGCCGCCGGTGTTGGGGCCTTCGTCACCATCATACGCACGCTTGTGGTCCATCGAAGAAACCATCGGCACTATTGTCTCGCCGTCGGTGAAACTTAAAACGCTCACTTCGGGGCCTTCCAAGTACTCTTCAATGACCACGCGGCTGCCGCTGTTGCCGAAAACCTTTTCTTCCATCGCCGCGCGCAGCGCTTCCTCGGCTGCCGCGGCATCGCTAACAATGCTCACACCCTTGCCCAGCGCCAAACCGTCTGCCTTAATGACCAGCGGATACGGCGCCGTGCGCACGTAATCGAGCGCTGCGGGCAACTCCTCAAACACCGCGTAGGCGGCAGTCGGGATGCCGTACTTTTGCATCAAATCTTTGGCAAAGACCTTGCTCGCTTCAATCTGTGCCGCCGCGGCGGTCGGACCGAAGCAGGGAATGCCGATGTTTTCAAGTGCATCCACACAGCCGAGCGCGAGCGGGTCATCGGGTGTGACGACCGCAAAATCAATCGGGTGTTCTTTCGCCCAGGCGACTATCGCTTCAATATCTGTCGCCGCGATGTCCACGCACTGCGCAAGTTCACGCATGCCGGCGTTGCCGGGCAAGGCGAAGATGGTTTCTACGTTTTTATTTTCTGCTATTTTTCGGATAACGGCGTGCTCTCTGCCGCCGCCTCCAATGACCATAATCTTCATAAAGCCTCCACAGCTGTTGTAAAGTTTATTGCCTTTACAAGCGCTGATTTTTAAAGAAATTCTTTTTTTAGGGTTAAAAGGTGAAAGCGCTGATTGTTTCCACGTTCTTCAACCACTTATCTTTTTTACATAAACTCGGTTTTAGAGAGCATATTTGTGTTCAGACAAAGAAAGGAGCAAACGGCATACTTTGTGTATTCCTTTGCGAACTTTCTGCAGTATCTACGCAAAGAGGCCTCTAAAACCAATAAGGGCTTTTGCTTTTTTACCCTTTTATATTAATGGTGGAATAAACGCATGCCGGTGAACACCATCGCCATGCCGTACTTGTCGCAGGCGGCAATGACATTGTCATCGCGAATGGAGCCGCCGGGCTGCGCAATGTAGCTGACACCGCTGCGCCGCGCTCTCTCAATATTGTCGCCGAAGGGGAAGAAAGCATCCGAACCCAGGCACACACCGCTCAATGTGTCCAAATACGCGCGCTGTTCCTCTTTTGTAAAGGGTTCAGGCTTTACAGTAAAGAATTGTTCCCAGTTGCCGTCTGCAAGCACATCCTCCGGCGTTTCACCGAGGTAGCAGTCGATGGCGTTGTCTTTCTCCGGTCTGCCGATGTCGGCTTTAAAGGGAAGCCCGAGCACTTTTTCGTGCTGGCGCAGGTGCCAGAAATCCGCCTTGGAGCCTGCAAGCCTGGTGCAGTGAATGCGCGACTGCTGCCCGGCGCCGACACCGATTGCCTGCCCGTCTTTGACATAGCACACGGAGTTGGACTGGGTGTATTTGAGGGTAATGAGGGCAATCGCGAGGTCGCGCTTTGCCGCATCCGGAATGTCCTTGTTCTTTGTGACAATATGCGTAAAGTCCGCGCTGTGCGCTCTGTAATCGTTTCTGCCCTGCTCAAAAGTGATGCCGAATACCTGCTTCTTTTCCTGCTTGGCAGGTACATAGTCGGGGTCAATCTGAATGATGTTGTAATTGCCCTTTCTCTTGCTCTTTAAAATTGCGAGCGCCTCCGGTTCATAGGCGGGGGCAATAATGCCATCGGAAACCTCGCGCTTAATGAGCGTTGCGGTTGTCACATCGCAGCAGTCGCTGAGCGCTATGAAGTCGCCGAAGGAGCTCATTCTGTCCGTGCCTCTGGCTCTGGCATAGGCGCAGGCAAGCGGCGAATTGTCCAAGCCCTCAATGTCATCGACAAAGCAGGCTTTTTTCAAGCTCTCGGGCAGAGGTGTGCCCACTGCCGCCGAGGTCGGGCTGACATGCTTAAAGGAGGTTGCCGCGGGCAGTCCCGTTTCCTCTTTAATTTCTTTGACCAACTGCCAGGCGTTAAACGCATCTAAAAAATTGATGTAGCCCGGTCTGCCCGATAAGATTTGCAGCGGCAATTCTGCGCCGTTTTCCATATAGATTTTCGCCGGCTTTTGGTTCGGATTGCAGCCGTACTTTAATTCAAATTCTTTCATTTCAGTACCCCCTGTTTTGAGTGTTGAGTGATGAGTTAATGGTAATCAAACATATTTATTAATGACTTTCTGCTCGTAAGTGCCGCTTTTTAAATCGATATAGCGCACGGCAATGGCAACCTTGTTCGCTTCGTCAAGGTTTTCCCAGATATCCTTTAAGAAGGCCTCGGGGCTGTCGGGAATGCGGATGCGCTCCGGCTCCCCGACAAAAGAAGGAATGGGGTTACCATCGGTCACATAGGTGTGAATAAAGTGCCCGACACCCGGCAAAGCGGGGTACTCGAAGTACTCGCGCACACAGGCGCTGCCCTTTTCATCGGCACTCTTTAAAATGGACATATCGTAAGAAAAGCTTTCCCCTAAATGCAGCAGCGCACTGATGCGCGGGGTGAAATTGGGTGCATCCGGCTCAAACTCTCTGGTCGCAAGCGCCTGCGAGAAAGATTTGCCCGCTTTTAAGAAATCATACACCGTGTCGGTCTGGTCGCCGTTGGTGACAATGGTCGCGCCCTCTAATACCCGCAGCGGGGAGTAAATGATTAAAGAGGGGTCGCCCACTTTGGAAAGGTCAATCGGCTCGATGACAATTTCATCGCCTTTTTCCAAAAACATGCGGTTGCGCGAGCTCTCGCTCCTACCCATAATGAAGTAGGCAATCGCGGCTTTGCTGCCGTCCGCACTCATGCCGACTGCGATACCTCTGCCGACATAGGGGTTGCCTTTGATGCGTTCGCCCATGGTTTTCGTTTCAAACATATTCATCGCTTTTCTCCTTGTATTTTTTGACTGACAAGGGCAACGGCTTGCGGCAAAATCTGCCACTCGGCAAGCTCCATCACCCGCTTTTGCAGTGTTTGCGGTGTATCGTCCGGCTCAATGGCGACAGCCTTTTGCAAAATAATCCTGCCGCCGTCCGGTATTTCATTGACAAAGTGCACGGTCGCGCCCGTCACTTTGACTCCGTAATCAAGCGCCGCTTGGTGCACGCGCAGTCCGTAGTAACCCTTGCCGCAAAAGGCAGGGATTAAAGAGGGGTGCACATTGATGATGCGCTCGGGATATGCCTTTGTAAAGTCCTCACTTAAAATGCACAGAAAGCCCGCAAGCACGATTAAATCAATTGCGTATTCTGCGAGTTTGCAGCGCATAGCCGCTTCAAATGCTTCTTGCGAAGCGCTCTCTTTTTTGCTCACCACCGCGGTGGGAATGCCCGCTTTTTTTGCGCGCTCGAGCGCATACGCCTCGGGCTTGTCGGCAATGACCAGTGCGATTTCCCCATAGGGGTTTTCCCCGCGCGCCTGGGCATCAATGAGCGCCTGTAAATTGGTGCCGCCGCCGGAGACGAGCACGGCTATTCTTGTCTTTAACATAACTCTATCCCCTCGCCGGCTGCAATTTCGCCGATGGTGTAAGCCTCTTCGCCGTTGGCTCTGAGCACCGCAAGCGCTTCGGCTTCATCCGCGGCACTGACACACACGACCATGCCCACACCCATATTAAAGGTGTTAAACATATCTCTTTGTGAAATGTTGCCGACCCCTGCAATGTAATCAAATATCGGCAATACTTTGAGCGCCTCTTTTTGAATGCGTGCGCACTTCCCGGCGGGCAGGCTGCGCGGAATGTTTTCATAAAAGCCGCCGCCCGTGATGTGAGAAATCGCTTTGACTTCCACTGCTTCGAGCAGTGCCAATACGGGTTTAACATAGATTTTTGTGGGAGTGAGCAGGGTTTCACCCAGGCTCGCACCGCCCAAGGCTTCCACCGGCGCCTTTAAGTCGCAATGCGCGACATCAAAGACCTTGCGCACGAGGGAAAAGCCGTTGGAATGCACACCACTCGAAGGCAGCGCAATGAGCTTGTCGCCTACTTGCATGGTGCTGTTATCAATAATCTTTTTCTTCTCGACAATGCCGACACTAAAGCCCGCCAAGTCATATTCCTCCGGCGGGTAAAAGCCCGGCATTTCCGCGGTCTCGCCGCCGATGAGCGCCGCACCGCTTTGCACACAGCCTTCGGCAACGCCGCTGACAATCTTAGCAATTTTCTCGGGGTAGTTTTTGCCGCAGGCAATGTAATCCAAGAAAAACAGCGGCTTTGCACCGGCGCAGATAATGTCGTTGACACACATTGCCACGCAGTCAATACCGATGGTATCGTGTTTGTCCGTCAAAAACGCCAATTTGAGCTTGGTGCCGACACCGTCGGTGCCGCTGACCAGGACCGGCTGCTCATACCCCGCGGGCAGTTCAAACAGCCCGCCGAAGCCGCCGATATCGGAGCACACACCGCTTGTGAGGGTTTTTGCGATGTGCTCTTTCATCAATTCCACCGCGGTGTAGCCGGCAGTGATGTCTACGCCCGCCTGTGCGTATGCCTCTGATTTTGAATTTCGGTTCATATGTTTTCTCCACTTAAAGTTTTACTTTCACACTATTCTTTCCCGTTCCAACAATAGGTGCACAATTCGCACTCATCCATACCAATTGCTTCCACAATGCCCTGCAGCGATTGGAATTCGAGCGAAGCCAGGTGCAGTTTTTCGCAAATAACTTTGCGCAACGCCTTGCCGCGCTCTGTGGTGCCGTCACTGTATTCTTCGATATAGTCAAACCCTTTTTCTCCCTCTAACTCGACAATCACCTTGCGGGCAATTAAGTCCATATCCGAAGTCGAGCGCGAGAAATTGAGGTACTTGCAGCCGAACATAATCGGCGGGCAGGCAGAGCGCATGTGTACACTTGCCGCACCGTTTTCATATAAGAAATCAACCGTTTCTTTGAGCTGTGTGCCGCGCACAATCGAGTCATCGACAAAAAGCAGGTTTTTGTCCTGAATTAAATCGTGCACGGGTATTTGCTTCATCTTGGCAATCTTGTTGCGCTCCTCCTGCCGGGTCGGCATAAACGAGCGCGACCAGGTCGGGGTGTATTTGATAAAAGCGCGCGCAAACGGCAGGTGCGAAGCGTTGGCATAACCAATCGCATGCGGTGTACCCGAATCCGGCACCCCGCCGACATAATCGACATTGGTGGCATTGCCGAGTGCTTCATCGGTGCGCGCCATAATTTCACCGTTTTTGTAACGCATCATTTCCACATTAATGCCTTCGTAGGTCGAGGTCGGGTAGCCGTAGTACGACCAGAGGAAGGAGCAGATGCGCTTTTTCTGCTGCGGCGCATGCAAAACTTTTACCGCTTCGGCAGAAAGCTCCACAATCTCGGCGGGGCCGAGCTCTCTGAGCTTCTCAAAACCCAATTTGCCGATAACAAAGGACTCGAAGCTCACACAGTGCGCGCCCTCGCACTTACCTAAAATAATCGGCAGCCTGCCGACTTTGTCGCGCGCGGCAATCAAGCTGCCCTCGTTGGTTAAAATGAGAATGGAACAGGTGCCGTCAATCGCCTCTTGCGCAAAGCGAATACCCTCGGTAAAACTCTCTTTTTGGTTAATGAGCGCAGCGACAAGCTCCGTGTTATTGATATTGCCGCCGGTCATGGAATTGAAAAAGCCGCCCGGCGAAGACAAATACTTTTCAATGAGCTCTGCGCTGTTATTAATCACACCGATGAATGCAATCGCATAGGCGCCGAGCGCCGAGCGAATGAGCAGCGGCTGCGGGTCATAGTCGCTGATAATGCCGATGGCGGCATTGCCCTTCATTTCGTCCGCAATGCCCGCAAACTTGGTGCGAAACGGCGAATTCTCAATGTTGTGAATGTCTCTTTGTAAACCGACCTCTGCATCGACAGCAGCCATGCCGCCTCTGCGCGTTCCCAGGTGTGAGTGATAATCCGTGCCGAAAAACACATCTAAAATCACATCACTTTGCGCTACCGCGCCAAAAAATCCTCCCATATATGTGCTCCCTTATCCTATATAATTATCGTTTGCCATAACAAACATATCGCATTGCCCAAAGCAATATATCGCGCCGCTTGCGGCATATTGCATTTGCTTTAGCAAATATATCGTGCAGTGCTGTGCACTGCCTTACAATCGGGTATGGGCAGCGCCCATCCTCCAACTGAAATCTGAAAACTGAACACTGAAAACAGAATCATGTTCACGCGGTGAACATTATTCTCCCAAAATGCGCTTCATCATTTCCTGATACGCGCCTTCCACATTCCCCATATCTCTGCGGAAGCGGTCCTTGTCCAACTTCTCGTGAGTGGTGCTGTCCCAGAAGCGGCAGGTATCGGGCGAAATTTCATCGGCGAGCACCAGGCTGCCGTCCGCCGTTTTGCCGAACTCCAGCTTGAAGTCGACCAAATCAATGTTCAGCTTTTTGAAAAAGGCTTTCATCACCTCATTGGTTTTGAACGCCATCGCCTTGATGGTTTCTATCTCCTCTTTTGTCGCCAGCTTCAAAGCGCGTGCGTGGTAGGCGTTAATCAGCGGGTCGCCCAAATCATCGTTTTTGTAAGAAAATTCAATCGTCGGTTCTTCAAACACAATGCCTTCTTCCACGCCGTAATTCTTGGCAAAGGAACCGGCGGAAATGTTGCGGATAATCACTTCCAGTGGCACAATGCTCACTTTTTTGACCAGCGTTTCCCTTTCGGAGAGTTCTTCCACAAAGTGTGTGGGGACTCCCTCTTTTTCGAGCACCTGCATCATAAAGTTGGAAACGCGGTTGTTAATCGCGCCCTTGCCCTGAATGGTGCCTTTTTTTAAGCCGTTAAAAGCGGTTGCATCGTCTTTATAGTCGACAATGCAGAGGGTTTCATCCTCCGTGCTCCACACCTTTTTGGCTTTACCTTCATACAGTAATTCTTTCTTTTCCATCTCTATTTCCCCCATTAGTGATTAAACTTTTCTTCGATAGCAGCGTTTTTTTCGAGCACGGCTTCGGCAGCCGCTGCGCGGTGCTGTTTGAGCTTTTGCGCCAGCTGCGCATCGCCCGGCGCCAGGATTTCAAGCGCCAGCAGCGCGGCGTTTTTGGCACCGTCAACCCCCACGGTTGCCACGGGAATCCCCGGCGGCATCATCACCGTAGAGAGCAGGGCATCCATGCCCTCAAAGCAGGCGGATTTTATCGGAATGCCAATCACCGGCAAAATCGTTGCCGCCGCCACGGCGCCCGCCAAGTGCGCCGCCATACCTGCCGCCGCAATGATTACGCCGAAATCATTTTCCTCAGCGCTTTTGACAAACTCTTGCAGCTGTGCCGGCGTGCGGTGCGCCGAAAAAACATGCACTTCATACGGCACACCGAACTCTTCCAGGACCGCAATCCCCTTTTCGACCACCTTTAAATCGCTGTCACTTCCCATAATAATGGCTGTTTTTTTCATACTCTTCCCCTTTCCTAATCCCGGGCAATACAATCAGTGTATGAACCTTGTTTCTTTTTGCGTGCACCGGTTGTATTGCCAAAAAAAGAGAGCCTTATTCTCCGCTGAGAATAAGGCGTTTATTTCCAATTTGCGCAGTGTTGCGCACTCACCCCGGTTAAGGCGCAGTTTGCCGCGGTTGCCGCTATGTTTTTTTCAGAAAACCGTGACAAGTGCATTGGCAGTTGTTCCCCCTTACCGATGATACTAATATCATACTATATTTAAGCAAAAATCACAATGTAAAAAGTACCTAAATATCCTCAATATGGTGCACAGATTTTATATATATTCGGCAAGGCAGTGAAAACATCCGCACTGCCGCACGGCACACGCGGTTGTATTTTCGCCACCTGTCGTATATAATAAAAGCAGACAAAGCGGTAACACTGCACCTGCCCAAAGCCGCTCCCGCCAAACTCCGACACATTTGAGGAGGCCGTTATGAAAAGAAAGCATCTTTGTTTAATAGCACTGCTGCTTGCCGCGTGCCTTGCCCTAAACGCCTGCAGCAAAGGCAGCCGCAGTGACAGTGCAGCGCAAACACAAGCACAATCCCGCACCGAGCGCAAAGGTCCTTACGCAAGCGAAAACCGCTATGATATTGAGGAAAGCTATTTTCAAAAGCACAAAGGCACCGATTACGGTACTCTCATCAAGAATATCTCTTACGACTCTACGGTTGCCGCTGCCGAGAAGCAATGCAATGTGCTCCTGCCTGCCGGCTACGATGAAACGCGCACCTACCCGGTGATGTATGTGATTCACGGCTTCTGGGGCAGCCACAAAACCCTGATTAACGACGATACATTTCTCACCCTGCTCTACGGCAATATGCTCAAAGAAGGGCTTTGTGTGCCGATGATTCTTGTCGGCATCGATATGTACACCGATGATGCCGCAGGCAAGCAAAGCAAGACCGATGCCCAAAAGCGCAACAGTTACAACAAGGTGGTTAAAGAAATTCACACGGATTTGATGCCCTTTATCGAAAAGTCATACCCGGTCAGCAAAGAGCGCAGGCATACCGCGGTTGCCGGCTATTCCGAAGGCGGTGCCAAGGCTTTGTGTATCGGGTTTAATTGGTTGGATGAATTCGGCTATATCGGAAGCTTTGCGCCAAGTAGCGGTGTCATTCCGACCGATATTCACAGCGGCAGTTTCTGGAGCATACCGTATATGGAAGCTTTCCCCGAACCGACTGCCGACAATACGCCCTACTACCTCTACATGGCAGTCGGCGACAAAGACCCCTACTGTTTGGACTCCACGCTCTATTACCGCGATGTGCTCAATGATTTGCATATAAAAAACCAAACCGATTTGGTCGAAGGCTTTGAACACGACAACGTTTTTTGGGGGCAATGCTTTTATAATTTTTTGACAAAAGCGTTTCAATAAGCGCTTTGTTGACCGACAGCAAAAAAACAGCCGCAAGGATATCCCTTGCGGCTGTCAGCGTGTAGAAAAACTTGTTTTTCTACACGCTGACAGATGTTGAAAGAGTGAGATGAAATTTGCCAATCTCTGCGCTGAGCTGTACGATGGTACCGCAAGCAGAGATTGGCAAAAACGCAAAATCGGCGTATTTACGGCGATTTCGTAATATTATGCTTTAAATTACTTATCTATAAAGAATGATTTAATACAATTTAAAAATAAAATGATATTATAAGAACGATAAATAGTCGCGTGGTTTCAGCCACTTTTTCGACAGTCTGACAGCCGCAAGGATATCCCTTGCGGCTGTTATCTTTTTTTGCTGCGCTTTACCTGTTAATCCTTGCCGACATACTCCTCCAGGCAAAGCTTTGCCTGTGTGATTGCCTTGGCGTGGGCTTTGCCGACATAGCGGTAGTGCCACGGTTCAAAATGAACATGCGTGATTTTCTTCTTCTCAAGCGGGTAGCGCAGAATAAAGCCGTATTTCCAGCAGTTCTTTATTAACCACTGTTGCGTGCCGGTATCCATCTGCCCCTCATCAAGCTCTTGGTAGCCGGCATCCACAATGTCCACCGCCAAGCCGGTGTGGTGCTCGCTGGTGCGGGGTGCCGCCACCCACTGCGCCGCCTCTCTCTCGGCATCGGATTGGGTGCTGCCGGTGCTGGTGTATTGATACACTTTTCTGCTGTATAAAGTTGTCTGCTCTTCCACAGAGCGGTAGGAAGAACAAATCAGGGGTTGATAGCCGGCAGCGCGGCAATCATCCAGCATTTGTTCGAGCGGTGCGGTAGCGCGCTTATCCACTCTGGAATAATGGTAACTGTCCGTTAATTCTAACTTATAATCCTTCTCTATCGGGTATTGGTAATTGACCACCATCAGCAACGGGTCCTCCGCATCCTTAGGGGCTGCGGTGACAGCTTTTTTCGGTGCGGCAGAAGTGGCCGCGGCTGTCGTTTGCACCGACACTTTTGCGTTCTCTTCCGGCGCCCTGTTTTGCCGATAAGCCAGCACCACTACCAATGCGATGGCTGCTGCAACCACGATGGCGCCGATAACCGATAATAGTTTCATTTTTTCTCCTCAACACACGCCGAACAAACGCAGTCGACAGATTGTGACATTTTGAACATCTTTATTATAGCGCATTCTTTCGCCGTTATCAACAGGCGCAAGCCGAAAAAAACACGGAATTGACGTTTCAATTCCGTGTTTTTGGGTTTTAGCTTACTGCATTTCTGCATTTTCAGTGTGAATATCCTCAATAAACTCTTTGTTCATTTCGGGATACGCCGAGAGCATCGGCTCCACATCGCTTCCCTTTTTGCGCGCAAAATAGTTTTTGGTAATCTTGACCACCAAGCCGCTCAGAGCAATCAGGCAAATGAGGTTGGGCACTGCCATCAACCCGTTGAAGGTGTCATCAATCGCCCAAATCAAATCGCTGTGAATGGTGGAAGAAAGCGCAATCAACAGCACATAAATCACCTTAAAGGCACCGACAATGTACTTGCGCTTTTCGCTTTTGACCCAACCGAAGCAGAAATCCACCGCCTTTTCGCCGTAGTAAGACCAGGCAATCACCGTGGTGAAGGCGAACAGGGGCAAAATGACGGAGAACAGCGCCGTGCCGACACCGCCAAACGAAGTAGAGAACATGGTCATGGACATCACGCTGTCCTCTTTATCTGCCGAAAGAGTGTTTAAATCAAAGGTGGTTAAGAACATCAACGCTGTCAGCGTGCAGATGATGAAGGAATCAAAGAACACCTCAAACACACCCCACAGACCCTGCTTGACAGGCTCTCTGGTTTCGGAAGCCGAGTGGGCAATAACGGAAGAACCCAAGCCTGCTTCATTGGAGAACACGCCTCTTGCCATACCCTTTTTAATCACCTGTGCAAAGGAGTAGCCGAGAATGCCGCCGCCTGCCGCTTTGAAATTAAACGCCTTTGTAAAAATCAAAGAAAACGCAGTCGGAATGTTTTTGATGTTCATAAAAATAGCAATGAGTGCCAGCACAATAAACAGCAGTGACATAAACGGCACCAGGAGGGATGCCACTCTGCCGATGCGCTTGATGCCGCCGATAATCACCACAGCGGTCACAACTGCCACCACAATGCCGACAATGAGCTTCACGGTATCGGAATTTTGCAAAGCGGTTGCTCTGGAAAAAGCCTCGGCAAGCGTGCCGGAGATTTTGTTGGTCTGCACACCGCTCATGCCGATGGCGGCAAACATGCAGAAAATCGCGGCAAGGTAGGCAAGCCACTTCCACTTTAAGCCGTAAGCAATGTAATAGAAAGAACCGCCGGAAAGGTTGCCCTTTTCATCCTTTTTGCGGTAATAGAGACCGAGAACATTTTCGCTGTAATTGGTAACCATGCCGAAGAAAGCGGAAATCCACATCCAGAACACGGCGCCGGGACCGCCGGTAAGAATTGCCGAAACCACGCCGATAATGTTACCGGTACCAACCGTGCCGGAGATGGCGGTGGCAAACGCCTCAAACTGCGAAACGGACTGCAGGCGGCTGTCCTTCGCCTTTTTCTTACCAAGCCCTTTCAGAGTCGGCACAATCGTTGTGTTGAGCGACTCTCCGAAATGCCTTAGTTGCAAAAAGCCGGTGCGCACACTCAGCAAAATGCCGGTGCCCAAAATCAAGATAATGACCGGCCACCCCCACACAATGCCGTTGAGGGTATCGTTCACTTTTTCAATAACGGAAATGATGTTTCCCCACATAGTTGCTTCCTCCAAAGCGTGTATTTGAAGTGTGTGCAACAAAAAAAGTCAGCAAGACTTGCTGACCAATAAAAAACAGTACGGCTGTTTTTTCTCCCCCGTCCTTTTGCCTGAGAGATTAGCAGGCAGCGCGGGTAACACCGCGACCTGTTTGCACCTTCGGCACCCAAATCAATGGAATTCTCCGGGGGGTTGTCAGCAAACAGTCTTGCGGCAGTACCGGCATCCGTAAACCCGCTTAACGGCCGCTTTTCAACGGCTTCAAGCTTTCCGTGCCAACTGCCTTTCCTGAGCGTGTTACGCCTTCGGCGCTGTGCCCTGCACAGACCTTTCCTGTATGCATCACCCAACATATTCAATTGCGGTTTTCTTTTCTGAAAACCTTTAAAACCTAAAGTATTATATCATATACTATGAAAAACGCAAGAGCAAAATTCCGACAGCCGCTGCTCGGCAATCCGCGCGCGGCAGCTTTGCGCCGCAAGCACTGTACTGTTTGGGACTGTGAAATTCCTTTCTTTCGCACCCTGTTATTCAAACCATTTTTCATTTAACGCGGCGCGTTCTTCCGGCGTTTCGCACGGTTTGAGCTTGCGCCCGTTTTGGAGCTCGGTTAATATCGTGTCGAGCGATTCCGGCTTGTGGTAGTAGTAGCCCTGCACCAACTCGCAGCCGAGGCTTTTGACAAATGCAAGGTGGTCCTCTGTCTCCAAACCCTCCACAAGGGTGTGAATGCCGAGCTTGCGCGCCAACTCCACCAGGTCTGCTAAAATCACCCGATTGACACCGCCGTGTTCGTCCAGGTGCTGCAGCAGCTCCATGTCGTACTTAATCAAATCAAACTCAAAGTGGCTGAACACATTGATTGCGGAATAGCCGCTGCCGAAATCATCTAACCACAGGCGGTAGCCGTTGGCGCGAATTTGCGCAAGCTGCTCTACCACCTTTTTTTCACCCAGCGCCAAATCCTGCTCGGTAATTTCCACAATGAAGTAGCTTTTGTCCACATAGCGCGAAAGCGCATACTTTTCATACAGCCGATTCATTTCCGCCAAGACATCGGCATGGTCAAAATCCTGCCGGGAAAAGTTGACGGAAACCGGCACCAGCGGCAGGTTGTTGTCGTGGCGCACCTCTACCTCGCGGCACACCTGTTCAAACATGAATAAATCCAACTTGTACAGCTGGTGATATTTGAGCAATACCGGCACAAAATCCCGCGGCAAAAGGACACCGCGCTCCGGGTCCACCCAGCGCGAAAGCGCCTCAAATGCCGCCACCTTTTGGCTCTCCACGCGGTAGAGCCCGTGGTAATACACTTTAATCCAGCCCTGCTCCATTGCCCGCTGAAAGTTTTCCAAAATATAGCGTTCTTGCAAATAGACATCATGAAGCTTTTGAGAATAAAATGCCACCTCTCGGTTCATGTCGTTTTCAATCAGTTTCACTGCCTGCTTGGCGCAATCGAGCGCATCGATAACCCCGGTTTGCTCTTGCCTGACCCGATAGACACCGGCGCGCATACCGGAGGTATTGCCTTGCGCCTGTTGGCGAATGATGCGGTTTGCTTCATACAGGCGGCGTTCGATTTCCGCCGGGTCATCCAGCCGCGTAATCATAGCAAAATGGTCATCCGGTGCTCTTGTAACCAGCGCTTTCGGGAACTGCTGTTTGAGCGTTTCGGCGGTTAAGCAAAGCAGCTTGTCGCCCGCCTTGTAGCCGTAATGGTTATTATAGGACTGCATCGAGCAGACATCGATATACACCAAGTGCGGTGTGTGCCCGGCGGCGCGCACCACATTGAGCTTCTCATCGCCAAACTCGTGCAGGTAATTGATGTTGGGAAGCTCCGTAAGCGGGTCCGTGTAAAAAATATCATTGCGCAGCATGGTATATTCTTCCATTTGCTCGCCGATGAGCCGATGCGTTGCGGTAAGGTTGGCATAGGTAATCACGGCAAGCTCCGTGCCGTCGGGCATCGTTTGCCACTTGCCCAAACCGTGAATAATGACATAACGCTCCTTACCGGGTACATCAATTTTGCAGCGAAACACCGCGTCATACTCAGCGCGGCAGTGCAGAAAATCATCGCTGATTTTTGAAACCACACCCACATCATCCGGATGCATGCGCTCAAACAAACCGGCGCGCAGCCAGTCTAAAACCTTATCGCGGCTCATACCCGTGTTGCGGCAAAAGCCCTCCGAAACGAGCACCGGCACAGCATGGTCATCCACATTTTGGTAGTAGACGAAAGACAGCGGGCTGCTTTCATAAGCTTCTTTTAATTCTTTCGGAAACTGATACATTTTTGCTCCTGTTAAACTGACTTGAATAGACAATATGACTGCGGCAAGCGCAATGAAAGACGCTTCAAGCGCACCGAATCATCCTGTAAACAAAACCTTGCAATTTCAATCAAACAATCGAACGCCGCGTTGAAAACCTACGCTTTGAGCGCTGCCTTATGGGCATACATGCGTTTATCTGCCCTCTCAAAGACAGCCTCCACACTGCTGTCACCCTCAAAGCGCGCCATACCATAGGCGATTTTTACACTATCCATAGTTGCTTTACTCCGGTCAAACAATTTTCCTCAAGGGAGAATAGTACATGTTTTATTCACAATGCAGCAGGCAAAATGAAAAGCGGCAACTCTCTGTGTGACATTCTCACCGGGTGCAACTGTTGCGCCCTTGCTTTGCACCGGTCAACTGCATTGCCTTAAAGCCTACGCTTTGAGCGCTGCTTTGTTTTCATACATTCTTTGGTCTGCCAGCTCAAAGACCTCTGCTGTCCCCGCGCCTTCTTCATGGCGCGCCATACCGTAGGCAACCTGCACATCGCCTGTGAGCTTGTTGGCGCTGTTGAGTGCATCCATTTCTTCTAAAAGCTTCTCGATGTTCTCATAATCCTGCCCGCGGCAAATGACAGCAAATTCATCCCCGCCGATGCGGAACACCGGGCTGTGCCGGAACACGTTGCAAATGACCTCGCAGGCAGCGCGAATGAGCATATCTCCCGCCTGGTGCCCTTCGTTGTCGTTGACTTCCTTCAGCCCGTTGATATCACACACCACAATGGCAAAGGCAGGTGCTTTGCATTCCCGGATTTGTGCGTTGAGCTGTTCCTCGGCGTGGTCAAACGCCAGCTTATTCTTGACGCCTGTTAAGGCATCCTTCGTCGCCATTTCTCTGGCTACGGAGAGGTCATATGCCTGCTGTTGCTCGCGGCGAATATAGCGGTCCACATTTTCGATTCCGAGCACCAGCAGCGTTTTGCCATCCTCTTCCACTTCAGAGGCTTTTAAGCGGATGTATGTGGGTTTCCCGCCAAACATCAAGCGGTAGTCAAGCACAAAGATGCCGTCAAGCTCAATGGCTTGGCGAATATTCTCTTTTGTAAAGTGCGCAAAAAAGTGCTCCTTGTCTTCTTCATAGACGGCGTTTTGCGCATTCTTGTAGGTTTCTTCAAAGAAATCCGTGCCTTTTTTGGCGATGCCGAACTCTGCGTAATCCTCGGTGGAGCTGAATTCCGTAAACGCTTCTGTCTCGGGGTCAATCACATAGAGAACCAGCAGGCTGCGGCTGAATGCGCTCAGGCGCAAATACGCCTTACTTTCTTCTCTCACCTGCTCGGCAGCCAAGCGCGTTTTCATTTCACCATCGACATTGGTAATGCCGATAACAAGATGGTTTTCATCACCCGGTATGCGCGTTACCTTCAAGCTCACATAGGTCGGTTCGCCCTCTAACATCAGGCGATAATTATATTTAAACACATCGGCTTGCGCGAGCTCTTGCAGTATATTTTCTCTTGTCAGCGTTTCAACCAAGCCCTTGCGGTCTTCTTCGTAAACAAGTTTTGCGGCATCTTCCTTAATCGTGTGGAAAAATTGCGAACCGTGCGTTTCGACGGTGCGCTTACCGTCTGTCGTTCTCGAGCCGTATTCAATGTATTCTTCGGTGTTAATGTCTAAATAAAAGATATTGAAATAATCTTCGGCAATGGCGGAAATGACATTCCCGTAAACACTGCTCTCTTGCAGCATTTCCTGGTACGCCGCAAGCGTTTTTGCATTCTCTTCTTTCACTCTTTCCATCTCGGTGACATCTAAAGACATCCCGAGAACACAGAGCGTACCGTCTTCATTATTGAATTTAAACTTTGTGGTTTGGAAGTTGTGTATCTGACCGTCAACATCCTTCGCCGTTTCAAAGTAAATAAACGGTTTTTCCATTCCCAATGCGACTTTATCGTAATTCAAAAAATGCTCTGCCGTGGCATTGTCAAACAAATCATAGTCTGTTAAACCGACCACATCGGCAGGTGTCGGCTTTTGCACATAATCCGCAAAGGCCTGATTGCAGGCAAGGTAAACACCGGTCTGCGCATCCTTCGAGTAACTCGAGGCGGGCATATTATCCAGTAGCGAGTAGAAAGATTTTTTGAGCTCGACAATTTTTTTCGTCTCTTCCAAATTCAGCCGGTATTCTTCCTTCTCTTCGCCGACGACAAAGGCATGCAGCATGCAGGTGCCGAGCATGTAGGCAATCGAATACAGAGGCAGGAACGGGAACCACAGCTGTGCAAAGAGAAACACCGCCGTGATAATGCCGAACAGTGCCAGTGTGCGGTAGCGCTGCTTTTGTTGCGTGTGCCGGCGCAAATAGGCAGTGACGGCATAGATGGAAACGAGCAGCAGCATCGCAATTTGGACGCCGAGGACCACATACCTTCCGCCGCACGCTTTGTACACGCAGTTGCTGTCGACCGTAAACAACAGCGGCACAAAGATATTGGCGACCACCAAAGCGGAAACGAGCACCGCAAACACGCGCCCGAACAAAACGAGAATGCGCCCGAAGGTGTTCTCTTCTTCTCCCAAATAGCAGACGATGTAGTGAGCCCAGGCAAAAATGCTGCCTGCCATGGCGACAAAATACACCGAAGTGTCAATGAAAAGCGGTACCGCTAACTTGTAATGCTCCAACACACCCCACAGGATATCTGTGATATAATATACGGAAATCCCTAACAGGAACCTGCGATAGAGAGTCCATGCAGGGCGCTGAAAAGCGCCGTTGCGATTGAGCATTACATCTTGATTTTGAATCACCAAAACCAAAAGCGCCAATATGGCGATTGCCGAATAATACATAATACAGTCTTTCCCTTTTTCCTGACCCTTTTTAGATATTGCTAAATACAGTAGAGCTTATATATAAAATATAAGTATAACATATTCTTTTTGGAATTTCCAGCCGGAAATTGATATTTTTTCACCCTTTTTCGTTGCAAAGAAATGTAGATGATGGTATAATTTTTAATAGATATATTTACGGGAAGAAAAGGGTTTATTATGAAAAACCAAGCACAAGTTTCACCAAAAAAACCAAAACAGCACGACGGCATCTCGCTGCGCGCCATACAAATCTGCCTAATCATCGCGGCAGTCGTTTTTTCTGCGCTGATGCTCTTTTTTACCTTTTATTTATCCTCCGATTTTGAGCAGCTGCACGAAACCTCGGAGCTTCACATCGAAATGCGCAAGGCGGCGCTGGATTTGATGGACACCTCGGATTACCTGACAGAAAAGGTGCAGCGCTTTACCATTGACGGCGAAACGCGCTTTCTTGACGATTACTTTGAAGAAGCGCTGGAAATGCACCACCGCGAAGCAGCCATCGACAAAATGAGCAAGGGCGATAACACCTCGGCGCTCGCAAAGCTCGAAGCGGCAATGGACGGCTCCATGAAACTGATGGAGCGCGAGTACTACGCCATGCGCTTAGTCATTGAAGCAAAGGACTGCAAGGACTATCCGCAGGAACTCAAAAGCATCAAGCTTTCCGCCGAAGACCAGGCACTTTCGGCGGAAAATAAAATGCGCGCTGCCACCAAAATGGTGCTGGGCAATGATTACTACATGCAGAAAAACGAAATTCGCAACAATATGCGCGCGTGTTTAGATGAATTGGAAAAAGCAGTCAATGAAACAGACACCGCGGCGCTGCAGTCGGTGCGCGATGAAATGCTCGCCGTGCGCATCATCATCATTGTGCAAACCATCGGGGTCATCTTCCTGGTCTGGCTGACTTCGCGCCTGGGCATTCACCCGATTCTCAACGCCGTGCAGAGCATCAAGGCAAACAAACACATTCCCGAAGGCGGAACCAAAGAATTTCGCTACCTTGTGCGCGCCTATAACCGCTTGTATGAAATGTACCAAAAAAGCTTGAAGCGGCTCAACTTTAAAGCTTCTCACGATGAACTGACCGGTGTCTTTAACCGCGCAGGCTATGATTCCATTCTTGAGCATTTAGACTTGGAAAACACCTATATGATTTTGATGGATGTGGATGATTTCAAGCATATTAACGATGACTTCGGTCACGAAATCGGTGATGAGGTGCTCATTAAGCTGGCGCAAACCTTACAGACCAACTTCAGAAGCGATGATTATGTTTGCCGCATCGGCGGGGATGAATTTGTGGTGTTGATGCTCCACACCTCCGAAATGGAACATACCTCGATTGCCGAGAAAATTGATGCTGTCAACCGCATCATGCAGCAAGGCGATGCCGCAATTCCCGCCACTTCTATCAGCGCCGGCATTGTGCACGGCAGCAAAGCCGCCAATGCGCAAGAGCTGTATGAAAAAGCCGATGAAGCGATGTACCGCTCCAAGCGAAACGGCAAGCGCGCCTATACATTTTGTTAAAAAAGGCAAAAAAAACGAGGTCGTAATCGACCTCGTTTTTATGTCAACCTCTTTTTTGACTATCTTCCTGTTGCCGATAACATGGCAAAAGGTGTTTTGAAAATAATCTTCAAATCTCCCCAAGCGGTGCGGTTTTCAATGTAATTCAAATCCATTTCCACCCACTCCTCAAAGGGAATATCGTTGCGGTTATCCGCAATCTGCCAGTCGCAGGTGATACCCGGAGTAACAATCAGGCGCAGCTTTTGGTAGTCAGAATATGCCTCTACCTCACCGGGCAGCGGCGGGCGCGGACCGACCAGGCTCATGTGCCCTGCAAAAACATTGAAGAATTGCGGTAATTCATCAATAGAAAGCTTGCGCAGCACTTTGCCCAAGCGGGTAATGCGCGGGTCATCCTTGATTTTAAAAACAGGCCCGTCCATTTCATTTTGGTCCATCAGCTCTGCTTTGCGCTGTTCCGCATCCACATACATCGTGCGGAATTTGTACATGTAAAATTCCTCACCGTGGCGACCGATGCGAATTTGTTTAAAAAACGGATTGCCGTGCGGGTCATCAATAAAAATGGCAACTGCCACCACGCCCATCGGGACAATCGCAACTGTCAGCAAAAGGGATGAAACGATTAAATCAAACGTCCGCTTCTTTCTCCAATAAGAGCGAAAAGATTTGTTATGAATCAAATCATTCAAGCGTTTTTCCGTAGCTTCATCAATCTTTCCATATTCCAAATAAGGCATTGTTTTTCTGACCTCCGGATCTGTGCAAATTTGAAAATATGCAAAAACATATTTGTAGTAGAAAACATCAATGATATTTAATTTTATCACAATATACTGTGATTTTCAATAACTTTTAGCAAATTTTCGACAAATAAGGCTTTGGGGCGCCGCAGCGGTCGGCAGCCGGCTAAAGAGTGAGCTTTGCCCGCACCCGCATCTGAAAATCGGCTACAGAATACTGTCTGTTTTTTGCGTTGCACGGCAACGCCACCCCTCACTGACTGCTGACTGCTGCCCGCTGACTGCTGACTGCTGACAAACAGGGCTTGCGAGGTCATAGACCTCGCAAGCCCTGTTTGTCTCTATCTAAGCTCATTCAATTTCCGCTTCACCTTTGAAGGCACCATTTCCTTTGCTTTTCTGAGCAAATGGTCCTTGGTATGCTTTTTGTAGCCGCTGCAAAATGCCGCATAGCCGCGCTGTTCATACCCCTCAAGCAGCGCTTTGTGCTCCGGCAGCGGCACGCTTGCCTTGCTCAACTGCCCGTTTCGCTTTTCCACGCTCTCGCGCGTGCTCGGCGCATACGCAAGCGCCGGTGCAATCGCTTCAAACCACTGCTTGCCCTTCTCGCTGTTGACCAGCACGCAGGAAATGCCCAAATCCGGGTTCGCGCCGCCCATTTTGTCAATCAGCGCACTGCGAATGCCCCAGTAATCGCCCAGGGTGATATCCCCTTGGCGCCCCTCTGCGGGAAAGCGGCAATGATAGCAGCTTTCGCGGTAAACTTCGCCCTCCAAAAAGTAAAAATAATAGGGTGAAGTGTTGGCATTATACTTGATTTTGGTGCTGCCGGTACTGACCGAACCTTTCACGCCCCAGCCGTAAGCCTTGTCGCGAAAGCGCACATCTCGAATCGCGGCGCTGTTGCCGCCGGTCAGGGCGTTCAAGTCGTCGCGCAGCATCTTCATGCTCGGCACACCGTGGCAAATAATGTCCACTGTTAACAGCTTCTCATCCTCCCCGCCGAGGTATGCCTTGAGCCCGGCAATCTGGCAGGGTGTGCCCGAGTAGCACACATACCTTCCCGCCTGCAGCAGCTCTTTGACCCGGCGGAAGGTGCTGCCGGTCGTGCTCTGCACATATTTTGAGCCGCGCAGCCTTTGCAGCTGCTTCGGGCTCTCCACACAGATGTGTTCCAGCGAAAGCCCGGGTTCCCACGCTGCCCCGAACACAGCGCCGCCTTTTTCCAAAACAGCTGTTGCAAGGGCTGTGAAAATGCCTCCGGAAGAGGATTCTCCCAGCACGGCTTTGTCGCGCACAGCGGCAGCGTACACCGTGCATGACTCGTGCGCGCCCTGCTGCTTTTTGTCAAACACGCACACTTCCACGCACCTGCCGCATTCCACGCACTGTGCGGTATCCACAGCGGGGAAAATAAAACCCGCCTTATCCTCCTTCATTGTGATGGCGCCGCGCGCACAGGCGTTCACACAGGCGCCGCAGCCGCAGCATTTTTCGGCTTGTTCCACTATAATATATTTTCTCATATTCCCTCCAAAGATTGATACAGTTTTGTAACTCTATCATATTGAATATATCTCACATATATGATATAATTATTAATTGGTTTTTTGTCGAAAACTAAATCTCACTCAATAAAGCATTTAGGAGTAACCCCATGAAAATTGCAATGATTGGTCACAAGCGCATCCCCGGCAGAAGCGGCGGTGTGGAAGTGGTTGTGGAAGAGCTTTCCACAAGAATGGCGCAAAAAGGGCACGAAGTCGTTGCCTACAACCGCCACTGCGGTGAAGAAAAACTCAAAGACTACCGCGGTGTCAAAATCATTGAGGTGCGCACCTTCAAAAGCTCCGCGCTCAATGCGATGGTCTATTCCCTCTTTGCCACCCTGCGCTGTGTGGGTAAAAAATACGATGTTGTGCATTACCACGCCGAGGGTCCCTGTGCCATGATTCCGCTTGCCAAGCTGTTCGGCAAAAGAGTGGTTGCAACGGTCCACGGGCTGGACTGGCAGCGCGGCAAATGGGGCGGCTTTGCTTCCAAATACATTTTCTTCGGCGAAAAGATGGCGGCGAAATTTGCCGACCAAGTCATTGTGCTTTCAAACAATGTGCAAAACTATTTTAAAAAAACCTACGGCTGCAACGCCGTGTTTGTGCCCAACGGCATTAACCCCGTTACCCCCGAGGCGCCGGATTTGATTCGGCAAAAGTTCGGCTTGGAAAAGGATTCCTACATCCTGTTTTTGGCAAGAATCACGACCGAAAAAGGGCTGGATTATCTGATAGATGCCTACAAGGCGCTGCAAACCGACAAAAAGCTTGTTATCGCCGGCAGCATTGAACCGCAAACGGAATACATTGCCTCGGTTCTCGAAAAAGCCAAAGGCAATGACAACATCATTTTCACTGACTTTGTCAGCGGCAAAACGCTTGCCGAGCTGTTTTCCAACTGCTTTGTCTATGTGCTCCCGAGTGATATTGAGGGCATGCCGATGAGCCTGCTCGAAGCGGTCGGCTACGGCGCTCCCGTGATTGTCAGCGATATTCCGGAAAACACCGACTGTCTGAGCGGCTACGGTCACGCCTTTGCCCATTCGGACAGCGAGGATTTAAAAAGAGTGTTGGAACACTGCCTGGCGCACGAAGCGCTCAAAGCGCAGGATTTCAAGGAAGACACCACGCCCGAACAGGTTGCTCTGCAGCGCGCAGCGCTTAAGCAAAAGTACGATTGGGACAACATCACCGACCAAACGATTGAGATTTACCAATCTGTTCAAAAAAAGAAATAACAGCAATTTCTTTGCCGCAGTCGGCAGAGATTCACTTCTATTCATTCCATGCAAGGCTCTGCCTTGCCACCAAGAATTCCGCATTTCGAATTCCGCCGAATTTAAAAAGAGGTCCTATGGCAAACGCAAAAAAAGCAACAAGAACACAACACGCAAGGCGCAATATCATCACATCCGTTATCAACAAATTGGTGATTATGCTCACCAACTTTGTTCTGCGGACAATTCTGATTAAGTATCTGGGGCAGGAATACCTCGGGCTGGACAGTCTGTTTGTATCCATTCTGCAAATTCTTTCGCTCACGGAGCTTGGCATCAGTTCGGCAATGGTTTACAGCATGTATAAACCGCTTGCCGAAGGCGATACGCCGACTGTGTGCGCATTGCTCAAATTATACCGCACGGTCTATCGCTGGATTGCCTTGGCAATGACAGTGCTCGGCTTGGCAATCACCCCGTTTTTACCGCTGATTGTCAAAAAGGATATGCCGGAGGGAATGAACCTTTACATTCTCTACTTCATCAACCTTGCCAACACAGTACTTTCCTATGTGCTCTTTGCCTACCGTTCTTCCCTGTTTACGGCAGACCAGCGCTATTCCATCAACAACAACCTCTATTCGATTTTCAAAATCGGCGGCACCGTGCTGCAGGTGTTGGCAATCGTGCTGCTGCGCAACCAGTTCAGCTATTACCTCTACTCGCTCATCCTGCCGCTGACCACAGTGCTCAAAAACCTCGCGCTGTACTTCCTCTCCAACAAGATGTACCCGCAGTACAAATGCGAAGGCACCGTGCCGAAAGAAGAAATCAACAGCATCAAAAAACGCTGTGCGGGGATGTTCTTGCACAAGCTGAGCTTTGTGTTCCGCAATTCGTTTGACTCCATTGTCATTTCGGCGTTTTTGGGCTTGTCCATTTTAGGGCAGTACAACACTTATTACTACATTATCAATGCCATTTCCGGCATTATGATTCTTGTTTCCAACAGTGTGACCGCTTCGGTGGGAAACTCCATCGTGGTCGAATCGAAGGCAAAAAATTATGCAGACTTTAACAAGCTGCAGCTGTTATATATGTGGTTGACTTCGTGGCTGACTGTTTGCCTTGTCACCTGTACCCAGCCGTTTATTAAGCTGTGGGTGGGTGAAAAGCTGATGTTCAGCGATGCGGTAATGATTGTCTTTTGCATCTACTTCTTTACCACGCACTTCAGCAGAGTATGCCACCTGTACCGCCAGGCGGCAGGGCTGTGGTGGCAGGATCGTTACCGCCCGATTGTGGAAACCTTTGTCAACCTCGGCTTAAACATTTTACTGGTGAAGTTCCTCGGTGTGACCGGTGTTATGCTCTCCACCATTTTCTGCATTGTGGGTATCGAGTGCACTTGGGGCACTGCCATTCTGTTCCGTCACTACTTTACCGAAGAAAAACAGTCGCGCTATATGCTCCGCCTGCTGTGGGCATGTGTTTTGACTGCGATTTCCGGCGGCATCAGTTACTTTATCTGCCACAAAATCACCCTCTCGGGGATTCCCGCGCTGATTGTTTACGGCATCATCGGCTCCGCCGTGTCCATTCCCGTTTTCGGTCTGGGCAGCATCTTCCTGCCGGAATTCCGACCGGCAGTGGCGTTTGCGTTTAAACTTGTCGGCATGAAAAAGATAATGGCAAAAATCGAGAAACCCGCCGCAGCACCCTCCGAAAAGGATTAATCAAACAAGCGGCAGATTGCCTCATAATTGCGCCGGCAGTTTTCGGTGTCGTTATATTTAAAGAACGTATTCATTCTGTCTAAATACAAGCTATCCGGCTGCAGGTCATTTTCCAGAAAATGGCGCAGGCTCTCAACCACGGCATCCTCCGTGGCAACAATGGGGCCGAAGCCGTCTCGCGCATACTCAAAATAACCCTGCTTGTAATGCCCTTCGCGGAATTCCGCTTCATTGTATTGGTAATAGACCAAGGGCTTGCGCATATATGCATAATCAAAGAAAACGCTCGAATAATCGGTGATAAGCACATCGCTGTTGATGAGCAAATCCTGCACATCGTTGTTTTCAAAATCGGCAATTTTCACCCGCGCATCGCTCGTTTCAAAGCAGTCTAAAAAGCGGTGCACTTCAAAGTGCGGGTAAAAAATGAGCTCGTAATCATTGGCGGCAAGCAGGTCGGAAAGCTCTCGGCTGTTGAGCAGCGCATTGTACTTTTTGAAATACTCGCTCTCGCAAAAGCTGCGCCGCGTGCAGGTGCGCAAAGCCGAGCGCCAGGTAGGCATAAACAGCAGCTTGCGGGTGGGCTGAGCCGGTTTTTTGAGGTTGTCATAACGGCACAACCCGGTTAGCTGAACAATGCCGGGCTTGTAGCCGAATGTGTTTTCTACAAATTCAAATTCCGGCACTGCCGAGCAAACAAAAATATCGATATTGGTCTGTTCCGCGTGACAGAACGGTAAATCGTCTTTAATAATCCCGTGCTGCAAAAAGATGCGCTTGGATTTGTCGGGAAACAGCTTGCCGAACTTGTGGAAAAAGAGAATGTCCGGCGAGTAGCCGTCAATATGCGTGCTCACCTTCACCTTGGCAAGTGCAAAGCACAGGTAATGGCGAAAGCTGCCGTACTCGACCAAGCTGCCGAGCGAAGCGACCTTCTCCCTGTCGGGTGAGGTTTTCGAGATGATATACACCGCATTGATTTGAGGATGTTCCCGGCGCAAATACTTAAAAAAGTGGTAAGCGTTGTCGCGCGCATCCACGCCCCTTTCGGAAACAATCCAAAGCTCCTGATACTCCGGGCGGCGCTTGACAAACAGGCTGACCACAACCGCAGCGACCATCACAATAAAAACGCGAATGTAAATAAAAATTCGTTTGAGTTTGTACATCTTTATCTCCACTTTTCTACTCGAATTAATGAAAAAATTATACCGTAGCAAAAGGGGATTGTCAAGTTTTCTCACCCCCTGCCGCATGCCGGCAAACGGGGTTTATTTCCTTAGATTAAATAATAAAAAATATTGATTTTTTGAAAAAATTTGATATAATGTTGTAAGTTTATGACTTTATAGTCTTATAAATAAAGAAAAGAGAGTGTTCCCCTATGGCAATGAAACTGAGTATCGGCTCTGCTGTCTACAATATCGATGAACCTTTTTTGCGTGCCCATATTGAGGGCATTCTGCCGCAGCTGACCGAAGAAACCGAGCTGCTGCTGATTGATGACTGCTCCACCGACAATTCCGGTGCCGTTTGCCGCGAGTATGCTGCAAAGGACAGCCGCGTGCGCTACATCAACATGGGTGTCAACGGCGGGCTGAGCTGTGTCAGAAACCGCACCATTCAAGAGGCGCAGGGCGAATGGATTTTCTTTGCGGATGCCGATGATTTACTCTCGGAGCATTTTATTCAAACCGCACTGCATTTTTGTGATGCCGAAGCGGACATCATTATTCTGGACCGCTTAAAGTTCACCCAACAAATTGAGCCGCAGGAACCCTGCGCAGTGGAAGCGCTGACTGCGTTGCCTGCCGAAGCGGGGCGCGCACTGAGCATTTCCTGCCTGTGCCTTGACCCGCGCCTGAGCACACCGTTCGGCTTATCGGCGCGCGCCTTTTACCACGCGGCATGGGGCGCACTGTACCGCAAGTCGTTTTTGACCGCCAATAAACTGCTCTTCCCGGAAGGGCAAAAGAAAGCACAAGACTCGGTGTTCAACACCGAAACCTACTTTTATGCACAGCGCATTGCCTACCTGCCCTATGTGATGTACTACTACCGCTGTAATCCGAAGGGCATCACCCAGCGCTACAGTGGAAATTTACCGCAGATTTTTGAAGCGCTTCTGAAGCTGCTTGAAAACGACCGGCAAACCCTGTATGCCGATGATGCGGATGTTGCAGAGCGCTTTGAGGGCAACCGCATTATGTCCGTGGCAATTGACAACATGCGCTTAAATATTTTCCATAAGGATAATCCGAAACCGCGCGAACAGCGCAAAAAAGAATTTTTGGAATTTGTTGAGCAAGAACCGTACAACAGTGCGATTGCACGTTTTGACCCCGCAAAAAGCGGCAGATGGGAATGGCACTTGCCTGCAACCCTGATGAAAAAAAGGCGCTTCGGACTGCTCAACCTCTTTGTGGGCAATCCCACTGCGTTCCGCCTGCTTTGCGGTGCCGATAAGCGCGTGGCGAAGCTGTTTAAGTAACCGGGAGCTGTATGAATCAAATCTACACAAAACATTCAAAAGTTTACATCGGGCTGTATATCTTCTTTATTTTCGGTGCCGCGATGGGAGACTGGAAGGTCATCAATGTTGCACTCGGCGCATTGCCTAAGGTAATCTCCGTGGGCGCAATCGGTCTTGCCGTGGTCTACATCTTCTGGTCGGGCAATTTCAGCCGGCTCAAAGAGCTTTCCCGCTTCGGTATGATGTACGGCTCTATCATTATCGGCATCATTTTTTGCTCTCTGTTTATTTGGATTTTGGATTTGCAATCTTTCAGCTACATTTTGAAGGGCGTTTCCAAAATTTCCTACCAGCTTTTGAATATTGCCATTGTCATTTCCGCCGTCTATTTGTTTGAGGAAGATGCGGCAAAGTACACCTTCTTCGGCATTGCCGGCGCCAACTTTACGATTATCATTCTCGGTGCGGCAACCTCCGGCATCGGCGGCGCCGTGCAGGATATGATTGCAAACATCACTTCCTTCGGTGCCAACGAGGTCATTACCAACTCTACTTTTATCCGCGCCATCGAAATTCACGATATCACTTTTGTGATGGGTGTCTTTTTGATTTATTTTCTCTTCTTCTGCCCCGGGGAACGGTACCGCTATGTCTATGCCGGCATTGCCCTGTTTCTGTTCTTTGCGGGTCTGAAGCGAATCGCCTTTTTAAGCCTGCTGCTGGCAGTGATGTTTGCGGTTATCTGCCTTTTCCTCGGTGCGCGGGGCAAACGGCGCTTTCTGATTTTTTCGGCAATCACCATTGTCGTGTTCTGCTACATCTACATCTTCCTGATTCAAAAGGGACTGTTTACCCAGTACTGCATTGACCACGACATTGAGCTCAACGGCAGAGAAAAGATTTACGATTATATTTCGCAGTTTTATGAAGTCTCGCCGAGTTACCGCGGTAAGGGCTACGAGTTCTGTGTGCAGCTGCTCAAAAGCATGAAGGGCACCAAGGACCAGGTTGTCGACATTACCGCCGTGCACAACGACATTTTGAAAATGTATGTGGAAATGGGCTTTTGGGGCTTCATGTTTTGGATTTTCGGCTACTATGTATTCCAAACCCACTGGTTTATCACGCGCTGCGGCGAAAAGGTTGCCGTCTGCTTTATGGCGATTAATGTCTATATGCTTATCACCTACATGACAGACAACACCATGTTCTACTATTGGTCAAGCATGGTCATTCGTTTGCTCCCGATGTGCTTTTTCTATGCACCGGTCAAGGAGCACGCGCTGCGCACCACCGATTTGTACCGCATGAACCGCTTTGAACAGTGGATATACAAAAAGCGGCAGCGCGATTTAAAAGTGCAAAAAACCCCGCGAATGAAAGCGAGATAGCAGAGGTCATTATGATTAGAATTTTACACTCCGTCAGCAATATGGACCGCGGCGGCATCGAAACGATGCTGATGAATTTTTACCGGCACACGGACCGCGAGCAGGTGCAGTTTGATTTTTTGCAAAACAAACCCGACCCGGGTGATTATGATGAAGAAATCAAAGCCCTCGGCGGCAGGCTGTTTACTTCCCCCGGCTTTATGAGCTACCCGAAGTATATCGCCTTCATGACCGATTTGTTTCGGCAGCATCCGGAGTACCAAATCATCCACACGCACAATGGCTCTCTGATGCTCTATGCGCTCAAGGGCGCTCAGAAGAGCCGCATTCCCGTGCGCATTGCACACGCACACGCCACGGCTGTCCCCGTGGGCTGGAAAAACGAGCTCAAAAAACTGATGCGCCCGCTGATTAAATATGCCGCCACCGATTATTGGGGCTGCTCGAATGCCGCGGGAGAGTTCTACTTCTCCCCAGCGCGCTGGCAGAAAAACCACCAGTTAATCCGCAACGCCATTAATGTTGAGGATTTCGCCTTTAGCGAAAGTGCGCGCACCAAACTGCGCGAGCAATACGGCTTGGGCGATAAGCTGGTTGTGGGGCATGTGGGCAGATTGGCGCCGCAGAAAAACCAAAAGAAAACCTTAGAGATGTTTGCCGCGCTGCATCGCACAAACCCCCACTCCCATTTGGTCATTATCGGCACCGGGGAGCTCGAGCAGCAGCTCAAACAATACACTGCGCAGCTCGGAATTAGCGATGCCGTCACCTACACGGGCGTGCAAACCAATGTCAACGAATGGTACAGCGCGTTTGATGTCTTTGTGATGACCTCGCTTTATGAGGGCTTGCCGGTGGTTGCCGTGGAAGCGCAGGCAACCGACTTGCCCTGCGTGCTGTGCGACACCATCACCCCCGAGGTGAAAGTGACCGACAATGTCACCTTCCTCGGGCTTCACGATGAAGCCGGGGCTTGGGCAGACGCCGTGCTCGCCATGGAGCAAAAACCGCGCATCAGCCGCGCGGCAGAGCTGCAGGCGGCAGGCTACGATATCCGCCTCGAAGCAAAAAGAATGCAGGAACTCTATATTGACCTGTACAACAACATTCAAAAATAAGGAAACGATATGAAAATAGGCATTATTACCCACCATTCCATCAATAATTTCGGCGCATTCCTGCAGGGCTGGGCGCTGCAGGAAAAAATCAAAGCGCTGTTCCCGCAGGACGAAGTCTATATTGTCAACTACCGCATGCCCAAACAGGACATCATCAATATCGGCGGCTTCTTCCGCTTTTATCCCGGCACGGAAACGCTCAAATCGTGGCTGCACAAGATTTCGCAACCGCTGATTTTTGCCAAAACGCGCAAGCAGTATTTGCACACCACCAAGAGAGTGCGCAATGCCGCCGGCATCAATGCCCTCGGTTTAGACTGCATTGTGGTCGGCAGCGATGAGGTTTGGAATTACCTGGACCCGAAAAGCTTTTCTCTTGTCAAGTACGGCGGCGGGCTCAACTGCAAGCGCCTGGTTTCCTATGCACCGAGCACCGGCAAAGCGACCGGTGAGGATGCACCGCAAGAGGTGCGCGCAGCCATGCAGGCGTTTACCGCGCTCTCGGCAAGAGACAAGGGCGCCCAAACGCTGTGCCGCAACGCCTTAGGCATCACCCCGCCTTTAGTGTGCGACCCGACCTTTTTAACCGCCTTTCCCGCGGCAGATACCGAAAAAATACGGCAGTTGACCCAAAAGCCCTATGTGCTCTTTTACTACTGCAACGGTATCCCCCGCGATTTAAAAAAGAAATTGGCAGACAACGCGCGCGCCAAGGGCTATGAGGTGCTCGGCGCCGGCGAATACGATACACTGTATTCCCAAATGTCCGTGCGCCTGACAGCGTTTGAATGGGTAGAGCTGTTCCGCCGTGCGGAATATGTCTACACCGGCACCTTCCACGGGGTGGTTTTCTCCATCCTCAACCGCAAGAATTTCCGCGTGTATGCCTCTATTGACAGCCGTGTCAAAAAAATCGCCGCGCTGCTCGAACAGTTCGGCATTGGCGACAGAACCCTGCGCGAGCCGCTCCCGCAAGAGGATGAGAGCATTGACTACGATGCCGTGTACCGCTATGTGGAGGACCTGCGCCGCCAAAGCAGTGACTATTTGCTGCGCGCCATTCGCGGCGAACAAACCGAAGGAGAAGAAAACGCATGATACAAAGCAAAGCCGACTACAAGCACTATTTGGAACAAGACAGAATTGCACTGTATAAAACCCGCAAAAAGCCCCGCATTGCCGGTGATGAAATCTGGCAGTACGAAATCCTGTTGCGCAAAACCGAATACTACATGAACTGTAAAAAGAATCCGCTCGGTAAAGCCATCGCACTGTGGCTGCATTTTCGCCTGCGCAAAAAGGGCAGGAAGCTGTGCGGCTTCCACATTCCGCCCAACACCTTTGAGGAAGGGCTCTCGATTGCTCACTGGGGTCCCATTGTCGTGCACCCCACGGCGCGCATCGGCAAAAACTGCCGCATTCACCAGTGTGTGACCATCGGTGCCACCAACGGTCAAAGCGAAGCAGCGCAGCTCGGCGACAACATCTTTATCGGCCCCTGCTCTTCCGTCATCGGCAAAATCACCATCGGCAACGACATTGCCATCGGCGCCAACACGGTTGTCACCAAGAGCTTTACGGATAACGGCATTACCATTGCCGGCACCCCTGCCAAGAAAATCAGCGATAACAATTCGCATTCCAATTTGGCACCCGGCCTCAATTTAGACTGAAAGGGAGAACGCTCTAATGAGCAAAACGAAACAAAAAAGTCAAAAAGCACAGCGAGAACCGAAGCCCTTGCGCTCCAAGATTGTCAAGGTGATTGCATTGGTATTGGCTGCCGCGATTGTCCTGACAGCCGGTTTCAATATCATTCTCAATCAAAACTATATGGTCTCATTTTATCAGGTCCGTTGCGATAAGGTAACGGACAATATCCGCGTGGTCGAGCTGGCAGATTTGCACAATACGCAGTACGGTAAGGACAATGCCAAGCTCGTTGCCAAAATCAAGGCGCTCAAACCGGATTTGATTTTCTACGCGGGCGATATGATGAATTATAAAAACGATGATTATTCGGTGCTCTTCTCTTTATCGGACCAATTAAGCGAAATTGCACCGATTTATGCCTGCTACGGCAACAATGAGCTCAGCCAGTATCTTTTTGAGGATAAAGCATTTCCCGAAAAGCTGGAATCACACCATGTTGAGCTGCTCAGCAATGAAGCGGTCGATGTGAAAGTGGGTAATACGCTCATTCAGCTCATCGCCGTAACAGAGGATGTGGACCAGTATGAGCAGAAAAACACCAACGCCAAAAAGTTTGTGGAAAGCTTAGAACCGACAACCAACTGCCGCATTTGCTTAACGCATTACCCGAAACTTGTCGAGCAAAAACTGCTCGATAAAGGCATTGATGTCGCCTTTACAGGTCATGCCCACGGCGGTCATGTCCGCCTGCCGAAGCTCGGCGGGCTCTACAGCAACGGCGAAGGTTTTTTGCCGAAGCTCACCGCAGGTGTGCATGAAATGGATGACGGTTCGCAGCTGGTCATCAGCCGCGGACTCGGTAACCACAACATTATTCCCAGAATCAACAATCAACCCGAGCTGGTCGTTGTTGATATTTGCTGGTATTAGGGTTTAAAGCAGTAAACCCCTATATTACGGAAAGGAGGAGCGGCGATGAAAAAAGAAATCCCCGAACAGCCTCAACAAACCCAAATTGTAAAGCCCTTGCGGCACAAAGCGGCGCAGCAGAGCCCCAAGCCGCTAAAGGCGCGTTCGGCGCAGGCGGCAAAACCGGCACAGTCGGCAAAGCCCGCGCAGGCAGCGACCTTTACGGTAAAGCCCGGCAAAGCAAAACAGCCTAAACCCGCTATGAAGCCGGAAGCTGTGCAAGCACCGGCACCCGCAAGCAAAGCGCAAGCCGCAAAGCCGGAAGAACCCGCCAAAGTGCGCGAAGCAACGGCGCAGGCAGAGCCTGCCAAGCCGGTTACTCCCGCTTCGCCGCGGCAAGAGAAGGCTGCAAAGCAGCCCGAAACAACTCCGACACAGGAAAACAGCGTTTGGGAGCACTTTGGTTTTGCAGACCCCGGCAAAAAGAAAAAGCCAAGTCGCATCGGCAATGCTTTTCGGCGCCTGAGCGGCGGTATCAAAAAGCTGTTCACACCGGTAACCCGGCTCTTGGATGCCATTGATGCCGACTTTTCCGACCGCTCGCCTGTCAGAAAGACACTCATTGCGCTCTTTAAATTAAAGGCACCTGTCTGCATTCTGCTTGCAGTGGTCATTTTGCTCTCCGGCTGCTACTTTATGTTCGACAGCAACAACACGGCAACCACCGAAATGAGCTTGAACTATGAGGAAGCCGCCTACGGCCTCAACCCCAACTCCACGCGCTTTAATGTGTATGATATTGCCAGCCGCGAGGTAGTGGAAAAAATGCTCGGCTATTGCGGCATTGACCCGGAAAGTGTGGATATTAATGCTGTCATGAACAGCATCACCATCAACCCCACCAACAAAAAGTCTTTTTCCGAGGAAACCTTATTTATCACCACAACCTACCGCATTACCATCACCAAGCCGCCGGAAATCAAGGGCATCAGCACCGATGAAATGCTCAATTTCCTGTGCAAGGCATATAAAGACAATCTCTACTCCAAGTACACGGAGAACCGCTCCATCCTCAGCTTTAATATCGATGATTTTCACGATGAGGAGTTTATGCAGATTGCCGACCAGCTTGACCTCAAGGCACAGCAAATTGAAAAATATTTGAACACAAGAGCAAAGCAAAGCAAAACCTTTACCGAAAAGAAATCGGATGAAACCTTCAAGTCGCTCGCACAAAAGGTGGAAGATTTGCGCAACTACGATATTGCCAAATACCGCGCCTTTGTCATCGAAGCGGGCTGCTCGCACAATAAGGCACACTACCTGCGCTCGCTTGCCTACACCAACCGCATTAAAGATTTGAGCTATGACAAGGATATAGCGGCATACAATGTCTACAATGCCGGCATTAAAATGTACAATGAAGCGATGATCAGCGTGGTGATGATTCCCTCTATTGATGAGAGCAAAAACACCTACTACATGTCCAAAACCAAAACCGGTATGGACTACATGGCAAGCCAGGCGGATGATTACCTGAAAACCGCACAGGAAACTGCAAAGGAAATCAAGGTGAATCGGGAAATTATGGGCAAAATGCAAGCCGGCTCCAACGATACCGCGGACATTAACAAGGCAAAATCGATGATTGAAACCATTCGCGGGAAGTTTGCCACCTTGTCCGGGCAAATTGAAACTGTCGATAAGGCATACATCAAATACAAGACCAAAGACTACCTGACCTTTAAACCCACCAACCTTTCTCTTCTGCAAAAGTTGCAGCCGACAAAAATGGCAGTGATTGCGGCAGTGCTGCTGCTGGCAATCTATGCGGCTGTATGGTACAGATTCCGAAATTACAGCGGAGGCAAATAATAGTGAAAGAATTTCAGTTATTACGCTACCTTTCCAAAGGTAAATTTCTCATACTAATCGTTGCGCTGCTCGGTGCGATTGGCGTATACTTCTACGCCAGTTCGCAGCAGGTCTATACGGCGACGACGGTCATTCGCTATGCCAACGGCGCGATTACCGACGGTCTGACCCCCAACGGTGAAAAGCTGGATGTTTCCGAAATCTATTCCTCCACGGTCATTAAAGGCGCCATTGAGGATTTGGATTTAAACTGTTCGGTGGACGAAGTGCGTTCCAAAGTTAAGGTAACACCCATCATCCCGGAGGAGGAAGATGAAAAGAAGGAAAGTGCGCTCAGCAAAGGCGAGGAATACAACTATTTCCCGACCGACTATATCATTACATTTGAAGCCGATTCGGAAAAGTCCCTGAACTATGCCGGCAATATGCTCGACGCTATTATTAAAAACTATTATATGTTCTATAGCGAAAAATATGTCGACCAGCTCATTTTGCCGAACAATGCTTCCAACATCAGCTCCAATGACTATGACTACATCGAGAGCGCCGAAATCCTGCAGCAAAGTGTGAAGGATATTGATGACTACCTGCTGCAAAAGCGCTCCAGCTATCCGGATTTCAGAGCCTCTGCCACAGGCTACACCTTCACGGATTTGGAAAATATCTACGGCTACATTCTCAACAACAAGGTGCCGCAGCTGTATGCCGGCATTTTGGAGAATAAGTACACCAAAGACAATGACCTGTTGTTGAAAAAGCAGCAAAAGCATATGGAGGATTTGGATATCAGCATCCAAAACAGCTCCCAAAAAGCAAAAAAGCTCAAATACCTCATTGACAATTACAGCGAAAAGGGTGTCAACAGCACGGAAAAGGCGCTGCAGGATGATTCCAATGACAGCAGCGGTTCCTCTATCATCATGGATGTTGACGGGCGCGATACGGCGCTGAATGTCATTACCACCTACGATGAACTGATTCAGGCATATGTACAAATCAACCAGTCGATTAAAAACGACAAAATTGATAAAGACCATGCCGCTTACATCCGCTCCGTGTTTGTGGATAATGACAAAAACCAAAACCTGAGCAACGATGTGGAAGAGGATATTCAGGATTTGGTCAAAACCCTCAATAACCAGTACAAGATTGTGCAGGCAACGGCGCGCGAGCTCAATGAGTATATCGGCGCGGATTATTTAAACATCCTCAACTCCGTTGTCACCGCACAAAAGATTAACATTAAGCTCTACATCGCATTGGCGCTTGTGTTCTTCCTGTTCTTCGGCTGCGTAGGCGCCGTGGTTATCGGCAGGCTCAAAGACTTTATTGAGTACATTATCTACACCGATAAAACCACCAAACTGCCGAACCGCCAGCGCTGTGATGTGCAGGTGAATGCCCTCAGTGAACATGAGCTTGGCGAGCAGTTCACCGTGATGATTTTGCGGCTGGATAACCTCAAACAGCTCAACGATACCCTGGGGCGCTCGGCGGGTGACACCCTCCTGCGCGACTTTGCGGACATGATTAAAGGGCTCTCGCGCAATTACGGCTTTATGGGCTTCAATAACGGCGGTATGTTTATGGGCTTGTTCGAGCAATGCCCCGAAACCAAGGCAGAGCTGTTTTTGGATATGCTCGACAAGAGTGTGAAGGAATATAACGAAAAGCAGATTGAACTGCAAATCGAATACTCCGCAGCCTTCAGCAACTCAACCGATGAAAATGCCTACGATATCCGCAACCTGCTGCGCAGCACTTTCGGAAAATTGAATTAATAATTTTGAACAAAATCGCAAGCTGCCTTTTGTGTAGCTTGCGATTTTTTTATAATCTTTTTGACTTAAATACACTGAAATGGTATAGTTAAAACAGTAAATCCATTTCGCTCAAGTTGACAAGCTTGATCAGAACAAGGAGGTATCTTTATGAAAAAAGTATTGGCAGCCTTTTTGGCAGCACTGATGGTTCTCACCATGGTTCCGCTCACTGTGTTTGCGCAGGCCGAAACACCCGAGCCTGCCGAAAGTGAAACCATTGAAACGATTGCCACGCAGCTGCAGGATGAATCAAACGACCCCTTCAATTACAGAACAGCGTCGTCTGTTCCGGCTCAAACGGATTATCCGCAGCAATTCGATTTGAGAAATGTGGACACCGATGGCGACGGAATCGGCGATAAAAGCTATGTAACCCCCGTCAAGTTCCAAAACCCCTTCGGCACCTGCTGGGGCTTTGCGGCGATTGCGGCGGCGGAAACAAGCATTCTCGGCAGCGGCATTGCCGACAAAAACGGCTATGATGCCGAAACACTGGACCTTTCCGAAAAGCACCTGGTCTACTTTGTGGGCAACGCCATCAATGACCCCAAAAATCCGCAAAACGGTGAGGGAACCCACGCCCTCCCGGGCGTTTCGCTCCAAGACCAACTCAACGGCGGCGGCGTTCCCTTCCTTGCCACCAGCCTGTTTGCCTCGGGCATCGGCCCCGTGTTGGAGTCCACCGATTCCGACTATATGTATAAAGGCAAAAACAATTCCATTGAGTTCACCACACAAGTGATAGACGGCGTCAAAAAAGCCGTAGCGTATTGCTATGACGATGAGGACGACTGGTCCCTGCCGGAAAACGACAGGTTCAAGCAAGGCTTTGTCCTGCAGGAATCCTTTATGCTCCCGAGCCCTGCGCAGGTGGATGAAGATACCAACGAATACACCTATAACCCCGCAGGCACACAAGCCATTAAAGAAATGCTCAGCAACAAGCGCGCGGTACAAATCGGCTTCTGCGCCGACACTTCCATGCCCGGTCAGGAAACAGGCGACGGGCAGTACATCAGCAAAAACTGGGCGCACTACACCTATGATGCGCAAGAGGGCTCCAACCACGCCGTTACCATCATCGGCTGGGATGATAATTACCCGAAGGAAAACTTTGTGGAAGGTCACAACCCGCCGGCAGACGGTGCTTGGCTGGTCAAAAACAGTTGGGGCTCCGAAGAGGAAGTTTTCCCGAACAAAGGTCCCGGCTGGGGTTTGGAAAATGAAAAAGGCGAACACACCGGCTATTTCTGGCTCTCCTACTATGACCAGACCATCAGCATGCCCGAGGCGCTGGCATTTGATAAAAACAATGTAGACAGCTCTTTGGATGACAGCTATATTATCGATTCCCACGATTATATGCCCGTCACCGAAGTGGGCGGCGCCGCTTCGCCGGAAGAAGTCAAAATGGCAAATGTGTTTAAAGCCACCTGTTCGGAACAGTTGGAACAGGTATCGTGCGAAACCACCTACCCGGGCACAAAGGTCATTAACGACATTTACCTGCTTGCCGACGGCTTCAAGAACCCGACCCAAGGTAAAAAAGTGGCAACGGTTGAATCCACCCATAAATACGGCGGTTATCACAAGGTAGATTTGGAGACACCCGTTATCATTCAAAAAGACCAATACTATTCCATCGTGCAAACGCAAATCACTCCCGAGGGAGAATATGCACTGAATGTGCAAATGTCCTACGGTGAATCCTTTGCACAGCTTATGGATAGTCCCACTTGGACCAAAGGCGTTATCAACAAAAACGAAAGCTTTGTTTTCTCGGACGGCAAGTGGGATGATTACAGTAAGGATGACTTTAGAGATGCTCTGTTAGGTACAGGTTCTGCGCTGATGATGAGCTTTGATAACTTCCCCATCAAGGGCTTCTGCACCAAGAGAGATAACAATGTAAAGCTCAGCGTTTCCGGCGAAAACAAGCTGAAGTACGGCGCGCAAAATGCTTCCGACTTCTATGTCAGGTTCAAAGGCACTGCGGACTTCTTCGGCTTTGATGCACCCGATATTCATTGGAACCTTTCCAAGGGCACAGACCAATACTTCACCCTCAAAGTCAATGAAAGCAACCCCTATGCGGCAACCGTAACGGCGACGGGCTACGGCAGCGGCAAGCTCTACATTACCGTGGACGGTGTCGGAACGACCGTTATTCCGCTCAGCGTGGAAAAAAGGAAAATAGCGACAATTTCGGTATTGGATGACTATCTTGTCTATACCGGTAAAGCAATCATACCGCACATAGAAATTGAGGATGATTTTGATGAAATTATCCCCGCAAGCAACTATACGGTCACCTGTAAAAACAATGTCAATGCCGGCACCGCCACCGCCATCATTAAAATGAAAGCGGGCAACCCGAAATATACCGGTTCGGACTCCATCGAATTTACCATCCACAAAGCGAAAAACCCGATGAAGCTCAAGGGCAAAACTGCCGTGCTCTCTTATGCCACGCTGCGCAAAAAGGCACAGCTGACCACCGCCTCCAAATTGATTAGCGTTGCAAAGCCCGGTGCGGGAAAAGCAACCTTCACGCTCGTTTCCGCTGTCCGGGGCAAAGCCGACATGAAAGCGAAATTCACCATGAATAAAGCCGGCAAGCTCGCCATCGCAAAGGGCTTAGGCAGAGGTGTCTATTGGCTCAAGGTAAGGGTGGTCTGCTCCGGCAACCGCAACTACCTGGCGGGCGGGCAGTACGCCTATGTCAGAGTGGTAGTAAAGTAGCAAAAAACCAACAATAATTTCCACCAAACACAGCAACAGCAGGCATGCCAATGTGCCTGCTGTTTCATTGTATAACGAAAACCACGCGATAGTCGCGTGGTTCAAAAAAGGTTAACCGATGAACAAAACCTCCGAAAGATGTATAATGGAAGAGACCTGCCAGTCAAAACCAAAAAACAACAATCGGAGGTAAAAAATGAATAAAGAAAATACTGACACAAAAAGTTTAGCACACACAAAGTGGAATTGCAAGTATCACATAACTCAAATCATCGTTTCGCGGTGCTGTCGGTGGGAATTTGAGCATATACAGTTCACCGTTATATACAACCGAGATTTTGCCACCGTTTGCACCGGAATATGCTTTGTTTCTCTTATCAAGATTTGTAAAGTCTATAGCCAATTACATCGCCTCCTTTGCAAGACCGAGATATTTGTTTCTCAGATACCATGCTTGGTCGGGAGTGATATCGCCGCTGACTTCTGCGACATTAATATCGCTTTGCAAATGATATTTCTTTCCAAATGCTAACAAAACATATTTTCTACACAACTTAAAATAGTGTTTTACTGGCAAACGAAGAGTTTTTATTTTATTATGTTATATATTCGATTGAATATATATTAGAATTCACTCTCGAAACATAACATTTTTTCTTAAATTATCTCATTCTAACATTTTTATCTACACAAAAAACAGCATTTTAGCAAACGCTAAAATGCTGTTTTTTCCTCAAAGCCATACCTTTACGGCGAAGCCGCCGCTGAAGAAAAAGGTGTTCGCCCATGAGGCAGTTGGTGGAGATGGCGGTGCGTCGTCATCGGCTGCGCTGCTCGTCGAAAACTGCAAGCAGTTTCCATATGAGCGCTCCGCCTTTCCTCCTTTCCCCAAAAAGTTTGCTACGCAATACTTTTCGGGGACCCCGGTTTGGTTTCGATTGCCTTGCCATCTCTGCAAAAAAGAAAACTGTGCCTTTCGCACAGTTTCTTTTTTGGTGGAACAGTGTCCGTATTAAACGAACACTGCCCCTCCGATTCGCATTTTTCGTTGAAGGCATGGGAAATTTCATCTAATGGAATGTGGTCTACACTCATTGGTTTTCGCGTCGTATTAATGATTAAAGTGAAGTAATCATCATACAGATACACGGAATGAACAAGGATATTGATAATCGCTCTGCGCTTATTCATATCTTCCAGTGGCATCTCACATACATAGTTTAAAAACGCCATTACCTGCCCTTCCGTGAGAAAGATTTTTTTATTTTGTTCTTCTGCCA
Source organism: Clostridia bacterium (assembly GCA_017430965.1). Classification (GTDB taxonomy): domain Bacteria; phylum Bacillota; class Clostridia; order Oscillospirales; family Acutalibacteraceae; genus RUG714. Next base: position 3,948 of record JAFRLX010000116.1, on the reverse strand, counting down.
ACAATACTTCTAATTCCTGTTTCTCTCTTTGGCGCTTATTAATGCGTTCCGTTAACATGGGAGAATCTTCTCCCTGTTCCACTCGCTTCCATAGATTTTCGATTGCCGCATCTGATTCACGAATAGCCTTTTTGATTTGTCTTACATGATCATTGTCAACACTTTTATTGCACTCATCGGCGACCTTTTTTGCAATAAAGTGAATGTTCTCATCTGTCAGCAGTTTCAGGCATTCTTCAATGACACGATCCTCAATCAGTTTCTTGCTGATGATTTTCTTATCACAACGCTTTTTCCGTACTTCCTTACATATATAATAATGATATTTTGCGCCGTATTTTCCCGTTCCGCAGTAACCAATCATCATATTCTTGCAATGACCGCAAAAGAGTTTTGTAGTCAACAAGTATTCGCCTTCGCCACGAGTACGCGCCGGTGCCCTTTTATTCTTTTCTAAGATTTCCTGAACTTTATAAAACAAATCGTCCTCCAAAATTCTCGGCATACCGCCCGGTGTTTCTATATCCTTATATTTATAGATACCGATATACCATTTATTGCGCAACAGATTCGTTAAACTTGTAAAAGAAAAATCATTGCCCAAAGAAGTCTTAACCTTTCTGCGCTGCAAGTCCCTTACAATTTCCGACTTACTTTCGCCGCTTGCATATCGCTCGTAGATTTCTCTGACGATTTTTGCTTCCTCTTCATCCACATGGAAGCGCCGCTCCGAATCCACTTTGTACCCCAAACCGGGATTACTTCCTGTCGATAAACATTTTGCCGCATTGATTGCTAATCCCCTGTTTATTTTTTGGGAAAGCTCTGCCGAATAATATTCTGCCATACTTTCCAAAATTCCTTCCACCAAAATACCGGAGGCATCATCAGTGATGTTCTCCTTTGCCGATAAAACACGAACTCCATTCTTTTTGAGTTTCGATTTGTAAATGGCACTATCATAACGATTGCGGGCAAATCTGTCTAACTGATACACCAAAACACCTTCAAAGGTGTGCTTTTCACTGTCCGAAATCATTCTCTGAAATTCGCTTCGATTATCATATTTGCCGCTTTGTGCTCTGTCGATATATTCACCGATGACGGTGTAATGGTTTTGTTCCGCATATTCATAGCAAACTTTAAGTTGACCTTCAATAGATTGTTCTGTTTGGCTATGACAGGAAAAACGAGCATAAATAACGATATTCATTTTCTATCCTCCTTTGCTCTCCGCCTTTCGGCGGAGAGCCGTTTTGTTTATTTTACATCCGCATATTTGTCCTGTCGAATGTGCCGATTGTGTGAATTGCTTTCATCCGCATAATCGGGATGAAGATTTAACCAGTTTTCATAATACTCTCTACCTTTCTCACTTTGATAAAACGCCTGTATCTCGGGAACTAACGCTTTTGCAAGCAAGCAAAGTATTTCTTCCGAGTATTCAGGTGTTTTCATTTCTATGCTCAATCGCGTCACCTCATCTTTCTCTGCCCTTTTGTCTGACAAGATAACGGTTGTAATGCTCCAGCGCTTTTACAATATATTCTTCCGTTTGCTTGGCTGTGTACTTTTGCGGCACCAAAGAGCGAATGCGCGCGGTCGGTATTTTGACTGTTTCTCGTTGATTGGGTTTTTCTTGTGACATCAATCTTTCCATATGAGTTTTTGTAAGGCATTCGTTATTAAACGCCTTGTGCATATGGTAGGCTTGGGAGTAAGACGGAGTGCAGTTATCTCGCTCAATAATGTCAAGCAGTGTGTACTGCGATGCATCATCCAAAAAGGACAATTCCACACCGACGGAAAAGGCAATTTTGCCTTCATCCATCAAATCGAGCAGTTCGGGAATCAACTCGGTTAATCGGATATAGCGAAACACAGTGTCTCGACTTTCACCTGCACTTTTCCCGATTTCCAAAGCGGTATCTAACTTTGTCGCAACTTGCGACGAAGTTAAGTCACTGCGTTTACCTTGCCTTTTCATCGCTTCCATTTTCAACTTATACGCAAATGCCTTTTCACTCGGTAGCAGATGTTCTCGGTGCAGGTTGCTGTCTACCAGCATAATCGCCGCTTCATCACGGTTTAAGGCATAAATTAAGGCAGGGACTTCTGTAAGCCCTGCCTTTTGTGCCGCTCGAAACCTGCGGTGTCCCGATATGATTTCGTATTCATCTGTTTTGCCTTCGATTGGTCGCACAATCAGCGGCGATAAAATGCCGTGCTGCTGTACACTTTGGATTAATTCGTTCATTTCCTCGTTATCAAGCACCTTGTAGGGGTGCTCCTCAAACGGGTGGATTTTCTTAATAGGTATTGTATTCATCTTTCATAATTCCTTTCTTTTGTTTTGTGATTTAAATGTTTGTTTAATTCTCTTTGCGGAGCGCTCTTGATTTCAAGTTCAAGTTCCGCCTCCATCATTGCTCTGATTTGCGGCTTCTTTTCCTCAATGCGCTCACACAGTTTTAATTGTTTTCTTAAAGGTGTGAGCTTTGCGGTAATATCTCGGCATTCACGCAAATAGGCTTCTTTTGCCCATTCCGGTTTTGCACGGCGGCTTTTGTTGCGCAGGTGCTGTCGCTCCGCTTCATACTCCCTTATCTTGCTTTGAATATCTTCTTTGCACGCCATAAAATCCTGAACGGTCTCAATATGGTTATCCCGCAGAAAATGGTATTCCTCCAAGGTCTTTTCCAATTTCATTGCTTCCGAACGCATTTCGGGAGAAAGCGGTTTGACATAGCCCGGCGTTCTGCTTTGCGTATAGAGGCGCAATATCATAATGAAAATTTGAAACAGCTGCGTGATGAGGTCGGGATCGGTTCGCTTGAAAACAATGAGTTGGTCATAATACGGGAGAGATTGCTGAGGCGGTTTGTGAAAGCGATGAAATCGATTGTCATCTCTTCTGTTGTCATCCCAGCGCTTTTGCAATCCCTGTTTGGTATACCGGGGACCGAGATTATCTAAGCGAATCGGGCGTTCCCAAGTGGGCGCCGTCACGGAAGGATGCGCATACTCAAAATCTCGGACAAAGCGGTAGCCGAGGCATTCTAAATAGCATTTAAAATCTTCCGCATTTTCCGTAAAGTGAACTGCCTGATCCACATCTTTTTTCAGCCTGTCTCGGTGGGATAATACTTTGTTTTGGCGCAGCCAATAACCGTTTTTCTCATTGCTGTAAAACGGTGCGTTTTCCAACACGGATTTTCCGTATTCTCTGCAAACAGCATCGGATACTTTGCGCAATTCCATATGGTCACCGATTTGGTTGCGGTATTTCTTTCCGTCTTTGAAAGAGGTGGCATTTATCACAAAGTGATTATGAATGTTATCTGTGTTGAGGTGTGTGGTAACAAGCACCTGAAACCTGTCACCCCACATTCTTCTTGCCGTTTCTTTTCCGATTTTATGTGCTTCTTCGGGCGTCACTTCTCCCGCTTCAAAGCTTTGATAGCCGTGATAAGCGATGACCTTGCCTCGCTCACCGTATTTTTGTTTGACCGCACACATTTCCTCGTATGCTCGGTGCTTGGAACAGTTGATACCGGAGACATACATCTGTTTATCGGTTTTACTGCTGTTTTCGGCATAGGTAATCGCGGCAAGCAAGTCATCATCCAAATATTTGGCTTCGGTGGTTTTGTCGGGATTTTCTGCATACGCCAACACTTCTTTTAATCTGCCCTTTACGGGCCAGAAACCGGTGGTTGCCATTCCTGCACCGCCTCCTTTTCCGAAGTGATATATATGCTTTCCATTTCCTCCAATAGTGAGAGTGCTTTTTCATTCACCTGCGGCGAAAAGGGCTTTTCACACAAGGCGTCAACCTTTTCGCAGAAATGATAAAAGGCATCCGGCGGCACCGCTTTCGGTGCATAGCCCAATGCCCTTTGACGAATATATTCGCTTTGTTTCAAGCCGCACAGTGCGGCATTCTTT
>JAFRLX010000115.1 GCA_017430965.1 Clostridia bacterium | reverse complement strand
CGGTCGAGATGACAAAATAGGAAATCAAGATGACAGTGCGGTTTGTCGAGAGCATCGAACCCTTCAAATTGAGCGAAGCGGAACGGGCGCGGGTGCACCGCCATCAACTCCACTCTCCACTCTTCACACTCCACCCTCAAAGCGTTTACTATGTATAACATTTGTTGCACACCCGCATAGCGGGTGGTTGTTTGTTCCGCGCGACGGAACAGTCTAAAGACATTAACGCAAAAAGAAACAGCCTGACAGGCTGTTTCTTTTATGAAAAAATTTAAACCTTTGTTTAAGTTTTTTTAATTTCTGTTGATTTTTTCATTGTTTTGTTTTTTTACAAAGTAGTATATTGTCTTACTCTTCAGAAAGATATGCCAATAGTGCTCCTCTCGTGTTTTCGCAGCGCCCCGCGAGTACAGCTGTGATGAGCTGCTCTGTTTTTTCACCGATTTCCCTGCCGCTAAAGCCTGATTTTTTTAAATCCTCACCGCTCAGTGCCAATTCGGCTGCTGTCAGCGGCAAATTCTTTAAGCGCGCTTCTGCTAAGCTCTCGCACAGTGCTTCATACGCAAACGCGCATTCCATTCTTCGGTGCAGTTCCAAGAGCGCTTCCATGGTTGCGCAATCTGCTTGATGTGCGCGCATCCAGAGAAACAGAGCGCCGGGGCTTGCCTGCTCCATGCCGAGCGGTATGGCGTATAAACGCACCAAGTCACTGCAATAACGAAAGGTTTTATTGTCCGGTTTGAGTGATTTCAAGCGCCCGCAGTCTTCACCGATAAAGAGCACTGCCAAACGAAACCCTACCGTTGCTTCCGGTTCCAGCGCAGCCAGCTGTGTCGGGCTCGGCGTGATGCCAAGCACGGTTTGCAGCAAACAGGGAAAGCGGCGCAAGACAGCGGCGCAATTGTCGCCTGCCAACAATTTTTTGAGTTCCGAATAGATTCTTTCTGCAGAAACATTTAAGATGCTTCCGATGTTCTTGTGAATGCTGTTTGCCGTTTGTTCTTCCACCGTGAATCCCAACACAGCGCTAAAGCGCAGGGCGCGCAGCATTCTCAGCGCATCTTCTCCAAAGCGTTTGTCCGCCTCGCCCACACAGCGAATGCAGCGTTTTTGTAAATCTTCCTGTCCTCCAAAGCAGTCCGCTAAGCCTGTTGTCGGGCTGAACGCCATCGCATTTACCGTGAAATCGCGGCGGGAAAGGTCATCGAACAATTTTGCGGAAAAGCGCACACTGTCGGGATGGCGGTTATCGGAATAACTGCCGTCAATCCGAAAGGTGGTAATCTCAACCGCGTGCCCTTCAATTATCGGTGCTACCGTTCCGTGCTTCATTCCCGTGTCGATTGTCTTATACTCTGTGCCGAACAGTGCCTTAATTTGCTCCGGCAGAGCGGAGGTGGTAATGTCATAATCCTCCGGAGTGACGCCCATCAGCGCATCGCGCACACAACCGCCCACCAAATATGCCTCGAAGCCTGCCGCTTCGAGTGTTCTCAGTGCAGTTTGAATATAATCGGGTATGAAAAAATGCAATCCGCAAGCGCTCATCCGTTTCCCTCTTTTTGATGCGCCCTTTAACCATGCGCATCTGTCTTTTTCCTTATTATAACACAGCCGCGGGGCATTGACAAATAAGCATTTGCAAGTAAATCCTTTAACTATCTTTCGTTTTTTGCTCTTCCCTAAAAATATTGATGCGAAATGCTTTTCGGGGTGCCCTTTTTTGCGCCGCGCAGCAACATCGGCTCCTGCTGAGCGCTGACTGCTGAGCAATCAAAAAAAGGTGTACTGCTGCACACCTTTTTTGCTTGCTTCTGTTAAAGCGCTACCGGATCGGCATTCCAAATCGTGTCGGCATATTCAAGCACTGCTCTGTCTGCAGCGAAAATGCCGGCAGAAGCGATGTTCATCAAGCTCATTTTTGCAAAGGCTTTTCTATCCTTCCACAAGGCATCTACCTTTGCCTGCGCCTGCTGATAATCCGCAAAATCCGCCAAAACCATATACTGGTCGGTAACGGTTAATGTATTCACGATTTCCGGGAATTCCTTACCGCCGACACCTGCCATAATCGCATCAATGGCTTCCTTTGCGCGCTGGTTGTTAATATAGTAGTTGCGCGGAATGTAGTTTTGCTTCTGTAAATCCTCCACCTCGGCAGCGTTCATACCGAAGATAATGATATTGTCCTCACCGACCGCTTCGCAGATTTCGACATTGGCGCCATCCATCGTGCCGAGGGTGATTGCACCGTTAATCATCAGCTTCATGTTGCCGGTACCGGAAGCTTCGGTGCCTGCCAATGAAATCTGTTCGGAAATATCTGCCGCCGGCATCAGCATTTCGGCGACGGATACATTGTAATCCTCCACATAAACCACTTTCATCTTGTCACCGATATCCGGGTCGTTATTGATGATTTTGGCAATCGTGCAAATAAATTCGATGATTTTCTTTGCCACAAAATAGCCGGGCGCTGCCTTCGCACCGAAAATGTAGGTGTGCGCAACGAAGTCCATATCGGGATTGCTCTTCAATTCCAAATAGCGCGACCAAATGTTGAGTGCATTGAGCATTTGGCGCTTATATTCATGCAGCCTCTTTACCTGAACATCAAAAATAGAGTCGGGATTAATTTCAATGCCCTGTTTCTTCTTGATGTAGTTAGCAAAGCGAATCTTGTTGTTCTTTTTAATCTGCATCAGCTCTTCAAGGGTCTTTTCATCATCTGCAAACGCCTTGAGCTTTTCAAGCTGTGCACCGTCTTTGATAAAGCCGGAACCGATTTTTTTCTTCAAATATGCCGTCAGCTCCGGATTGGCTTGGCAGAGCCAGCGCCTGTGCGCAATGCCGTTGGTCACATTCTTGAACTTATACGGCATTAAGCGGTAATAGTCATGAAATACCGTATCTTTTAAGATTTGGCTGTGCAGCGCCGATACGCCGTTGACACTGTGGCAGATTGCCACGCACATATTTGCCATTTTTACCATGCCGCCGCTGATAATGGAGAGCTTCTCCACGATGTCGGCATTGTGTGTGCTCTCCCACACCCACGAGCGCAAGCGGTTATCCATTTCCTTGGTAATCTCATAAATGCGCGGGAAGAGAGAAATGTACAAATCCTCCGGCCACTTTTCAAGCGCTTCCGCCATTACGGTGTGGTTGGTGTAAGCAAAGGTTCTTTGGATAATATCCATTGCCTTGTCCCAATCATAGCCGCATTCATCCAGCATAATGCGCATCATTTCCGGAATGGCCATGGTCGGGTGTGTATCGTTAATATGAATGGCAACCTTTTCGGGAAGGTTATCCAATGTGCCGTACTGTGCCAAATGCCTGCCGATAATATCCTGAATGGAAGCAGACACCAGGAAATACTGCTGCTTTAAGCGCAGCGATTTGCCTTCAATGTGGTTGTCGGCAGGGTAGAGCACCTTGCTGATAACCTGTGCCATGGCATTTTCTTCTACCGCATTCATATATAAGCCCTGGTTAAATGCGCTCATGTCAAAGCCGGGCGCTTCCGCTGCCCACAGCCTTAATACGGCAACATCCTTGCCGCCTTCCGCCGGCACCATCATGTCATAAGGAATGGCGTAAATGGTAGAGTAGTTTTCCTCCACAGACTGGTGAAAATCACCGTGCCAAATGCTGCCGACAATGCCGCCGATATGGATTTCCTTTGCATCTTCTCTGCAAGGAACCAACCACACTTCGCCGCCGGGAAGCCAAAAATCGGGAAGCTCTGTCTGCCAGCCTTCAATAATCTTCTGGCGGAAAATGCCGTATTCATAGCGAATGGAATAACCCATTGCATCAAAGCCCTGATTGGCAAGGCCGTCTAAATAGCACGCTGCCAGCCTGCCCAAACCGCCGTTGCCGAGACCTGCATCGGGTTCCTTCTGCTCAATGGTTTCCAATTGAACACCGTAATCTTTGAGTACGCTCTCAAATTCCTTTGTCAAACCCAGGTTGAACAGCGCGTTTTTCAGGCTTCTGCCCATCAAAAATTCCATGCAAAGGTAATAGACCTTTTTGGAGTTGTTGTCTTTTTTTGCCTTCTTGGTGAAATTCGCTCTTTCGTTTACCAGTAAATCCTTTGCAACAAGCGCGCAAGCTTTATAGATTTGGCTGTCGGTTGCCGTGTCGGGAGTGACACTGAAAATGTGGGAAAGTTTCCCTTCTATGGCAGCCGCCACTTCTTTTTTGGTCATTTTTTTGCTCAAAATACTGTCTCCTTTTTGTGTATTGAGAGTTAAAACCCCCTGTTTTAACTTAACTTTGTTAATTATTTTTACTATAATAATATAAATTCCGCCTTTTTGCAAGTGACAAATTCAACAATATATGTTATAATAATCCCCATAATACTATGCGTGAGGTCAAAAAATGGAACAAGTTAGTGAGAAGAAAAAGGTTATTTTAAGCTGTATTCAGCCCACCGGCACCCCCACCTTAGGCAATTATTTGGGTGCTTTGAAAAATTGGAAAGCCCTGGAAGAGGATTTCTACTCCTACTTTGCGGTAGCGGATTTGCATGCCATTACCGTCAAACAGGAACCAAAGGAGCTGCGCGAGCGGATTCTCAGAACCTATGCGCTGTTAATGGCAATCGGTCTTGACCCCGAAAAAAGCACCCTGTTTATTCAGAGCCATGTACCGGAGCATGCGCAGCTGGCATGGCTGCTGTCCTGCTCCACACAGTTCGGAGAGCTGTCCAGAATGACACAGTTTAAGGACAAAAGCAAGGCGCATCCCGAAAACATCAATGCCGGCCTGTTTACCTACCCCGTACTGATGGCGGCGGATATTCTTCTCTATCAACCCGATTATGTCCCGGTTGGCGAGGACCAGCGCCAGCATTTGGAAATTGCCCGAGATATTGCCTGCCGCTTTAACGGCAACTACGGCAATGTGTTTAAAATCCCGGAAGCCTACATCGGCAAGCACGGCGCAAGGGTAATGAGCCTGGCAAATCCCGAAAAAAAGATGAGCAAATCCGATGCCAATACCAACTCCTTTATTAGTATACTCGACGAGCCGAACATCATCATGAAAAAATTTAAGCGCGCTGTCACCGACAGCGAAGCGGTTGTGCGCTACGCCGAGGGGAAAGACGGTATCAATAACCTCATGGGTATTTATTCCTGCACTACCGGCAAGAGCTTTGAAGAAATTGAAGATGAGTTTGCAGGAAAAGGCTACGGCGACTTTAAAGTCGCGGTTGCCGAAAGTGTTATTGCCGAGCTTGCGCCTGTACAGCAGCGCTTCAAAGAATTGATGGATGACAGAGCTTACCTCAAGGACTGCTACCGTTCCGGTGCCGAACGCGCACAGCGCATGAGTGCAAGGACACTCAAAAAAGCCATGAAAAAAATGGGCTATATCGTGGAATAAAAGGAGGGCTCTGCCCTGCCTGTTGTATCATTTGTTTTTTCAGCTGAAAGGAGTCATTTATGCCTTATATCAAAACTACCACCAATGTTAAAATCGAACCGGCGCAAGCCGAAAGCATCAAAGCACAATTCGGCAAGGCCATAGAATCTTTTCCCGGCAAGAGCGAAGGTTGGCTGATGCTTGCCTTTGAGGATGAATGCACCATGTTTTTTAAGGGGTCTGCCGAAGCCTGTGCAATCGCAGAGGTGAGCCTTTACGGTGCGGTGAATGCAGCTGCTGCGGAAACGATGACTGCCCTCGTGACAGATATTCTCAGCAAAGCGCTGGGTATTGCACCCGCCCGCATTTATGTGAAATATACCGGTATTGACACCTGGGGTTGGAACGGCAATAATTTTTAGTGTTTTTGCACTGTCTGCCCTTGCGGTAGGCAGTGCTTTTTTATTTATTCTTTTTACAGAGAGGTACCCTTATGTATTGCACAAAATGCGGAAAAGAAATCGCTGCACAAGCGCAGTTTTGTCCCTACTGCGGCGCCCAAACCGCGGCACCGCACATCCCGGCGCGTCCGGCGGCACCACCTGCTGCGCCATACCGGCGACCCGGTGCTGCGGTTCCGGCTTATCAGCAGCCGCGCGCAGCTGTCCCGGCACAAGCGCCCGCTCCCAAAAAGAAGCCTGTTGCTCTTTTTATTATTCTCGGTGCGGTAGGCTTTTTGCTCCTTGCCTTTCTCGTTTGCGCCTTTGCATTTGACCTGTTCGGCTTCAGGAAACCGAACCCCAAGCAGGCCTATTCCAATTACTTAAAAAATGAAGTCGTAGAAGAATACGGTATTGTCAACCAATCTCGCCTGGAACGCGAGGCGGCAGGCTTAGCCGCTGCAGTGGTGGAAGATATTGACGGCGATGATGCCGAAGATATGGTTGGCGTTGTTATCAACAATAACAGGGATTATAACAATATCGCCATCAACAGCTATCATTACGATACAAAGAAAGGCGCAGTCTCACAAACTGCCGAGCAAATCGCGCTGAGCACTTCCATGGCGGGTGTTACCAATGCAAAAACAACCATCTACAAAGGCACGAATCAAAGCAAAAAACCAATTGTTTTAGAGCAATTCCAACTCATTAACAGCGAGCAAAGTAAAGGCTATGCCTATTTTGTGAGCGTGTTTTTGCCGGAAACCGACGGCACATTAAAGAAAGCGGGAGATATTGCCGTGCGCAGAACCCTTACCAACGACCTTGCACAGGTGATTGTTTTCGGCAATGTTGTTCCGGAGGGTATGAAGGTTTATGAAAAAAGCGATTATGAATATGAAGGCAATTCCGTCTACTTTGCCAAAGTCGGCGATGATGTGAATAAAACATCGCTCTACTCTTCCGATATCGCTGCTCTCGAAGCGTTTTTTGAGCAGTTTCATTTGGATGTTCACGCGAAAAGCGACAATCTCAAAGGCTTTGCTTCCAATTTAAAGCTCGGAGAGCAAACGCATACCGCCCCGCTTTTATCCGATGCGCAGACTGTTTCCGCAAGCGGCGATTTCAGTTATGCTCACCACGATTATACCGACATGCAAACACTCGTCTCTTCCGCCAAAGAAGAAAAGAAACCTGCACAACAAAAGCAGACAACGGAAGATGTCAGCGAAGTGTTGCTCAACAGCCTCGTTTCCAAAATCCAATTTCCCAATAATGAATATATCGTTTCCTCCCTGCTTGAGGACGGCGGCTTTAACGCACAAACCTGCACGGAAGAACAAATGCTCCAAATTGCTTTTGCCTCCTACACTTACAACGGGTTGCAGTATATTCAAAAACCGACTGTCAGTGAATACACCGGTGATGTCTACGACCAAAGTTATGCAGCCATCACGCAGCGACAAATGCAGGATAGAATAAAGGAGCTCTTCGGTCCCGATGTTTCCGTAAAAGACCAAAGCTTTTCTACATATAATACACATGCCGCTTACACGAGTTTCTCGAATATGTATGCCGACACTGTAGAATACAGCGACGGTTTATATTCCGTTTTTCTCGAACAAGGCGGCGGCGGTGATGCACCCTTTACCGACCAGGTTTACAGCCGCAGTGAAAAAGTCGGCGATGAAATTCACATCTATGTCAAACCGGCGCTGATTGATGTCTCTTACTTCTCCGAGAATAATAACGGTGATTTTTATTACCACATTCAAAAGGATTTGCGCTATGGTTTTGCAACAACCACACTTAAAACAGTGTCTTCGCAAGACTATTTTAAGGTGATTTCCCGCTATAACGGAAACACGTATTTTTTCAATAATATCCATATGCAAATCCCTTCTATCTATCAGGATATTTTTAAGCAAATGACAGAATATTGCTACACCTTTAAACGTGCCGAGGGCGGCTACTACCTGAGCTCTTTCTCGCGCGCAACAAAAGAGGAGCACGGTACTCTTGACAAACAAATCGACACACTGTTCGAACAGCATGCATCCTCCTCATTTAAAAAAGCTGCCGTGACCGATTTTGATAAAGACGGCAAAGAGGAAGCTTTCGCTGTTATCGGCAACGAGACAGATACGTTTTCCCTGGGGTTTGTCAATGCTTCCCTTTACTTTGTGAATGAAAGCGGCGCAAAACTTCTCGAGACCGATACCTACGGCTATCTCAAAACAAATCTCACCGCAGGGAACTATACTTTCTTTAATTATGAGCGCTCCGGCGGCGGTTCCGGTAGTGTCAGCCGCGTTTTCGGCGTCCGCAACGGTGTGCCGACCGATATGCAGGTAAACTGTATGAACTTCCAGCAAAACTCACTAAACGGAACATTTGTCGGGAATGACCAAAGCTTTGCAAAAGGATTTCACGAATACATTTCTTATGAATACAGCTTTGATGCTGCTTCGTTTCGCTTTGTCAAAGGCGGAAGGGTAAAATAACCTCCCGCATGAACACCACACTAAGCATTTTAGCACTCTCGCCTTGAGAGTGCTAAAATTTACAAATCGGACATATTTCATTGCGAATTTTTTAAAAAACGGCGGATATACTAATACTTGTTCTAAACACAAACGCAGTGCAGTTTGCTAAAAGACTTTGTCTTTCCACTCTGCTTTAATCCCACTTGCGGTAAGGCGAGCGAGCAAAGCGGTGCTGATCGCGAAAAGACACTGCCTTTTGTCCGAGGCAACTGCAAAATGACTGCAAAAAAAAAGAAGAAAGAAGGTTTTAGTATGTTTGAACTTACACCATTTGTGAAGAGGAGCGGTTTTTCCCCGTTTTTTAGGGAGTTTGATGAGGATTTCTTTAAATTTCCGCAGGCAGCGGGGTTTAAAACGGATATTAAGGATTTAGGGAATGAAATTCGCTTGGAGGCGGATCTTCCGGGGGTTAAGAAGGAAAATATCAAGATTGATATTGAGAATAAATTCTTAACTATTTCCGCTGAGAGAAAAGAGGAAAAAGAGGAAAAGGATGAAAAGGGTAACTTCCTGCGCCGCGAGCGCTCCTACGGTTCTTTCAGCAGAAGCTTTGATGTGTCCGGTATCAAAACCGAGGACATTACCGCCAAATATGTTGACGGGGTTTTGACATTGAACTTACCCAAAAAAGATAAAGAGCTTCCCGAAAAGAGAACTCTTTCGATTGAATAATGTAACACAATGAAACAGGGGCTGTGTGAGACAGCCCCTCAATTTTTTATTTTGCTAAATCCTTTGAAAGTTGTGTGCGCACGGCGTTTGCGATGATGGTCGCACCTGCCGCTGTGGGATGACACCCATCCGAGAACAGCTCCGGTCTGCCGTCAAAAAGCGCATACAAATCTATGCATGGTATCTGCATTTGCTTTGCCATTTCCTTTGTTAACGGCACAATTTCTTTGGCTATGGTGTCTTTTTCAATGTCATACTTTACTTTGCCACCCACTTCAAAGACCGGTGGCGGTGCCATCACATACACCTTGGGGTGATTGGGCAGGTTGACATAGCTTTCCACTAACACCTTATAGTCTTTCATAAAGTTTTCTTTGTTCCAGTTGTATGCTTTGGAATCATTGGAGCCGAGCATAAAAATAACGATATCAGGCTCATAATCCAAGCTTTTTTGATACAGCTTTTCGGCGCTGTACGGCCTGTCGCCCGTGGTCTGCGCCGTTCTGCCGGAATAGCCGAAGTTGTTGACACAAAAGCCTTCGCCCAGCATTTTCTGCAGCTGCGCGGGATAGTTGTTTTTGCTCCAGGATTTCACACCGTAGCCGTAGGTAATGCTGTCGCCGACACAGGCGATTTTAACCTGTCCCTCTCTTGACTTCTGCTGCGGGTGATAAAACCCCAGGTAGCCTACCGAGCTAAGGACAAAACTGGTTACCACGCCTAAGATGACAACCGTCATTCCACCGATTACTACTGCTTTTTGTGATTTTTTCATTCTTTTATCCCTTTTCGTTGACAATGATTTGTTTGTAAATAATGTTTGCCATGAGTTCCGCACCCGCTTCGTTCGGATGGCAACCGTCCGAATACAGTTCAAGTTTTCCCTTAAACGGTTCGAACATATCGATGGTGGTGATGTTTTCCTGTTTGGCAAGCGCTTTGATAATCGGAACCGTTTCTGTTGCCAGCACACTGCCCCGCGGGAAGGTGTCTCTTTTTTCCGACAAATAAACCGGCGGCGGAATCAGCACATAGACCTTCGGGGCATTCGGCAACCCGCGATAGCTGTCAACCATATACAAAAAGTCATTTTTAAACTGGTCTTTATCCCAATTAATTTTCTTTGTATCGTTCGTGCCGAGCATAAACAGGACAATATCCGGTGTGAACTCCTTGCTTTGTTCAAACTCATATTCCAATGCATACGGTTTGTCTGCCGAAAGCTGTACGGTTCTTCCGCTCAAGCCGTAATTGACAACTTCATAGCCCTCTCCCAAAAGCTGTCCGAGTTTGGCGGGGTAAGTATTCTCTCTGTTTTCAATGCCGTAACCGTAGGTAATACTATCCCCCACACAAGCAATTCTGACGGGAGCGTTTTTGCTGCCCGTTTTTTTGGTGGTTGTCTGTGTTTGCGTTGTTTGCTCGGTTGTAACAACCGTTTCGCTCTTCTTGGCGTTATTTTTGCTCACAAACACATAAATGCCGATTCCGGCTATCGCTAAAACCGCGATACAGATAACGGATATGATAATGATTTTCGTTTTCATATTTTTCTTATACCCTTTCAAACGCTTGGTATTCTTGTCTTTTTTACAGCTGCCCGGCAGCTTTGTGCGCCTGCACTTTTGCCTTTTGCCTGCGCCGCTTAAAAAGGACAGCTGCTTTTTGCGTGATTTTTTCTCAAAACATTTTTTGCAGTTTAATATATTATCATATATTTTTAAGAAGGTCAATCAAAATAATTGCGCGGAATCATGATGCACTGCACAATCAAAACAAATTGCACCTCTATGCTTGCTTTTTTGTCGCTTAAAAACTTTTTGAAGCGTTCGACAAAATTCTACTTGACTGTGCTTTGAAATGGTGTATAATAGTGTTGCGAACATTTGTTCGGTTTGTTTTGAAAAAATCGGTGTGAGAGAGCTTTCGGGAGTGTAGCCGATTTGTTAAAAAGCTGTTGTTTTACCGGGCACAGGCATCTGCCGAGCGATGCACTTGTGAACCTGAAAATTGATTTAGAGGTCACCTTGCGCACACTGATTGCAAAAGGTGTCAGCCAGTTTTATTGCGGCGGGGCTTTGGGCTTCGACACCCTTGCCGCCGAAACCGTTTTGCGCTTAAAACGGACCTACCCTTATATTAAGCTTAACTTTATTTTGCCTTGCAAAAGCCAAACCGAATTTTGGAGCGATGCAGACAGACAAAAATATTCCTTTCTGCTCTCGCATGCCGACGATGTGCAATGCCTGTATGATGACTACAACAAGAATTGTATGTACGAGCGCAACAAAGAGTTAATCAAAAGTGCAGATCTGTGTGTCTGCTATTTAAAAGAAGCAAAAAGCGGCACCGCATTTACTGTGGCGCTCGCCGCAAAAATGCATCGCCCGGTGATTCCGCTGGGTTTGGAAGAAGCGGAAAAGGAGGCTTTTGCAACCACCTTTCTTTCTGCACAGCTGGACTTGGAAAGCCTCGAATTTGATTTGTCATAAGGAGAGTAGTGGTAACGAAGTTTTGCCTCAAAATTCAATCTTTTCGCACAATAAGTGCGTTAAAATCAGCACATAGGCGTCAGCCTTATGTGCTGATTTTGCCTTCTTTTTGCACAAAAATATTGAATTTGAGGTGCGAAGCAGTTAATTT
>JAFRLX010000114.1 GCA_017430965.1 Clostridia bacterium | reverse complement strand
CCGTAACGAAGGTTAGCCCTCAAATCGCATCTTTTTCGCCATAATTGCATTAAAATAGTCGCTTAGGCGTCAGCCTTAAGCGACTATTTTGCTTTATTCTGACAAAAAATCTGCCGATTTTAGGGTGCATAGCAGTTTTTGTTAAGTTATTTTATTCGGATAAGTGAGAAAAAATTCTTTGCATACTTGCCGTATTCAAGGGATTTTTTATCGCTTAGGCGGATGAAAATACAACGCAAAAACCAAACTTCGTTACGGGGACTCACCTAACGGTAGCCTTTTTGTGTGGTTTTGTAAGAATCGGCTTAAGCTGCTTCTTCTGCTCTTGCCATGGCTTCTTCAAAGTCTCTTGTGCCCTTGAAGACTTCCTGCTTGTAGGGATTGATGTTCTGCGCTTTTGCTTTCTTAATGATGTTGCACAGAATCACCACATTAATCACAATAGCCGCAACGGAAATAATAGCCTGAGCTTGCGGGTTTGCATCTGCCGCGGTGAGCACCAAATCGGGGTTCATCTTGCCGCCGTAGGTTGCTGCAAATTTGCTCACATCTACATAGAGCGACGGCAAAACAGTGAACTTGGAGTGGTTTTGGAACATCGGCACCACCTGCGCAAACATGCACCACAGTGCCAAAGTGTTGGCGCGGTTTTGAATCCAGCCGCCCTTGTTCCAGAAAGTGTTGGCAAAGGTCGGCGCCAGAAGCAGAGCCAGACCGCAATACCAGGAGTGGTTCGGGAGGTTGAGGTAGGTGTAAGCAAAGTTCCACACATCATAAGCGATGATAAACTGCCAGGTCATGTCGGGCCACAGCATATCCTGCTGCTTTTTCTTGGAAGAATAGATGCCCCACCAGCCGGTCATGCAGAAGATGTTGATGATGCCTGCCAAGCCGTTGAGCACATTCCACCAGCCGCCGTAAAGCCACACGCCTTCGCTGGAATACCACCAGCCGCCGGAGAGGGAGCCTGCAGCGGCAAAGCCTTTAATCGCGCTTTCAAAGTCGGAACCGACCGCAATCAAGATGTTAATTGCCACAATCACAAACGGGAATGCCTTAAACCAGTTGACTTTGCCGATTTTGCCCCACTTGTACTTTAAGAACATAAAGCCGATGCAGCCTGCGGTTGCCGCATAGAGCTTTGCATAGTGGAACCAACCGTTCATTTCAACAATGGTCGGGTTGTTGGCGGCAAAAGTCTTGGCGCCGATGTTGATAACAATAAAGTAGATGGTCAGTGCAAGAGGAACAATTCCAAAGAAGAAAATGCCGCCTGCCTTCGTGCGCCTTGCAAGCTCATTGGCAACCACAAGGCCTACGAAAACCACCAGCCAGCCGATTAACTGGTAACCGGAAAGCCCTTCATACAGATGAAAAAACATTTCATGCCTCCTAAAAAATTTTTATTTGATTAAAGCTGCTTAACTCATACATTTAAACCGCTTCAATTTCTTTGATTTGGACTTCATTTCCCACTAACAGGTAGGTATGCTCACTGCCGCAGTGCGGGCAGATTTTGCCGAAGTCAACGGTACGGTAGGTTTGCTCGCAACCCTCACAAAAGGTAATCGCTTCAATGGGTTCGCAGATGAGCTTGCACTGCTGCAGAAGCTGAGTTTTTTTAACCGCCCAGTTCCAGCAGTCTTCCAAATAGTGCGGAATGACGGTGGACACTTCGCCGATTTGCACCGTAACGGTGGCAACCTCGGTGAGGTGCTGCTCTTTCGCCACATCCTCTACCGTATCAATAATGTTAAATACAATTCCTAATTCATGCATGGTTCGCTTCGCTCACAATAAATGATGAAAGCTGCCTTTCAAAGCCGCGGAAGATTTTGCTGATTTTTCTTCCAAGAATAAAGAAGTGAAATCAATGCGTGCGTGAAAGAGCAAATTTTTGTTAAGACAAGCAAAAACAGGCATTGCATACTTTGTGTATTCATTGGCTGTTTTTGTGCAGTCTCGGCGAAAAGCTACCTTTCAAAGCCGCGGAAGATTTTGCTGATTTTTCTTCCAAGAATAAAGAAGTGAAATCAATGCGTGCGTGAAAGAGCAGATTTTTGTTAAGACAAGCAAAAACAGGCATTGCATACTTTGAGTATTCATTGGCTGTTTTTGT
>JAFRLX010000020.1 GCA_017430965.1 Clostridia bacterium | reverse complement strand
GAAACCGCGAATTTTGGTGCAAGGGATATTACGTAGATACCATGGGTAAAAACACAAAAGCAATAAAAGAATATATAGCAGACCAGTTGAAACGAGATCAAGAAAGTGATCAAATAGCAATGTTTGACCCACGGGACCCGTGCAACGGGTAGTAAGTAACAGTTGCATGGCTGGCAGGCCAAAAAAAGCGCACTTGTGCGCCGCCAGTAACCTTAGGGCTATGCCCGAAAATGAAATACCACCCGCTATGCGGGTGGATATTTATTTCGCTAATACCCGGCACCCGCAGTCAGCAGTCGGCGGGCGATCAAAGGGCGGCTCCGGCGCACGCGATAAAAAATGCAAAGCCGGCTTTTCCTCCTTTCATTCCATATTTTCACATTCCGCATTCCTAATTTCACAAGTAATATTGTAAAAGAAATAAAAAGATAGTATAATAAAATTAAATAAAAAAAGGGGGAAGCAAAATGAGCGAGAGTGTCAACAGCCGACGCAGGCTATCGAAACGCAATTTACTGACCTTTTCCATCGGCACCATCGGGCGCGATGCGGCATGTGCCGGTCTGTTTATGGGAAACATCTTAAATTATGTGTATTTCACGAAGAGACTGGATGCAACACAGTTTGCCGTGTTGACCGTCATCATGGCGGTGGCGCGCATTTTTGATGCCTTTAACGACCCGATTATGGGCAACATTATTGATGCGACCAAATCGCGCTTCGGTAAATTCAAACCATGGATTGCTATCGGTATGGTGAGTTCGGCAGTGGTGGTCTATTTTTCTTTTGCCAATAATTTGCAGGGCTGGGCATATGTAACCTTTTTCAGCTTGATGTATTTTGCTTTTTCCATTACCTTTACAATGAATGACATTGCGTATTGGGGAATGCTGCCTGCGCTTGCCAGAAACTCTGCAGACCGCGATAAGCTGACTTCGCTCACCGTTTTCTTTGCAGGCATCGGCGCCGGCGTTTGCGGCATCCTGTTACCGATTTTAACCACCGGCGATTTGGCAATCGGCGGTTCCGCCGTCAGCGCATATCGCGTTACGGCAGTGCTGTTTGTGGCAATCTTCATTGTGCTGCAGTCGGTGACATTGATTGGTGTAAAGGAAGACCGGTCACAGGCGGCGCCCACCGAAAGAGTCAGCTTGAAGGGCATTATTAAAACCTACAAGCAAAATGACCAGCTGCGCTGGATTTCTCTTGCCTTCTTCTGCACACAGTTTATCCCTACTGCTGCGCTGACGATGTATATTTATTTCCAATTCGGCTACAACGGCACCCTTTTAACTCTCTTTTACACTTTTTCTTCATTAGGTACGATTGTGGTCAATTTGTCATACCCGAAGCTTTCCAAGCGCTTTTCCAGACAAGGGCTGGTAAAGCTGTCGTGGATATGCATGATGATTGGCGGTGCGGGATTACTGGCAATGGGCATTCTCTTTCCCAATCAAACCGTTTCTTTCACAATTCCGTTTTTTAATGCGACAATCACTTTGAAATATTTCCTGATGGCATTGCTTTACTTCTTTGTCGGCTTTGCGCAAACGGCTACCTACATGAGCCATATGGTTTGCATTGCCAACACCACGGAGTATAATGACTATAAGTTCGGCAAGCGCAGTGAGGGAATGATTTTTGCCACCAGACCCTTTGTAACAAAACTCGGAAACGCCCTCAACACGCTCATTGTGATGCTGTTCTATATTATTATCGGTGTCAACAGTGAGACCAATCGCATTGCCGACTTGGAGCAGCAGGCAAATATCGGCACCATTACCGCAGAGCAAAAATTGAGCAGTATCGGAGAGTTGATAAACGGTATTGCACCGTTTAAAATTTATGCACTGCTGGCGTTGGTTGTCTTTTGCACGGTCGGTACATACACCATTGCCTATTTCATCTTTAAGAAAAAGTACTTTATCGATGAAGCGTACTTTGAAAAGATGAGCGCGGAGCTCGAAGAAAGAAATCAAAGCGCTGCACAGACGGATTCTATAGAATAAAAGAACGGGACTGTTGTCGGAACAGTCCCGTTTCGTATAAGGATGTTGCAGGGAGGTGTTTGCCTCCCTTTTTCTTTTTGCCGCCGAAAACATGGCAATTTAGATGTCAAATAATATTTTTTCAACATCCAAAAAGCTGTCGGCAGTGTAGTCGGCAATGGAGCGCATTTCGCTGCGCAGCTTTTCCGGTTTTCTTGCCCAGTCGGCAAAGATGAAATCAATGCCTGCGCTTTGGCACATATTGTAGCCGATTTTCATGTCGTCCAGCATCACCATTTCGCTGCGCTCAATGCCGAAACGCTGCTCAATTTGCTCAATGGTATAGGGAGAGGGTTTGCGCTTTTCCAAATCCAAATCCCAGCCGAACACAGCATCGGGCTGCGGGCAGTCGGCTTGCGCAAAATCCGAGAGAATGTGCTTTTCTTCATTGTGAGAGCTGACAATCAAAATACCGCCGGCTTCTTTGAAGCGGGTCAAAACATCTTTGACATGCGGAAAAAAGGTAGCATGGTGCGTTTCTACCCAGTGGTGCCAAATGGCTTGCTG
Source organism: Clostridia bacterium (assembly GCA_017430965.1). Classification (GTDB taxonomy): domain Bacteria; phylum Bacillota; class Clostridia; order Oscillospirales; family Acutalibacteraceae; genus RUG714. The sequence goes on along the minus strand of JAFRLX010000020.1, from coordinate 1,974 downwards.
TTTCTGCTTTTCTGCGGGGGTGAGCTTGAGAATATCATTGGCATAGGTGTGAAACCCCAAATCAAAATTGTAGTGCGCAAATTCATCGAAGCTCAAGGGTGTGCCGGGGCGCAAAACATCCAAGCATTCCACCATGCAGGGATAGTGGATTTCCACGGTGGAATCCAGAAGGGTATCATCGTGGTCGGTAATCAGACACTTGTAACGCATACGGCACCTCCTTTTTTACGAATTGAAATTATTTTAGCACAAAAAAATATGGTTGACAAGTGAGCATTTTTTTTATAAAATAGATTGCACGACAAAAAACAAAAAATACGCTGATATGGCTCAGTTGGTAGAGCAGCGCATTCGTAATGCGCAGGTCGTCGGTTCGAGTCCGACTATCAGCTCCAAAAAAGCACTTGCGTTGCAAGTGCTTTTTTTGCTGCGCCACTCCGGCATGTTTGAAAAGTTTTTGCAGTATTGAGTGGCTCAGTTGGTCGATGAGGCTTTCCGCTCGCAGTGCGAGAGGAAGGAAAGCCGAAGAGAGGAAGAAACACAGAGCGCGGCAACCGCTCCAAGGGCAGCCGGGCGACAATGTTTCTGACGGAAGCGCAGCGCATTCGTAATGCGCAGGTCGTCGGTTCGAGTCCGACTATCAGCTCCAAAAAAGCACTTGCGCTGCAAGTGCTTTTTTTGCTGCGCTGCTCCGGCAATGAAAATCACATGACTTTCTCAACGAAACCAAAGAAATCACGCTCGTATTCTTCGGGATGCATGAAGTGTGACTGTGCGTGTCCTGCGCCGTCATACAGTTTTATCTGCTTTTGACTCTTACATGCTTCAAAACATTCTTCACACATTTTATAGGGAATAAATGTATCGGCGTTACCGTGGACAAACAACATCGGTATTTTTGTTGTTGCAACGCAGTCTCGTGAATCACTATTGAGATCAAGTTTGAGAAACAGCCTGCACAAAAGCGAAAGAATGTTGAGCAGCGGGAAAGGCGGTAAGTGAGCCACGGTTTTCAGCGTAGCGGCGAATTCCTCTCGGCAGGAAGTGAAACCGCAGTCCTCGACAATTCCCACCACCGAGCGGGGATTGAGTCTGCTTGTTTGCATGACCGTTGCAGCACCCATGGAAACACCGTAGAGCACAATTTTACCGCCCGGAAAGCGCTCGTTGACAAGCGATATCCATTTGAGTACATCTTGACATTCGAGCATACCGAATCCCGTAAATTTGCCTTCGCTTTTTCCATAATGGCGTTGGTCGATGAGCAAACAGTTGTAAGCATTTTTGAGTATCGGCTCCACCATGCGTGAAAAATCGTGATAGCCGCAGGAGTTATACCCGTGAACACAAATGATTGTTTTGTCGGTTGCGCTCTCGTTGAGATAAAAGTCGCCATACAGTTTCAGCCCGTCGTCGCTTGTCACGCACACACTTTCAAAGGCGTAGGTACTCTTAATCATTGCCGTTTGCGCATCCGTTTCTTTAACGAGGCGGGGAAATTCTTTTCCCATAAGTTTATCGGGTTTCGGTTCCTCTCGGTCAAACTTAGGCGAATAGAAGAATACAAAATACATTGAGATAATGCCGATAAGAAACAGCAAGGCTACAATAGCGCATATGACGCAAAGAATGATGATAAAAATATTCATTTTATACTCCTTGTGGACATGGTTTTTGATGCTTTCGGCACTCGGGTCTTGTGCAACGTTCCTTCCCCGCCTGCCGAAATTTTTATTTACCATTCAGGCTTTTTCATAAAAACACTCCGTTGATTTTTCCTTTGCATTATATAATAAAAACAAAGTCATTACAAGCCGCAAAGCCCACGTGTTGATAAGGATAATAAGCCTCTTTTTTATCTTTTTGCACAATAACTTCGTTAAAACCCCTTGGCAGGCGTCAGCCTTGCCAAGGGGTTTATGCCTTGTTCTTGTACGAAAAATCTTAAAAATGAGGTGCAACGCAGTTCAAATT
>JAFRLX010000019.1 GCA_017430965.1 Clostridia bacterium | reverse complement strand
AGCAGTTTTTGCTAAGTAGTTTTATTCGAATAAGGGAGAAAATTTTTCTTGCATACTTGCCGTATTCAAGGGAAATTTTATCACTTAGGCGGATGAAAATACAACGCAAAAACCAAACTTCGTTACGGGGACTCACCTAACAGCGAGAAGGATTTTTTCTGTCTTATTAAACTTCTATTGCTTTTTTGAGCGCTTTGCTCAACTGGTCGGGGCAGGAGGTCGGGCGCGGACCGCAGCGAATGCCCTCTAAAGTGGCAATCACATCTTCCGCCTTTTGCCCGGTCACCAAGCGGCTCACCCCTTGGGTGTTGCCGCTGCAGCCGCCGTAAAAGGAACAGCTGCGAATGATGTGGTTTTCATCAATGTCGAGGGTTATCTCTTGCGAGCAAACCCCCTGCGGTCTGTATTTAAATACCATGGTTATGCCTCTTCCGCCGCCTGCTCGGCAGCCTTTTGTGCCTTTTTCTTTTGGCGCTTGAGCTTCGCCTTGTAGCCCAAGAACTCATTGAGGTTTGCTTCCGGCGTGGTCACATCGCCGAGCTTGGAGTTGTGCGCGGCAAAGCAGCCGTGGAAATCGGAGCCGCCGATTGCCAGCAGCTTATGCTTTTTGGCAAATTTGAGCATTGCGGCGCTCTGTTCCTCGCTCATGGTGGGGTGCCAGGCCTCCACACCGCACAAGCCTTTTTCGACAAGCTCCTCAAGCAGGTCGATGCTGTCATACAAATAGGGGTGTGCGAGAATGGCAATGCCGCCGGCACTCAGGATTTCTTCGAGCACTTCAAACACATCGGGGTACTTGACCGGAACAGCGATATTTTTTTCGCCTTTTTCTTTGAACAGCTGGTCATAAGTCTCGCCGAAAATGCCATCGGCATAGCCGATGTAGTTGAGCGCCTTCATGATGTGCTGCTTATAAATATTGGTGCTGCCCTGCGCACACTTCGCGATAAACTCCGCGGTAAGCGGGTATTTTGCAGTCGCCTTAATGACCATCAGCTTGCCGGCTCTTTTGCGCGCAAGAGAGGTGCGCATACAAAGCCCCTCGAGCCTGTCAGGATAATCCGGCATGTAGCACAGCAGGTGTACCTTGCGGTTTCTCTCATCATCCCAACAGGAGAGCTCCACGCCCGCTATGACATTAATGTTAAACCTTTTGCCGATAATGGCGCCCCTGACAGTGCCCGCCAAGGTGTCATGGTCGGTAATCGCGATGGTGTCTACACCGCTCTTTTTTGCCACCTGAATTAACTCTTCGATACCGAGTGTACCATCCGAGAGCATCGTGTGACAATGTAAATCTGCTTTCATATCTCCCTCATACCTTTCAACGATTCGCGCGGTGCTCTGCTGCACGCGCAGGAGGCAACCTGCTGCCTCAAACCTAAGTTCCCACTTTGAGAAAATGCTATGGTCTTTTTGTGTGTAAAGCCACACATTTGCAAAGATGTGCAAAAAAACCACAGATTAAGCCCAATATAGTAACATTATATACCTTTCACTAACATTTTTCAAGTTATTTGTTGAAATTATATAATTTTTTCTTTCAAAATTGAAAAAGCAGGCAAAATACGCTATAATGTATCAATTAATGTGAGGATTTTGCTATGTTAAAAAAGATTTCAGCGGCACTGCTCATCCTTTGTCTGGTGATTTCACTGAGTGCCTGCGCCAAAAAAAGAGATATCTCGCGCCTGAGCTGCCAGGACATTGTGGAAGCTTTTCGCAAGGCTTACGGTGCCTCTTATGAACCCAATGTTGCCATTCCCGATGAACTGCTCAACACCGAGTTCGGGCTCAACATTTCCGAAATGGACGATTACTACGGAGAAATGCCCCAAATCGGGCTGCGCTGTGACCGCATTGTGGTGGTAAAAGCCGCCAAAGGGGATGCCGACAAAGTGGTGGAGCGCTTTGAACAGGCAAAAAAGGATTTCTTAAAAAACACAATGGAATATTCCAACTCCATGAAGGTCAGCTCTGCCCTGATTTTAGCCGAAGGCGACTTTGTGTGCTTCTTTATGCTCGGTGATGACTACGGCGGCGAAAACATCGGTGAAGGCTCTGCCGAAGAAACCGCTTTCTACAAGCAGCAGCAACAAATCGGCGAGGAATGCTGGCACAATGTGTTTTATGAATAAGGCATAAAAACGCTTTCAACAAATAATGAACCCGTTAAGCACGAAGCTTAACGGGTTCTCTGTTTTGTGATTTGGAACTATTGTGCCTTGCCGTGTAAGGTCGGGTCCAAAACTTTCGGCACCACCTTAAATGCCTGCTCGGCGCTCTTAACTAAGAACTTGTTGCGAATCATCACTTCAAAAGCGGCGACCAAAAACTCCGCAATGGTGCTCACAGCAGGGCTTTCGCCCATTTTCACCGTGATGGTATCCTCCTCAAAGCGGATAGTTAAGGTTCTGGCGGAAACCGCTTCCAGCGGGCGCAGAGAAATGCTGAGGGTGCCATCCTCATTCCAGCAGCCGATACCGGCAGTGGTAAAGGGCACCGGACCCATATTGAGGGTGCCGTAGCGGTACTCGCCATCTAAGCCGATGGGCACGCACTCTCTGATTTTGCCGCCCTGCTCAACCCAATTCATGCGCAGCTCATTCTCTTTAAACACAAAGCGCAAGCGGTCAATGTTGCCGGTCTTGACCGTGCTCATAAATGTTATGGGCATTGCAAGCATGCTTGCCGGGAAACCGCTGATATTGCCCACGGGCTTTTTGTTGATGCGGTAAACTTTTTTATTGATGCGCTGTTCGAGCAATGTTCTGCGCGGCATTTTCGGCAGTTTTTCAAGCGCATAGTCGGCGCAGCGCTTCTGCAGCTCGGCATAGGCTTCGGGATTTTCCGGCAGCGGCTGGTCGCTGAACGCTGCAGGGAAAACCGCACAAATGGCATCCATATCCTTTTGCTCAAGCGGGCAGCCGGAAGTGGTGATAATCACCGCATCATATTCCGGCAAGCCCAGGCCGTGCTGCGAAAACATACCGTCTGCACGGAAGCCGCCGATTTCATTCATCCAAAAATGGTAGCCGTAACCTGCCTTGTTATCGGTTTGCAGTTCAATGGAATTGTCCACCTGCTTTTTGGAGGCTTCCTCCACCCACTGCGCGGGAATCACCTGTTTGCCGTTAAACTTGCCGCCCTGCACATAGCAAAGAATAAATTTTGCCATATCCTCGGTTTTGAGGTACATGCCCCAGCCGCCGGCTTCCGTGCCGTTTTGGTCGGTTTCCCACAGCGGGGTTTCAATGCCTAAGGGTTCATACAGGCGCGGGGTTAAGTATTCATTGACTGTCATGCCTGTCAGCTTGCGAATGGCAGCGCACAGCATGAAAGAGTTTTCATTGCAGTAGTTCCAATAGGTCCCGGGCTTGGCATTGAAGGGGGCGTTGATATAGTCCTCTACCCAGTCAATCTTTGCTTTGTCTGCCAGCAGGTTCATCTGCTTGCCGCTCTGCATGCGCAGCATGTGGCGAAGTTTGAGTTCATCATCATACGGGTGCGGCTTTTTCTTTGCTGCAAATTCCTCAGGGAAAATGTCTTTTAAACGCGTGTCGAGGCTCAGCGGCTCATTGGTCGCCGGCACCATCACCTTTTCCTCCATCGCAAAGCCGATTGCCGTTGCCGAAAAGGATTTGGAAAAAGAATACAGCGCGTGCGGAATCTCCGGTGCCATCGGCTTTGCCCAAGCTTCGGCACAGACCTTGCCATGGCGCACAATCATAAAAGAGTGGTTTTCAACTCCCATTCTCTTAAAGGTATCCATCAGCGCAAGAATATCCGCCGAGGAAATGCCGACACTCTCGGGAGTGCAGCGCTCTAACGTTACTGTTTTAGCCATATGCGTTACCTCTTCTCCTCAATAATATATTTCATTATACTCCATTTGAAAGAATTTCACAATATTTTCTCCGCAAGAAAAATTGCTTGTTTGAAATTTGTGTGAAATTTCATTTCAATTATCCTATTTAACTTGACAATGCAATAAAAGAGTGTAAAATGTATTATGTATTATAATAAAGAAGAAAGGAGATAAGGGCTTGAAGAGAAAAATCAAACAAATTAGCGCTGTTATAGCGCTTGCGGCTTTTGTTCTCTTCACTGTGTTCGGCACAGTGGGGCTTGTTATCTCCGTTTCTCACAGCTGTATGGGCATGCACTGCCGCACCTGTGAACACATCACAGTGGTGCAGCAGGCAGTCAGCATTCTCAAAGCTGCCATTGTGGTCATTGCCGCGCTGCTGTTTGTGCACGAAACATTGCGCCTGCTCGCCGCAAAAATGCCGCCGCAGTTTATTTTTTTTACAACAGTTTCTCTCAAAATTAAGTTAAATAGTTAAGACCAAGGCACTATTGCGCCCTTTTGGTACTCTGTACCGGGGTAATAGCGCTATTTTTATATCTACGAAACTATTTAACCGAAAAGGAGATTTTTTTATGAAAAAAATACTTGCCGTTTTACTCGCGCTCGCATTGGTTCTCGGCTTTGCGGGCTGCGCCAATAAAAAAGATACTGCCGACACAACCGCCGCTTCCGCCGATAAGGGCGAAGGCCTCAAAATTGTGTGCACCATTTTCCCGCAGTATGACTTTATGCGGGCGATTACAAAAGGTGTAGACAGTGTGGAGCTGAGCATGCTGCTCGCCCCCGGTGATGAAAGCCACTCATACTCGGCTACCTTAGAGGATATTTCCACCATCAACAGCGCCGATTTGTTCATTTATGTCGGCGGTGAAAGCGATGAATGGGTAGAGGAAGTGCTCAAAAGCGCCCACCCCAAAAAGAGCATTGCCATTGCAGAGCTTGTGGAAACTTTAGAAGAAAGTGACGACGGCATCATCGCCCAAGAGGAAGAAGAGGAGGAAGAAGGTGCATTTGATGAGCACGTTTGGACTTCCTTAAAGAGAAGCAGCAAAATTGTCACTGCTCTTGGCAGTGCGCTTGCCGAACTGGATGCGGCTCACGCAGATACCTACAGCGCCAATGCCGCGCAGTATGCAAAGCAAATGCAGGCGCTCGACCAACAGTTTACCGCATTGTTCTCAACCGTTAAAAACAAAACTTTGGTTATTGCCGACCGCAACCCCTTCCGCTACTTCTGCGAGGATTACGGCATCAAAGCGATTGCCGCTTTTTCGGGCTGCTCGAGCAATAACGAAATTCCGCTTTCCGTGCAAAACGAGCTGATAAAAGCGCTCAAGGAAAACGGATTAAAACACCTGTATGTGATTGAACTCAATTCTTCCGATTATGCGGATGCGATTGCCAAGCAGGCAGGCGCAGAGAAACTGGTTCTCTATTCCTGTCACAACCTTTCCAAAGAAGATTTTGAAAGCGGCAAAACCTATATTGATTTCATGACAGCAAACTATGAAACGCTGTCAACATCCATGGCATAACACTTTGCCGAAGGGAGTTAAATAATGGCACTTATTACAGTTAAAGACTTAGCGCTTGCCTATGAGGGGCATGTGGTCGCCAGCGACATCAGCTTTGAGGTCAACAGCGGCGACTACCTGTGCATTGTCGGCGAAAACGGGTCGGGCAAAACCACCTTGATGAAGGCGCTGCTGGGGCTGATGAAAATTCACTCCGGCTCCATCACTTTCGGGGACGGCTTAACCCAAACCCAAATCGGCTACATGCCGCAGCGCACCGACATTCAAAAGGATTTCCCCGCCTCCTGCAAGGAAGTGGTGCTTTCCGGCACCCTCGGCAACAAAAAGTTTCACCCCTTCTATACCAAAGAGGAGAAGCAGCGCGCGCAAAAAAACATTGCGCTCTTAGGCATTGAAGATTTTCAAAACAAATCGTTCCAGGACCTCTCCGGCGGGCAGCAGCAGCGCGTGCTGCTGGCAAGAGCGCTGTGCGCAACCGAAAAGCTGATATTGCTCGATGAACCTGTCACGGGGCTTGACCCGCTGGTGACAGCGGAAATGTATTCCGTTATCAAAGAGCTCAACGAAAAGCACGGCATCACCGTGATTATGATTTCTCACGATATCGCCGGTGCGATTGATGAAGCCAGCCATGTGCTTCACCTGCACCACAAACCGCTGTTCTTCGGCAAAAAGGAAGATTACCTGCTTGCCGATGCGAGCAAGGATTTTTTGGGAGGTGAAACGAAATGACATTAACCGAAATCTTCACCGACCCCTTGATGACACAGATTGTGCTCAAAGCCCTTGTTGTCGGCTTTTTGGTCTCCCTGTGTTCCTCGCTCTTAGGTGTGAGCCTAGTGCTCAAGCGCTTTTCCATGATAGGTGACGGGCTTTCCCACTTCGGCTTTTTTGCCGTAGCGATTGCCACCGTGACCAGCATTTTCGATTTCACCTTAAAAGGCAAGCAGTTTTCGCTTGCGCTCGAATTTGAAATGCTGGTGGTTGTCATTGTCGCCATCATCCTGCTGCGCTTAAAGAATTCCAAAACCAAGGGAGATGCGGCAATCGCCATTTTTTCCACCGCGGGCATTGCGCTCGGTTCCATTGTCTACAATGCCACCGGCAATAACACGATGGATGTGTGTACCTCCCTGTTCGGTTCTTCCAACATCTTCACCATCAGCGATTCCGATTTAATATTCTCGCTGGTGTTAAGTATCTCCATTTTGGTGATATTTGTGCTCTTTTATACCCGCATTTTCGCCGTCACCTTTGACTCGGACTTTGCGGCGGCAACGGGTATTCCCTCCAATTTTTACAACACGATGATTGCCATTTTGACCGCAGTCACCATTGTGCTCGGCATGAAAATGATGGGTGCGATTATGGTTTCCGGCTTAATCATTTTCCCGGCGCTTTCGGCAATGCGCGTTTGTAAATCTTTTAAATCGGTGGTGCTTGTGAGCGCCGTGTTCTCGGTAGTGTGCTTCTTTATCGGCTTCTTCATTGCCTGCACACTCTCCTTCCAAACCGGCCCCACCGTGGTCACGGTGGATGTCGCAGCATTCATCCTGTTTATTCTCATTTCAAAAATCAAAACAAAGATTCACGGAAAGAAGGCTTAAAAAATGAAAAAAATTCTTTGTATACTCCTTGCCGCTGTGATGATGCTCGGTTTTGTCGGCTGCGGCAGTTCCAAAAAAGAAGCTGAAACCACGACCGCACCGGCGGTGGCAAAAGCGGATATTGTCTTTAAAGAGGCAACCTATGTTACACTGATTAACGATGTCTATAACAACCCGAATAACTATTTGGGAAAGGTTATTCAAATTGACGGAATGTTTACCTCGGAAGATTTTACTTCGCAAGGAGGCAAAATCTACTACTATGTTTACCGCCAAGGTCCCGGCTGCTGCGGGAATGACGGCAGCATGTGCGGCTTTGAATTCACCTCTGCCGACGGCACGTACCCTGACTATGTGCCCAAGGAAGGCGATGCACCGGCAGCCCACCCGTGGATTAAAGTGGTCGGCACTTTAGAGCAGTATTACGAAGACCAAAACGGTCAACAAACCGGTCCTTTCTATACTTTAAAAAATGCCACTTATGAAGTGATGACCACCCGCGGTGCGGAAGTGGTAAGTCTGTAAGAAAAAAAAGCAAGGGATGAAGTTGTCAAGTAAAAGTGGACACTAAAAAAGTTAAATTTACGATTTAAGGTTAAAAGCCCTGTTCAGTTCTGAACTGAACAGGGCTTTTTCTGCCGCATTTGGCAGAAGGTCGTTCAGTGTTGTAATAGATTATGTAGTTTTCAATTAATGCCGGTACATCCTTGCAATGGTAAATATCAAAATCTATTCGCAGTTCTTCCTTTATCCATCCGTTTAGCGATTCAATAATCGGATTATCT
>JAFRLX010000113.1 GCA_017430965.1 Clostridia bacterium | reverse complement strand
GCAAAAAACCGACAGACCAAAACTGCGCAGCATCTCTCGCTTAGGGATTTTTGTGATAATTTGCTTGATTTTGATGCTGCTTGGCTAACGCCAAGCAAAGAAAAAGCGAGTAAATTAGCCAAAAAGAGCAAGCGAGTGACTCTTAAGGGTTGACAACTTTTACCCAGAGAGGATTTGCTCGCAAATTCTCTCTGTTGCGAAGTTTGTTTGGACGCGCGAAGCGGAACAAGTGCGAATGTGTCGCCCTCTAATTCCGCATTCCGCATTCCGCATTCCGAATTGAAATAAGGATTTGGGAGCCGCAAGGGCTCCGCAAATCCTTATTTATCAAAATCTATCCATATAATCCGCTAACTTCTTAATTCTCGAGGGGTGTTTGAGTTTGCGCAGCGCCTTTGCTTCAATCTGGCGGATACGCTCTCTGGTGACACCGAACTTGGTGCCGACTTCTTCGAGTGTTTTGGGCTGCCCGTCATCGAGACCGAAGCGCATTCTCAGCACGCTTGCTTCCCTGTCGGTCAAAGTTTTGAGCACTGCCGCAAGGTCGCGCTTGAGCGCATCCATAGTCGCCGCATCAATCGGAGAAAGCGAAGTATCATCGGGAATGAAGTCGCCTAAGTGGCTGTCCTCCTCCTCACCAATCGGGGTTTCGAGCGACACGGGCTCCTGCGCCACGCGCAGAATCTCGCGCACCTTGTCTGCCGGCATGCCTAAGCGCTCGGCAATCTCTTCGGGTGTCGGGTCTCTGCCGTTTTCGTGGAGCAGCTGGCTGTTGGCCTTCTTGACCTTATTAATCGTTTCAACCATGTGCACAGGGATACGGATGGTCCTTGCCTGGTCGGCAATGGCGCGCGTAATCGCCTGGCGAATCCACCAGGTTGCATAGGTCGAGAACTTAAAGCCCTTGGTGTAGTCAAACTTATCGGCTGCCTTAATCAGACCGAGGTTACCCTCCTGAATCAAATCCAAAAACTGCATGCCTCTGCCGACATAGCGCTTGGCAATGCTGACCACCAGCCTGAGGTTGGCTTCGGAAAGCCTGCGCTTTGCCGCTTCATCGTTTTCGGCAATGCGCATTGCCAAATCAATTTCCTCCTCGGGGGTGAGCAGCGGCACTTTACCGATTTCCTTTAAGTACACCTTGACCGGGTCATCGTTATTGTCGTTTGCCGCGGCAGCGGAACTGCCTTCGCCCTCTTCCTTAATCGGGCTTTCGATAATGCTCTCGATATTCTCACTGAGCAAGTCATCGACAATCTCGATTTTGGACTCTTCAATGGCGGTATAGAAATTCTCAAGCGTTTCCACATCCAAATCCATGTCCACAATCAAACCGTCAATTTCCTGCGAGGTGAGTTTGCCGGTGCTCTTGCCCTTTTCAATGAGCGAGCGAATGTTGGAGGGCAGTTTAGAGAGCGCATCGTCCTTCTTAGGCTCCTGCGCGGCTGCCTCCTCTTTTTTGGTGCTTTTCTTAGTCTTTTTTGCAGCTTCCTTGCTTTCGCTCTCCACTGCCTCTACTTCCATGTTTTCTTTTTCCACTCAAACACATCCCTTCTCATAGACTAATTTTCAAACAATTTTCTGAATTCTTCATCACTCATGTGCGCCAAATCGGGCTGAACGAGCTTCAGCTTTTCCTCTTTGAGTGTGGTAATGCACTCTAACAGCTCGCGCTGCGGGTTGCCCAAGCTCTTCCCCATCGCCTCCAGCCCTGCCAGGGTGCCGAGCTCTTCCTCACTGAGCTCCTGCGCCACGGCAGAGAGGTTCAGGCTCTTGCCCTCTCGGATGCGGCGGGTGATGACAGCAAATATGTGCCGGTTGAACGCAGTCACAAAATCTTCCTCGGTGAGGTTGGCGCTCACGGTGCGGATGCAGTCCGGGTGGTTCATGAGCACGGCAATGATGTGCTCCTCCGCCAGTGCCGCCGCCTTGTGCCGCCGCTTTTCGGGGTTGATTTTGTCCTTATCATCTTGCATTTGCATGGCGCTGCGGTTCATTTCGCGGCGCTTTGTGCGCGCTGCCTTCCCCGCGAAACGCTTGCTTTCGCTTAAAATCGCCTGCTTGCTCACCTTGGTCTGTTCTGCGATCTCAGACGCATAAATATCCCGCTTGACCGGGCTCAGTTCGGAGAGAATCCGTGCCGCCTCGCCGACATAATCAGCCAACTGAGCGGGCGAAGTTAAGTCGTACTTTTGCTTTGCAAGTAATAATTTATATTCCGTATCCGTTTCCGCGCCCTCTAAAAGCGCCTTGAAACGGTCTGCGCCGAATTTTTGAATGTACTCATCGGGGTCCTTTGCCCCCTGCACATTGAGCACCTTCACCTTAATGCCCACCTCGCCGAACAGCGCAATGGATTTGTCCACAGCCTTTCTGCCGGCTTCATCGGCATCCTGTGAGAGGATAACCGTGTCGGTATACTTGGCAATGGTGCGCACCTGCTCGGGTGTGAGCGCCGTGCCGCAGGAAGCGACCGCGTTTTCAAACCCCGCCTGGTGCAGCGCGATAACATCCATGTACCCCTCGCAGAGGATAATGGCATCCTTGCAGTGGTTTTTGGCAAAGTTCATCGCAAAAATCTGGTGGGTTTTCTTGTAGGCTAAAGTATCGGAGGTGTTGATGTACTTGGGTTTGGAATCATCCATCACCCTGCCGCCGAAGCCCACAACCCTGCCGCGGATGTCGATAATCGGAATCATCACGCGACCTCGAAAATTATCGTAGTAACCGCCTTTCGCGCTCTTTTTGAGCAGGTTGGCGGCATAGAGCTCCTCATTGGAGTAGTGCAGCTCGTTGAGGTGCTTTTTGAGCGCATCCCAGCTGTCGGGCGCGTAGCCCAAGCCGAAATGCTTAATGGTATCAAAGGTATAGCCCCGGTTAAAGTAGTACTGCAGGGCGTGGCGGTTCTGTTCATCGGTCAGCTGCCGGAAGAAGAAATGCGCCGCCTCTTTGTTGATTTCATAAATGCGGTTGCGCCGTTTGAGCATGGAGTCATCGTAGCCGGAGTCGGGCATGCGCACTCCGCTCCTGTCCGCCAAGAGCTTGACCGCCTCGATGTAGTCCAAATTCTCCGCCTTGCGAATGAAGGTGACCACATCGCCGCCGGCACCGCAGCCGAAGCAGTAAAAGGACTGTGTATCGGGGTAGACGGTGAAAGAAGGCGTTTTTTCCCCGTGGAACGGGCATAGGCCTTTGTACAGCCTGCCGGCTCTTTTGAGATTGACATAGCTGCCAATCACTTCACTGATTTCATTTTTAGCGCGCAATTCTTCCAAAAATGCATCGTTAAAAGCCACGGTGATTGCCTCCTTTCTTAAATGAATGAATAATGAATGATGAATAGTGAATAATTGAGGGCGAGGCACTCGCACTCGTTCCGCTCCGCTCTAATAGGTATTGAAAATTGCTTGATTAGCCTATGCCTAAAGTTTGATGATAATTGTGGTTGTTCAAATCGTAGGTTAGACTTTTTTTAATGCAAGGCGCAGCCTTGCCACCACAATTATTCATTATTCATTATTCACTATTCACCGGAAAAAGTGTAGGGCACCTACACTTTTTCCCACCCTTTGGGAATAAACAGCCCGCTAAACACCTCTACCGCATAGCGGTCGCTCATGCCGGCGATATAGTCGCACACCGCGCGCTCCACACCCTCGGTGTCGGCAATGTGCTTGTATTCGGCAGGCAGTTCTGTCGGGTTTTCGCAAAAGTGCGCATAGAGCGATTTAATCAGCTTGTCCGCCTTCTTTTCTTCGCTCTTGCATATCGGGTTTAAGTACACGCGCTCAAACATAAAGTCATGGAGCTTGGAGAATACCTCCCACATCGCTTCTTCCATTTGAATGACATTGTCAGCCGGGTTTGCGGCATCGGTCACGCTCGCCGCGACGGTGCTTGTGACCAGCGCATTGATGCGCGAAGCGGTGGTGTAGCCCATCATTTGGTGGACTTCCCGGCTGATTTGCTCTTCGGTGATGACACCGGCTCGGAGCGCATCATCAATATCGTGATTGATGTAGGCAATGCGGTCGGCAAGGCGCACCAGGCGCCCTTCCAGGGTAACAGCTTCCTCGCCCTTGGTGTGGCAGAGAATGCCGTTTTTGACCTCCTCGGTCAGGTTGAGCCCCTTGCCCTCTTTCTCGAGCGTTTCGACCACGCGTACGCTCTGCACATAGTGCTTGAAGCCTGTCGGATAAACATCGTTAAGAGCGCGCTCACCGGCGTGCCCGAAGGGGGTGTGCCCCAAATCGTGCCCCAAGGCGATTGCCTCGGTCAAATCCTCATTGAGCTGCAAAGCGCGGGCAATGGTGCGCGCAATCTGCGCCACCTCCAAGGTGTGGGTCAGGCGCGTGCGGTAGTGGTCGCCCTCGGGCGAGAGGAACACCTGCGTTTTGTGCTTGAGGCGGCGGAAGGATTTGCAGTGAATAATCCTGTCCCTGTCCCGCTGCCAGCAGGTGCGCATGCTGTCCTCCTGCTCGGGCACTGCCCTGCCTGCCGACTGCGCCGCCTTCGCCGCACCGGAGCACAAATTCACTCTTTCTAATTCTTCTGTATGGATTCTGCAATTTTTCATAATACTCTCACGGGTTTTCGCCGAGGCGAAAACAGTTTTCAGTGTTCGGTAGTGCCGCAAGCGGCACACGCTGACCGCCGACTGCCGACTGCCGACTGCTTTTTAGCATTCAATTACTATATACGACGATTTCTTTAAAATCTCTTTTTTATTCTAAAACTTTTTTCAAATATTGCCCGGTGTATGACTTTTTGCAGCGGGCAACGGCTTCCGGCGTGCCGGTCACGACAACCTCGCCGCCCTTGTCGCCGCCCTCGGGACCCAAGTCAATAATGTGGTCTGCCACCTTAATGACATCCAGGTTGTGTTCAATCACCAGCACGGTGTTGCCCTTCTCGACAAAGCGCTGCAGCACATCAATGAGGCGGTGCACATCTGCCGCGTGCAAACCGGTTGTCGGTTCATCCAGGATATAAAACGTGTTGCCGGTGGACTGCTTGGAAAGCTCGGTCGCGAGCTTCACGCGCTGGGCTTCACCGCCCGAAAGCGTGGTCGCCGGCTGCCCGATTTTGATGTAGCCCAAGCCGACATCGTAGAGCGTTTGCAGCTTCTTGGCGATTTTGGGCACCGCGCTGAAGAACTGCACGCCTTCCTCCACTGTCATTTCCAATACATCATAAATGGTCTTGCCTTTATACTTGACTTCGAGCGTTTCGCGGTTGTAGCGCTTGCCGCCGCAGACCTCGCAGTCGGTGTAGACATCGGCAAGAAAGTGCATTTCGATTTTGACAATGCCGCCGCCCTGGCAGGCTTCACAGCGCCCGCCCTTGACATTGAAAGAGAAGCGCGAAGCGGTGTAGCCGCGCTGCTTGGCATCTCTGGTTTGCGCAAAGAGCTTGCGGATGTCATCAAACACGCCGGTGTAGGTTGCGGGGTTTGAGCGCGGGGTTTTGCCAATCGGCGACTGGGTAATCTCAATCACATTATCGAGCGCTTCCAAACCGGTGATGCTCTCAAATTTGCCCTCGCGCTTTTTGGCGTGGTTGAGCGCATTGGCAAGGCGCTTGTACAGAATTTCGTTGACAAGGCTCGACTTGCCCGAACCCGAAACACCGGTCACAGCCACAAAGGTGCCGAGCGGAATATCCACATCAATGTTTTTGAGGTTATTCTGTGCCGCACCGTTGATGGTTAAGAGTTTACCACTCCCCGTGCGCCGTTTTCGGGGCACCTCGATTTTCTTTTCCCCTTTGAGGTATTTGCCGGTGATGGAGTCAGCACAATTCTCAATTTCCTCGCGCGTGCCGGCGCACACCAGTTCACCGCCGTGAATGCCTGCACCGGGGCCGATGTCGACAATGTAATCCGCCGCGCGGATGGTGTCCTCATCGTGTTCAACAACAATGAGTGTGTTGCCGATGTCGCGCAGGTGTTTGAGGGTTGCGAGCAGGCGGTCATTGTCGCGCTGGTGCAGACCGATGCTCGGTTCATCCAAAATATAGAGCACGCCCATCAGCGAAGAGCCGATTTGCGTGGCTAAGCGGATGCGCTGGCTCTCGCCGCCCGACAGCGTTGCCGAGGAGCGCGAAAGGGTTAAATATTCCAAACCAACCGCATTCAAAAACTGCAGGCGGTCATGGATTTCTTTGAGAATGGGCTTGGCGATTTTACTCTCGCGGGGCTTCAAAACCAGGCTGTCCATAAAGCCGAGCGCCTCGCGGATGCTCAGGGTAGTGACTTCGTAAATATTCTTGCCGCCCACCGTGACCGCCAGGCTCTCCGCGCGCAGGCGCTGCCCGCGGCAGGCGGAACATTCGCTCACGGACATGTACTTTTCAATTTCCGCCTTTGCCCAATCACTGGTGGTGGAGAGGTAGCGGCGCTGCAGGTTGGTTATCACGCCCTCAAACTCGCCCATATACGTGCCCGAACCGAAATCGGTGGTGCGGGTAAACCTGATTTTTTTGTCGCCCGTACCGTAAAGCAGCGCTTGCAAGCCTTCCGGCGGCAGGTCTTTGACCGGAGTATCTAAAGAAAAGCCGTATTCCTTGGCTAAGCCCTTGTAATACATCTTGGCAATCGAGCCGCTGTCCTCGGCACTCCAGCCCGCCGCCTGAATGGCGCCGCCATTGAGCGACTTGCTCTTGTCGGGGATAACCAAATCGGGGTCAATCTCCATAAAGGTGCCCAAGCCCGAACACTGCGGGCAGGCACCCAACGGACTGTTGAAGGAGAACATCGCCGGCGAGAGTTCCTCAATGCTCACACCGTGCTCGGGGCAGGCGTAGGCAAGCGAAAAGAGCAGTTCTTCCCCACCCTGCACATCGATGAGCACGGCGTTGCCGGAAAGCTTGACCGCGCTCTCTACCGAATCGGCTAAGCGCGCGGTAATGTCCGCTTTCATCACCAGCCTGTCCACAATCACTTCAATGTTGTGCTTTTTATTCTTGTCGAGCTTGATAGGCTCGCTTAAATCGTACAGAATGCCGTCACAACGCACGCGCACATAGCCGCTTTTGCGCAGCTCGGCAAGCTCCTTGCCATACTCGCCCTTGCGGTTCTTGGCAATGGGTGCAAGCACCTGGATTTTGGTTTTTTCGGGCAGTGTCATAATGCGGTCTACCACCTGGTCAACGGTCTGCCGCTCAATCGCCCTGCCGCAAACCGGGCAGTGCGGAGTGCCCACTCTGGCATAGAGCAGGCGCAGGTAATCGTAAATCTCCGTGACCGTGCCGACTGTCGAGCGCGGGTTTTTAGAGGTGGTCTTTTGGTCAATCGAGATAGCGGGGCTTAAGCCCTCAATGTAATCAACATCCGGCTTGTCCATCTGCCCCAAAAACTGGCGCGCATAGCTCGAGAGGCTCTCGACATAGCGGCGCTGCCCCTCGGCAAAAATGGTATCAAACGCCAAGCTCGACTTGCCCGAGCCCGAAAGCCCGGTAAAGACAGTCAGGCTGTCACGCGGGATTCTGATATCAATATTCTTTAGATTGTGCTCTCTGGCACCTTTGACAAATATATCTTTTTGCATCATCTTATCCTAACCTTATCAATGCGGAATGCGCATTCATATAATGCAACGCTCCGCGTTGCCACCACTAATTCCGCATTTCGCATTAAAAAGGTTACTTGCCTTTTCTGATTTTCTCTATCTTATCCCTCAAATACGCCGCGTGTTCAAATTCGAGAATCTTGGCTGCCTGCTTCATTTCCTTTGTCAGGCGCTCGATAAGGATTTGCCGCTGCTTGGGCGAAAGGTACTTGGTTTTCTTCTGCTCCAAATCGTCCTTGTGGGTGGAGATTTCCAGCACCTCGCGCACGCCCTTGGTGATGGTCTTGGGGGTGATGCCGTGCGCCTCGTTGTAAGCCATTTGCTTTTGGCGGCGGCGGTTGGTTTCGCGGATGGCGCGCTCCATCGAGTCGGTGACGGTGTCGGCATACATAATCACCTGCCCGCCGGCGTTGCGCGCCGCCCTGCCGATGGTTTGGATGAGCGAGGTTTCGCTGCGCAGGAAGCCTTCTTTGTCGGCATCCAGAATCGCGACCAAACTCACCTCGGGAATATCCAAGCCTTCGCGCAGCAGGTTAATGCCCACCAGCACATCGTATTCACCCAAGCGCAAATCGCGAATGAGCTCCATGCGCTCAATGGTATCAACATCATAGTGCAAATAGCGCACCTTGATGCCCACATTCTCTAAATACTCGGTCAAATCCTCCGCCATTTTGCGCGTGAGCGTGGTGACAAGCACGCGCTCATTTTTGGCGATTCTCTCGTTGATTTCACCGATTAAGTCATCAATCTGCCCTTCCACGGGGCGCACCGAGATTTCGGGGTCCAGCAGCCCTGTCGGGCGAATCACCTGCTCGGCAATCTGCGCGCTGTGTTCCTTTTCAAACTCACCCGGTGTGGCGCTGACAAAGACCGCTTGGTTGAGGTGGTTGTAGAACTCCTCGAAATTCAGCGGGCGGTTGTCGAGCGCGGAAGGCAGACGAAAGCCGTACTCGATTAAATTCTCCTTGCGCGAGCGGTCGCCGCCGTACATCCCGCGCACCTGCGGGAGTGTGACATGGCTTTCATCCACAAAGAGGATGAAGTCCTCGGGAAAGAAGTCGAGCAGTGTAAACGGAGTCGCGCCCGGCTCCCTGCCGGCAAGCACGCGCGAATAGTTCTCTATCCCCTTGCAAAAGCCGGTTTCGCGCAGCATTTCCATATCGTATTCGGTGCGCTCCTTGATGCGCTGGGCTTCAATGAGCTTGCCGTTGTCTTGGAAAAACTTCACGCGCTCCTGCATCTCGGCATAAATATCGCTAATGCCCTGTTCGAGCCGCTCCGCCCCGATAACATAGTGCGAAGCGGGGTAAATCGCCACATGGCTGACAATGTTTTTGACCTCGCCCGTGAGCACATTGATTTCGCTCAGGCGGTCAATTTCATCGCCGAAGAACTCAACGCGAATCGCCGTGTCGCTGGCATAGGCAGGGTAAATCTCCACCACATCGCCGCGCACGCGGAACTTGTTGCGCACAAAGGAAATGTCGTTGCGCTCATACTGGATTTCGACCAGCTTTTGAATCAGCGCCTCGCGGCTCTTTTCCATCCCCTCGCGCAGAGAAATGACCATGTTCTTGTAGTCATAGGGGCTGCCGAGGGTGTAGATGCACGAAACGGAGGCGACAATAATCACATCGTTACGCTCGCTCAGCGCGCTGGTCGCGGAGTGGCGCAGCTTGTCGATTTCATCGTTAATGGCGGAGTCTTTTTCGATATAGGTATCGGTCCCGGGGAGGTACGCCTCGGGCTGATAATAGTCATAGTAAGAAACGAAATATTCTACAGCATTCTCGGGGAAGAACTCTTTAAACTCGCTGCACAGCTGCGCGGCAAGGGTCTTGTTGTGCGCAAGCACTAAGGTGGGCTTGTTCATGGCGGCAATGACATTTGCCATTGTGAAGGTCTTGCCGGAGCCGGTCACGCCGAGCAGAGTTTGCTCTTTCATGCCGCTCTTTAAGCCTTCCACCAGCGCGGCAATCGCCTCGGGCTGGTCGCCGGTGGGCGCATAGTCACTGACAAGCTTAAAGTCCATGTTCTTCTCCTTTCTTAGATTATGCAGAATAGTAAACTTTATATAGAATTGTAGATTTTATATAATAATATATATTTTTGCAAATGTCAAGACAAATAAGGGTTTGGCGAGCTGTTTGCTCGCCAAACCTTATTTGTCAGTTTTCAGTTTTCAGCTTTCAGTTTTCAGTTTCACCCACCGCGCGCTATGCGCGCACCGCCCTTAAAGGGGTGCATGTCATACGGAGAGTGGCAATAAGGAAGTTTTGGTTCATTTCGACTGCTCTCACCCATCTTGACAATGAAAAAATAAGCCAATACGGCAAGTATTCCCTCATTTTTAT
>JAFRLX010000018.1 GCA_017430965.1 Clostridia bacterium | reverse complement strand
CGATTGCCTGCTCCAAAAAGGTGAAGGAATACTTTGTGTATTGCAAGGCTTTTTGAGCGGGCAAGCGGTGTACAGGCACCGTGCTATACCGAAAAAAGCATCTCAAAAGCAATCAATTTGTATATTATGAATATATTATGACTTATTTTCTATCGTTTTGCAAGTAAAATTTGTGAATATTCTCCATTGCTTAATTTTGTTAATTAATATAGAATATATGAGTGCCACAATATGTGGCTTTCAAATTGTTTAAAAATATAGATAAAGTATATGGAGGGAAACAAATGGCAAAAAAATATTGCTACCTTTTCTCGGAAGGTAATGCCAACATGAGAGAGCTTCTCGGCGGTAAAGGCGCTAACCTCGCGGAAATGACCAACATCGGTCTCCCGGTTCCGCAGGGCTTCACCATCACCACAGAGGCTTGCACGCAGTATTATGAAGACGGCAGACAAATCAACCCCGAAATCATGGCGGAGATTGAAGAATACATCGTGAAGATGGAAGAAATCAACGGCAAAAAGTTCGGCGATAAAGAAAACCCGCTGCTCGTTTCCGTGCGCTCCGGCGCAAGAGCTTCCATGCCCGGTATGATGGATACCATCCTCAACCTCGGCTTGAATGAAGAAGTTGTGGAAGTTATGGCAGAGAAATCCAATAACCCGCGCTGGGCTTGGGACTGCTACAGAAGATTTATTCAAATGTATTCCGACGTTGTTATGGAAGTCGGCAAGAAATATTTTGAAGAACTTATTGATGAAATGAAAGCCAAGAAGGGCGTCACCCAGGATGTCGATTTGACAGCTGACGACCTCAAAGAATTGGCTTCTCAATTCAAGGCTGAATACAAAGCAAAAATCGGTGTGGACTTCCCGACCGATCCCAAGGAGCAGTTGATGGGCGCCGTGAAGGCAGTGTTCCGCTCTTGGGATAACCCGCGCGCGAATGTATACCGCCGTGACAACGATATTCCCTACTCTTGGGGTACGGCTGTCAATGTGCAGGCAATGGCATTCGGCAATATGGGTGATGATTGCGGCACCGGTGTGGCATTCACCCGCGACCCGGCTACCGGCGCAAAGGGCTTGTTCGGCGAGTTCTTAACCAACGCACAGGGCGAAGACGTAGTTGCCGGCGTGCGTACTCCCATGCACATCAGCGAAATGGAACAGAAATTCCCCGAAGCATTTGCGGAATTTACCAAAGTTTGTTCCCTGCTTGAAAACCACTACAGAGATATGCAGGATATGGAATTTACCGTCGAACACGGCAAGCTCTATATGCTCCAAACCCGTAACGGCAAAAGAACCGCTCAGGCTGCGCTGCAGATCGCTTGCGACCTTGTAGACGAAGGTATGAGAACGGAAGAAGAAGCCGTTGCGATGATTGACCCGCGTAACCTTGATACCCTCCTGCACCCGCAGTTTGATGCCGCCGCTTTGAAGGCTGCCACACCGATTGGTAAAGGCTTGGGCGCTTCCCCCGGTGCTGCTTGCGGTAAGGTTGTGTTCACTGCCGATGATGCTGCAGAGTGGAACGCCAGAGGCGAAAAGGTTGTGCTTGTCAGATTAGAGACTTCTCCGGAAGATATCACCGGTATGAAAGCTTCGCAGGGTATTCTCACCGTGCGCGGCGGTATGACCTCTCACGCAGCGGTGGTTGCACGCGGTATGGGTACCTGCTGTGTTTCCGGCTGCTCCGAAATCGTTATGGACGAGGAAGGCAAGAAATTCACCCTCGCCGGTAAAGAATTCCACGAAGGCGACTTCATTTCTATTGACGGCTCTACCGGTAACATCTACGATGGCATTATCGCCACCAAGGATGCCGAGATTGCCGGCACCTTCGGCAGAATTATGGGCTGGGCAGACAAGTTCAGAACCCTCAAAGTGCGCACCAATGCCGACACACCGGCAGATGCGAGGAAGGCAAGAGAACTCGGCGCAGAAGGCATCGGCCTTTGCCGTACCGAGCATATGTTCTTTGAAGAGGACAGAATCGCCGCTTTCCGCGAAATGATTTGCTCCACGAAGTTGGAAGACAGAGAGGCTGCTCTCGAGAAAATTCTTCCCTACCAACAGAGCGACTTTGAAAAACTCTACGAGGCGCTGGAAGGTTGCCCCGTGACCATCCGCTTCTTAGACCCGCCGCTTCACGAGTTTGTTCCCACCGAGGAATCCGATATTGAAAAACTTGCCGCAGCTAAAGGCAAGAGTGTTGCCGATATCAAGGCGATTATCGACTCTCTCCACGAGTTCAACCCGATGATGGGTCACAGAGGCTTGCGATTGGCTGTCACCTATCCGGAAATTGCCAAGATGCAGACCAGAGCGGTTATCCGCGCGGCAATCAATGTGAAGAAAGCGCATCCGGATTGGGATATGGACCCCGAAATCATGATTCCGTTATCCTGCGACAGCAAGGAATTGAAGTATGTCAAGGATATCGTTGTTGCTACTGCCGATGAAGAAATCGCAAAAGCAGGCGTGGAAATGAAGTACGAAGTCGGTACGATGATTGAGATTCCGCGTGCGGCTCTTACTGCCGACCAGATTGCCGAGCAGGCAGACTTCTTCTGCTTCGGTACCAACGATTTAACCCAGATGACCTTCGGCTTCAGCCGTGACGATGCCGGTAAGTTCCTCGACGCTTACTATGATGCTAAGATTTTTGAAAACGACCCGTTTGCAAAACTCGACCAAACCGGCGTTGGCAGATTGATGGAAATGGCAGTTGATATGGGTAAGAAAGTGCGCCCCGACCTCCACTGCGGTATCTGCGGTGAGCACGGCGGCGACCCGAGCAGTGTTGAGTTTTGCCACAAGATTGGGCTTGACTATGTTTCCTGCTCCCCGTTCCGCGTTCCGATCGCAAGACTCGCAGCGGCACAGGCAGCCATAGGCGAAAAGAGATAAATCGCACATTCGAAATAAACAATAATAACTAAAAACCTTATAGATAGGCACATCTTAGCTGATGTGCCTATTTTTTATTCAACTTCTCTATCTTCAGATAGAGAAGTTTTTTGTTGTTAAAGAGCACAAATCAAAACAACTAAAACTGTGCAATGCTACAAAAAATCGAAATTTTAAAAAAAGTTTCAAAAAACTTTTGCCAAAAAGGCGTTTTCGTCGGCTACTCTTTGAGAAATGTTTTTCTCAACACAACTCAACAACTAAATACACATTCATCAGATACATTCCTGAATGGAGGAAAAACCTCAGCCGTATAAAAGTACGCCAAAACCCATCTGCCATTTATGGTTATCACGGAAAGCAAGATGGCGAGCGATTCCGAACTGTTTTGAAATATCCGGTTGCAACGGATAAGGCAATGAATCATTCAGGTATAATGATACATCTCTACGGAGCTGGCGGAGTACCCGGCAGTGGTGAAATCCCAATGGAATTGGTTCGCAACCGATCGTCTGATGACTTCCCGTTGCGTGTGGGGTGCCGAGGACAAGTAACACGCAAAACCAAAGTGCAAAAATAGAAAGTGTTTTTGCACTTTGGTTTAAACAAATAAATATTGGAGGAATAATAAAATGAACCAAAATATTACAGGAGAAATCCAAGAACTTGATATTTCGCTTATTGATGAATATCCAAACCATCCCTTTAAAGTGGTTGATGACGAAAAAATGATAGAACTAACCGATAGCATTGAAAAAAACGGCGTATTATTACCAATACTTGTTAGACCAAAAGAAGGAGGCAGATATGAGATGATTTCCGGACACAGACGCTTAAGGGCAAGTGAACTAGCAGAAAAAAAGACAATTAAAGCCATGGTCTGTGATTACGACGATTTAACTGCTGCAATCGTTATGGTTGAGAGTAATATTAATCAAAGAGATAATATGCTACCAAGCGAAAAAGCGTTTGCTTATAAAATTCTTTATGATGCCATGAAACATCAGGGAAGGCAAATAGAAATAACTTCGACACCAGTGGTGTCGAAGTTACGTTCAAACGAAGAACTCGCATATCAAGTAGGCGAAAGTAGAGAACAAATCCGCAGATACATTCGCCTAACAGACCTTGTTCCCGAACTGCTTGAATATATGGACAAGGGTAAAATGGCACTTCGCCCGGCTGTTGAACTGTCCTACCTGGACGAAGAAAGCCAAAGAGATATCGTGGACTTTATTGATGAAAACGAATCAACACCTTCTCATGCGCAAGCAATCAGAATGAGAAAGCTTTTTGAAAATGGCAAACTTGACACAAAAAAAATCGTGAAAATAATGTCTGAAATCAAACCCAATCAAAAAGAAAAACTCGTTCTCCATGCAGAAAGAGTTAGAAAGTACATTCCAAAAACTATTCCCCTTGAAAAAACCGAGGAATATGTATGTAAAGCACTTGAACATTACACCAAGTATTTGCAAAAACAAAAAAGCCGAGATGCAAGGTAGTGTGGATATAACTCCACGCTGATATATATAGATAGTAATTAATAAAGGAGATGATGCCGATGTTTTAGTTCGCACCTTTGTCTAAATACGGTTTTGGTAGTACGATTTAGATAAAGGAGATGATATTATGAAGAAATATGTATTAGTGATTTTAGTGGTACTTGTTGCTTCGCTCACTGCCTGCGCAGTCAAAGCAAGCACCAACCCATCGGATCCGCAAACAGAAGTCAGTATAACCAGTGAAGAAACAAGTGAGTTGGTAACCGACACTACTAAAAAAGAAAGTGTAAAGGAAACCACTCAAACGACTTCAAAGAAACAAAAGAAAAGCGCTTCTAAAAAAGCGACTACCGAAAAGAAAGAAACTACAAAATCACAAACCACTACCAAAGAAGCTACCACCACTCACAAACAACCCACTACTCAAAAACCAACCGAAAAGAAAACTACAACCACCAAAAAACAGACAACTACTAAAAGGCAGCAAACAACAAAAGCGCCTACCACGAAACCTCAAACCACAAAGCCGAAAACTTGTACCAATAACTATAATCACAGTTTATCGTGCGGCAATATGGGAAGATGGTTCAGTTCAAGAAGTGAAGTCAGAGCCTATGTTAATGCTGAAATGAACAAATGGAACAGTCTGTTTGAAAGCGGTACAATCGGTGAGAATGAATACTTCCGTAATTGCCCCTCCGGTTATGAGTGTTGGAGTTGTTCTAACTGCGGAAGATGGACAGGTAACTTCACTTACTAAAACAAAATACTGCGGAGAAAAGGGCAAGAGAAATCTTGCTCTTTTTCTTTTGCAGGGAAAGGACAAGAATGAAAAGATTAAGTAAAAGGACAGTATCTCTCTTACTTGCTTTATTAATACTCACCTCGGTATTTCCATTAGCAGCTTTTGCTGAAAGTGCTAACTTGGGTAAAGTGACAGGACGCGATATTAATGTGACTGTTAGTTCTCATTATGGTCACGAACTCCATACCGCCACTGTCGGTGGAAACACTTACCCGCTTTTCTGTGTTGAATACAACACCACATCCCCTTCCGAAGCATATTTAAAAGCAAGGAAAGCAGGTTCTAATGCCGATGTCATTACGGCAGCGAAATGGATTTTTGCCGGTTACTATCTCGAGCATGGTAATTCCATAAATTGGAAAGATATGGCTATGTGTCAAAAGAAAGTTTGGTCGATTATGGGCAGTAGCACTTCCTGGGATTTCTCTGACAGTGATTACGAGAACTGGTGTGATACGGCAGAAGCAAATATGAAGAAACTGAACACAAAGCCCTCTTTCGATAAAACCAATGTCGGAACAATCACAGCTGGCACAAGTAAAACCTTTACGGATACGAACAAAGTCTTTAAAGACTATCCCGCTTTTACCATCAACAAAGACGGGATAAAAATGGTTCACAGCGCCGGCACAAACACGCTCGTTGTAACTGTCGATAAAACCTGCACACAAACCTCTTTCAGTATCCTTAACGGTGCCTACTACAAAACCGATACCGGTGATGATGACGAGCTGTTGCTCTACTACCCTTACGGCAGTGAGAGTTACCAAAAACTGATTTATTCGGCATACTATGATCCCGTCTCATTTTCGGTTGTAGGTAATATCCAACCACTTGGTGATTTAAAAATAAAAAAGGTGTCGGAAGATGGAAAAACCGAAGGCTTTAAATTCACTATCAATGGAACAAATTATACCAAAACCGTTTCCACCGATGCAAACGGTGAAGCGGTTTTAGATTACCTTGTTCCCGGTACCTATACTGTAACCGAAGCGAGCAGTAATATTTATGAGCCGCAAAGCACTAAAAGCGTTACTGTTCAATCAAATAAAACCGCAACCATATCATTTTCTAATGTGCTTAGAAAAGGCAGTTTGCAAGTAACGAAAACTTCCGAGGATGGCATTAATGAAGGCGTAAAATTCAGATTGACAGGTACTTCCCTGTCGGGCGAAACTATCAATGAAACTGCAAGCACCAATGCAGATGGTGTTGCCACCTTTAAAAACATCTTGATTGGTACGGGATATGTTATTGAAGAAGTTAATACGGCTATACGCTATGTTATTCCCGATAATCAGACCACCTCAATCAAGTGGAATGAGGTTACAAAAGCAAGTTTCACAAATACTCTCAAAAAGTTTCGGGTAACCGTTACAAAAACTGACAAAGAAAAAGGCGCCGCACAAGGCGATGCTACTCTTGCCGGAGCAAAATATGGTTTGTATGATAACGGCCGGTTGGTTGGCACATATACTACCGATGCTCACGGTCAATTCACCACAGACTACTATATTTGCGGTGAACATTGGACTATCAAAGAGATTGAACCGAGTGAGGGATATTTGCTTGATAGCACTGTCGATAATGTCGGTGCAAGTGCATCTCTTTATACCATTGAATACAACAGTACAAGTGCGGCAGTAAAAGAACAGGTAATCAAAGGTAACATTGCTGTTATTAAGCACAGCGATGACGGCAGTACGCAAATTGAAACTCCCGAACCTGAAGCAGAGTTCCAAGTCTATCTCAAATCTGCCGGTTCTTTTGCCGATGCAAAAGCAAGTGAAAAAGCGGTTTTAGATTGCGATAATGACGGTTTTGCACAAGCCACTAATTTGCCTTACGGCGTATACACTGTTCATCAAACAAAAGGCAAAGAAGGTTCTGAGTTTATGCCGGACTTTGATGTATTTGTTTCGGAAAACGGTAAAACCTACAAGTATCTTATTAACAACGCCCCATTCCAAGCATATATCAAAATCATAAAGACAGATACAGAAACAGGCAAAAGCATTCCTTATGCGGGCGCAGGTTTCCAAATCTTTGATGCTTCGGGCAAAAAGATTTCAATGTCTTTCACTTATCCCAAAAAGACAACCGTGGATACTTTCTATACTAATGAAGAAGGCTATCTTTTAACACCCGAGAAATTGGAATTGGGTAGAGGTTATTCCCTTGTAGAAGTCACTGCGCCTTACGGCTATGTATTAGATAACTCTCCCGTTTCTTTTGATGTAACAAGAGAAAACAGCCACTATGAAGATGCACTCACAATCGTAAAAGTAAACAAAAAAAATGTGGCACAAAAAGGTGTTATCCAAATCACCAAGACCGGCGAGGTTTTTGCGAGCGTGGAAAACAGCGATAGTATATATACGCCTGTATATGAAGAACAGAACCTTAAAAATGCTGTCTTTGAAGTCTATGCTGCTGAAGATATTGCAACAGGCGACGGTGCCATTCGCTACCATAAAGGAGCTTTGATAGATGAAATCACAACCGGTGAAGACGGCATTGCCATTTCCAAAGCGATATATCTCGGCAAATACAAAGTTACCGAAAAGGCAGCACCCGATGGTTTTGTGAAAGACACAACCGAATATATTGTAGAGCTTTCCTATGCCGGTCAAAATATCAAAGTAACAAGTACCGCTTTGAATATGAACAATCAACGACAGAAAGTAAGCGTTTCACTTGCAAAATCGGTTCAGGTTGATGAAACCTTCGGCATCGGTAAATCGGGCGAAGTAGAATCCATACAATTCGGTCTTTTTGCCGCAGAAACAATTACTGCCTCGGACGGTTCTGAAATCCCCGAAAATGGGCTTATCACTTTCGCATATTGCGATGAAAACGGCAAAGTTGCTTTTGATTGTGACCTGCCTTTAAACGCAAAGTATTATGTGAAAGAACTCTCTGCCGATAATCATTATATCATTGATGAAAGTAAGTATGAATTTGATGCAGCATATAAAGGGCAAGATGAATCCGTTATTGATATTCAAATCAATGACGGACAAATCATTGAAAACAAATTGCTTTATGGCAGTATCAAAGGAACAAAAACCGACAGAGAAAGTGGCAAACCTATTGCGGGAGTTGTTTTCGGTTTGTTCAAATCTGACGCACAAGAGTATAATGAACAAACAGCTGTTTTGACTGTGACAACCGATAAGAACGGTGCTTTTGAGTTTGCAGGTGTTCCCTACGGTTCCTATTTCATTAAGGAATTGAAAGCCGCCGACGGTTATCTTGAAAACAGTACATTGTATACACTTGACATTACCGAAAACGAACAAGTTATCGAGTATAATATCGTGAATGACCGTATTCCCGAACTCAAAACAAGTGCTACCGTGAACGGTAAGAAAACGATGGAACAAAACAAAGTGCTTGATATTTATGACATTGTTGAGTATCAGCATTTAGTTCCCGAAACGGAATATACCATCAAGGGAATTTTGATGGATAAAAAGACCGGCAAACCGTTGCTTATTAACGGCAAAACTGTGACTGCCGAAATAACCTTTGTACCGAAAGAGCCGAGCGGTTCATTAGAACTTGTTTTCAAGGTTGATAGCAGTTACCTCACGGAAGATACTGAAATTGTCGTCTTTGAAACGCTGTATAAAGATGGCACCGAAATTGCTTCCCATTGTGATTTAAAGGATAAGGAACAAACCGTAAAAATCACTATGCCGAAACCGAAACAAACCACCAAAGTTCCGGACACCGGCGACAATCTCGACAAGAGAACCATATATACAATGGCTGCTGCATCTGCTCTCGCCATTCTCGTTATCGTTTACAATCTTCTCAGAAAGAGAAAGAAATCTGACAAGGAGGATGATAAGCATGAGCATTAAAGCAATCATTGGCATTAGTGTAGTAGTCGTAATTCTTGCGGCTATTATTATTTTGCAAATCAAAAACAGAAAGAAATAACTAAGTAAAAACGAGAGGAGTTTATCTATGAGCAGATACAAAGAATTGTTTATTAAAAACGCAGAGGAACTGACAGAAAACAGTCATAAGAAAAAGTTAAAAGGCAGTTGTGCCGTACTCTCCAAAAAAGAGTTTGATGCTTGGCGAGATGAAAATGAAGCGCACATTGTCGGTAACATTCGTAAGAGGCAGCTTCGGTTTAAAGAAAAATCCGGCAGACAGAAGTTGAGAGAAAGAAAAATCGCAAAAGCCGTTTTATGTGAAGACGATAGCGAAAAAAATTACGATGTAAAAGAAAACAGGTCGGCACACACATACGGATATGCTTGGGTTGGTGGTAATGATTTTTTAAGAGTAACTACCCTCAATCCTCTTTTTATTATTCTCGCTATTCTGTTAACTGCAATCATTGTCAGCGCCTCAAAATTCGTGCCTCGATATATGAGCATTAAAGCGTTACCCGTTGAAGGTGAAAAAATCATCGAGGAAGTCAAAGACATGGGATATAAAGTCCTGTATGTAGATATTAACGGATACGACGGAAGCGAGATTAAGTTGTCCCCGAAACACAGAACTTTAGAGTTATTGCATTTGGACACTGAGAATAACAAAAACTTCCTGCTCGCCTATAAAATCTACTGCGGCGATAAGTTGATTTTCCAAACCTATAATGAGAAAACAGAACAAGTTTCACTTATTAAAGCGGGCTACTCAATTCAAGCGGATGTTTATGATAAACTCCCTCTCGGAAGAAGCAAACTCAAATACGAAATCACCGCATATACGGCGGACAAGTACCAAAAAGGAAATACGTTTTACCAAACGGTTTCCGTCATCAAAAACTAATTTAAAGAAAAGAGGATTTTAACCCATGAAAAACATTAAGAAAACACTTTCAATCGTTCTGGCAGTCGCAATGCTGTTTACACTCGCTTTGCCCACCTTTGCAGCGAGTACAACTCAAAACTCCTATGGTTCAAGGGATTTTCACGATAATTCAAACTCTTCTGTTTATGTCGGAAAAGACCTGACGCAGAATAAGCAAACCACCTATTCTGTGTATACTGAAGAAGACGGCGATGATGAAGTGGCTGTTCTCGTGTACGCTTCACAAGCATCCACCTATACCGTTAAGGTTCCTGCCGTTTTGATTGTTAACGGTGCATATGTCGGTGCCGATAGAACCAATGACTTTGGTTATGAAGTCTCTGCCACCGGCAATATTGCAGGCGATGAAGAAGTATATATCGAACCCGATGAAAGCTTTACTATGTCTTCTATCGGCAAGGATGATATTACGGGCACCATTACACAGGAGCAGACAACCTTCACCTATGCTGATGGCTTAAGATATGATGCAACCTTAACTTCTTCCGGTGCAGGTGCGGTGTCAGGCATGACCGCAGGATTATGGCATGGCGATTTTGCAATCCAGATTGGTTTAAGAAAATGTGCATGTCCATTTCGTCAGCACAACACCAATTAACTCTATAAAAATACTAGGAGGTAAATGTGAAAAGATTTAAACTGATTATTTCGTTTGTTCTTATCGTAATGGTTGTGTTTCCGTTTTCCATCCTTCCGGTAAATGCTTCGAGCTACTATGATTTAGTCAAAGATAGTAAAGCTTCCGAGAATTTCGATGACGACAAAGTCAATGTCGGCATTGATGAAACGCAAAGGAGGAACACGGATTATTCCGTATACAATACCTACAACATTATCGGGGAACAAACAGTAGAAGTTCGAGCAACGCAGCATACCACATACACTGCAAAAGTGCCCGCCATTCTCATAGTGGATGGCGCTTTCAAGCCAAATGATACTAATGATTTTTCATTCGAAGTATCTGTAGAAGGAAATATAGCTGGCGATGCTATGGTGAAACTTCAACCCGACAATAGCTTTATGCTTTCTTCCTACGGAAAAGATGAAATCCCTGCATCCATCACACAAGAGAAAACCAAATTCACTTACGAAGATGGCGTTCGCATAAACAATCCCGTTTCAACAATGGGTTTTGGAAAAGTGCAGAATATGACTGCAGGGCTTTGGTTTGGCAGTTGGAACTATAACATTCGTTTGCTGCCGATTGTGGATTATGATTGCTATACTTGGGCTGATGACGATTACACTACCGGTCAAATTACAGGTATTACCGAACTGGGTAAAGACAAGTTAGAAACCTTTGGCATTATGCTTTTTCCCGAACCAAATGAAGCTGACAATTATGATGGAGTTAAAAGTATCTCATCTGATGTATCCGCTCTCACAAAGGGAATTGACAGAACAGATTGCGATATTGTTATTCCCAAAACACTTGAAAGAATTGAGGATAGTGTAGGCAGTCAATCTCCTTTTGGTTTTGGAACAGTAAATAAAGTCATATTTGAAAAGCCGTCTTCACTCAAGTATATCGGAAACTGTGCATTCACATGTGCAAACATTAAAGAACCGATTGAAATTCCTGCTTCTGTGGAAGAATTGGGAACACTTGCTTTAGCAGAAATAAACGGTTATCTTTCAAACTCAAGTAAATATGCATATATTTCATTTGAGCAAGGTTCAAAACTTAAAACTATTGGAGATCAAGCATTTCGGTACGCTAATGTTACCGGCAAACTGATTTTGCCTGAAGGTTTAGAAACAATTGGGACAGAAGCGTTTTCATATTGCAATTATTCAGAGATCGCTATTCCTGATTCTGTTACAACAATCGAAAACCATGCTTTTTCCAAAAGAACCGCAAATGGTACTTCTCCCTTTCTTAAACTGAATTTTCCCGCAAATCTTACAAATTGGAGCGAAGCATTTGCATATTCAGCTATTACACAGTTTGTTATTCCGGATACTATTACCATTATCCCTGCAAATGCTTTTAAAAGTTGCTCAAATCTCACAAAAATCACGATGTCACCGAATCTTACTCGCATAGGTGGATATGCCTTCGCATACACTGCTCTTTCCAGCGTGACCATTCCCGACAAAGTTGAGTATTTAGGGCACAGCGCATTTAATGGCACAAAACTAACAAGTTTAGTTTTGCCGGACAGTATCAATGAGTTAGGCGGTTCTTGCAATTACGGTGAAGAATCACCCGTGTATAACTGCAAGCTTCTCACTTCAATCACAATAGGAAAAAACACGCCAAATTTGGATAAGTTTAATTTTTCCTCGTTGACAAAGCTGGCTACCATAACGCTCAATGGGACAAAAAACATTGCTTCATCAGCATTTGCAAGATGCGCAGCACTCACAACACTTAATATTAATCCCGGAGTCGAAACAATCGGAAGTAATGCCTTCTCGGGTTGTAGCAAACTCATAAAAGTGAATTTTACCGGTACAATCAATGAGTGGTTCCACATCTCTTTTGAAAATGCTGGCAGTGATCCGACTTTCATTACACGTGCTCTCTATCTGAATAATAAACCGGTTACCAGCATAACTATCCCCAGTTGGCTTGAAAATGTAGGGGCTTCGTATAGCGAAGGCAATCGTTGTGTAGCATGGACTCCCCTTACAAGTGTTGTAATCGAGGAGGGAGTATCGGAAATTAATAGCGGTGCTTTTGAAAACTGTTCCAATTTGACATATATTAAGTTACCGCAAAGTCTTACTCGTATCGGAAGCAATGCATTTTCTTACTGTTCTCAGTTAAAAAGCATTGTACTCCCTTCTGATATTACGGAAATTGAATCAAATACTTTTTCCTCATCCGGTCTTACAAGTATCACCATACCTGATAATGTTACAGTAATTGGTTCGAATGCCTTTCGCTCTTGCAAAAGCCTTGTCACAGTCAATCTTTCCTCCGGTCTGAAAACGATTGGAGAATATGCTTTTTCAAGTTGTACAGCTACTACAAACTTGACCATTCCGAATAGCGTTGAAACCATTGAAAGATATGCTTTTAACAGTATAACTAAACAAATTAGAATTGATAATGTAGAAGGTTCTATTTCCGGTTCCCCTTGGGGAGCAAGAGCATCGAACATTGTTTGGTTGCGAGAAGCAGAATAAAACCATATTTGTTGAAAGGGGCAATCACAAGATTGTCCCTTTCCTTTTAAGGAGGTGTGTATGAACACAGAAAAAAGAATGATTGGTAGTTATGAGATTATTCAGAGCGTATCGCTTGGCAAAACAGAGTTGGTTGTCGCCGAGAGTATTAACGAAAGCCCTCGCTTTGTCTGTTGTGATATTGAATATGCCTCAGGTGTCGAGTTTTATCGAGAACAAATGGGTAGTGATAATTATCTCGAAATCATGCACAATTTCAGCGACAGATTGGCTCAACGAGTATCAGAACTCGAAAAGACAGTTCCGAAAGAAATGGTTGTTATCACAAAAGAGATGTGTAAACCTGTGGGAAACAACGAGTATCTTGCAGGCAAAATCATCGTTTTAAATCCTCTTGTATTGAAACGAGAATACCAAACGCAGGAAAGCCAGCTGTTTTTTGTCACCGGTGGCAACGGCACAAATCCTTTTGCCAGAGGAACAGGCGTTTTCGGGTATAACCTTGCCACAAAGACACATTCGCGAGTCGAAAGATATGATGTAATCGGCACACTCGATAAGGACAAACTACCCGAATGGGCAAAAACCAATTTAACTCACATCCAAAAAATCATCAAACAACGAGAGGAGGCGCGCTAAATGAGCGAAAAAAAGATGAACGGTGAGTATGAAATCATACAAACCTTAATTATCGGGGATGCGGTTTTAGCGTTAGGCCATAATCCCAACATCCCCGAAAACAATATGACAACGCCCTATGTCACATGGCAAGCAAACGAGGATTTAACTAACTTTTATTGGGGGCACTACCATAAGTCACTTTATGCTGCGCAGAGAGATTTGGTCAAGCGTGGCGTAGAAAAAGTACGGTTCTATGATAGACAGAACGGATTTACCAAAACCCATAAGGAGCGTGATGCACGATGAACAAATATATTTTCGGATACAAGATTATTCAGCGGCTTCCTATTCGGGATGTCACTTTTTTTATCGGTCGGAATAAAAGAGCGAAATCGCCGTATATTTCCTTCTTTATGCGAGAAGGAAACGATAACACAGCGAGGCTCAAATTCCACGACTCCTTGTATGATGCACAAAAGGAAATCGTTATCAATGCATACTGCGAAATCCCCATGATTGAACACTATATGGCAAAGGAGGCAGAGAAATATGCCAAACAATCCGACTGTCAACAAGTATAGACTTCTTGAAAAACTCAAAAATGCCGGATATGCCGATGAAAAAAGTATTCTGAATATGGACATAAGCATTATCGGTGTAAAAACCATTACACGGGTTGAACTCGAATATGTTTTAGAAATCCGAGAAGCAGTGCGCCAAAAAAGGATAATTGAGTATCTTGCAAGTCCGCATTTAAAACTTGATTCCCCGAAAGGAAGTGACAAGAATGGAACTTAATTTGCGACCTATGGGCAAGAAAGAACAACTCTATGCCTACACCCAATCACAAACTATCAGTTCTAAAACCGGTTACTTGGGTTACCTTCGTGGTGATTTCGGCAAAAGCGGAGAGGAGTATCACCCTACTTTTTTTGAGTATGATGGCAGCAATGACAATGAACACTTCGTTATGATTTTCGGCGAGTTAATTGATGCGCTTCAAACCGACAAAAGACAATATCAACCGATGAGCAATCGCAATAACATGAGAGCATTTTGTTCTTTTCAGCAAAAAGCCCTTATGCAAGGCAACTACGGTGAAGAATACGGCTTCCGAGTTGATGTTGAAGAATATGCTTTTCTCATCCGCTTTGAGCCGTATCAATTAGGTGATTATGATTTCTACATCTTTGCCTATGAAAAAGAGTACCTTGACCACCACATAAAAAAGGCATCCAAAGATATTCGTTTTATCACTCCCGACTACAAAACTATCTTTATGTTGGAGGACGGTGACAATATCAAAATCTTTCACAAAGATGGTAGTAGTGTCGTAAGAAACTGTCGTTTCATTGATGAATATCACACTGAAATCGGTAATTGTATCTATCATATCTGTGAATTTGCAGAGATTTGTAAACGCGCAGAAAGTACCGTTATCCCTTATCGCCAATCTCTTCCCGAGAAAGCATACACCTTTGACGAAGACAATAACAAAATCATCGAAATCATAAAAGGAAATGCTCAAAGCAAAATCATACCTAATCCAAGTATATATTCGCCTTTAAACGAAGCATATACTAATAATTTAAACAAAGACTTGGGCGTGTCTAGAAAACAAATTGGTGCTATGATTGGCGGTTCTATTCACGGTTGGGACAGTAAACACGCTGATCCCCGCAACTACACGG